>JBCCJU010000001.1:0-100022 GCA_039027715.1 Cyanobacteria bacterium P01_C01_bin.120
GCTACTGATTTAAACAGAACTCGGTCTTATTCAGGGTTTCTGGATAAACAGCGGCAAACCAGTCCGTGGCCACAGCATTTTCGCGATCGCTATCCAAAAACTGATTAACTAAGCGGCGCCATCCGGAATCGTCATTGGGGAGCGCCAGACCATAGTATTCACAAGTCAGAGGAATTTCCGGCACCAGGGCAAACTGGTCCGGGGACTGTCCCGCCAACAAAAGTTCCGCATAGGACAAAATACCATCGCCGACAAAGGCGTCAATGTCACCATTGGTGGCAGCGGCGATCGCGGCTTGGCGCCCTTCAACCCCCGAAAACGTCACAATCTCCGCGTTGGGATAAGTTTCCTCGACAAAAGTTTGCGTAGTCGTATTTTCCAATACGCCTAGGCGGGCTCCAGCCAGCGGCGTATTGGGATTGACGCGATCTGCTTGTCCGGCAGGCAGCAGAAATTGGGCACTGGCAATGAAAAAGGGATGAGAAAAAATTACGCCGTCCACATCGTCGCGAATGGAGTTAGGGCCGCATTCCAAATGCACGCTGCCATCGCGCACTAAATCGTAGCGGTTGTCCAAAGTGGAGGTCAGCTCGGCCATCTGCACATCAACCGGGCTGTCAAGTTCAGCGGCCACGTAATGGCTGAGGGCGATCGCCAAATCTCCACAGTAGCCATCCCAAGCATCTTGCTGATTAATAAAGCCGAACGGCGCCGCGTCTTTGCGAAAAGCCACCTTCAACACGCCAGTTTGAGCAATCTCATCCAACACACTTTGGGGCCGGGGGGCCACTGGAGCAGCTATCGGCTCTGGGATAATTGCGATGGGCGCCGGGCTGCCGTAGACCGTCTCGATTAAAGTCGGAGTCAGATCGGTGATGAGATCTAACGTCATCGGTTTTCCCTGGCTGATCTGCTTAGCATAGCGAGCCGTTAGATAGGGCAAATATTCTGCTTGGTCGCGCAGATAGGCATTCCAAAAGGCAATATTGAGGGTCTTATAGTACGCCGTGCCCACCTCTCGATGCTGTCCGGCCAAGAACCGGAAAATGCCTTCCCCGTCGCGCCCCGGCTTCGACGAAAAGTGTGTGCCGGCATCCAGCAGTGCCAAATACTTTTGTTCACTTTGCAGCCAAACGAACGGATGAAACTGCTCTGTTACCCCAGGCGCAACGATATCCCTAGAACCTGACACCATCATCAGGGGAATCTCAATTTGGCCAAAGCCTTCAGGTCCGTATAAAGAGCCTCCCAGCGGATGTGCGGCGACAACTGCGCGGATGCGCGGATCGGCCAGGTCATAATTTTGCGGCGGCAGATATTGGGCTCGACATTCTAAATAGTTGGCAAAGTTCAGCGAAATACTCGCAGGGTTGCAAGCCTCAACCAGCCGCGCGCGGTTAATTTCGGCCCCAGCTAAAGCCAAAGCAGTGGTGCTGCCTAAGGAATCGCCCGCCACGCCAATGCGATCGAGGTTCAAAACGGCGGCCCACTCTGGCGATTCGGCCACCAACGTTTCCAGCTGATCAATGAGAAAAGAAATTTCCTGGGGCCGATTAATGAACTCCATCGGGCTCAACAGCGTATTCAATCGTCCCTGCAAATACTGTTGTCGATACTGCAGGTCACTGCCCACATGGTCAGGCACGATCGCCACAAACCCGTGGGAGGCCAGATGCTCCGCCAAAAAGGTAAAGCTTTCTTTGATGTCGCCGAAACCGTGGGAAATGATCACGACGGGCGCGGGCTCCGTCAGACCGCTGGGCAAGTAAACGTCGGTATCAAAATCATAGTTAACGGAAAGCCCCTGTTGCGTTTGGCGCAAGGCCGGATTTCTGACCGTGATGGTTTCTTTGACCGAGGAAAATGGCCCGGGTTGACTGAGATCGGCAAGTCCCGTGGTGTCAATGTTGGCCTGAGCCGCTTCCATACCTGCTTGGGTCTTGATGGCTCCCACAACGGCCTGGCTGTAGCCAAAATAAATCGCCAGTTCCCGGCGCAGAGCCTGCAGATCTTGCAGCTCAATTTCTAAGGTTGCGGTTGGAAATTCTGCCAACACATCAATCATTGTCCAGCCGTCTTCATCGGCTTTGGCGGCGGCGCCAATCAGTGCTGCTCTGAGGGCTTTTTGACCGTTGATGCCGCGATGAACTTGAAAAATTTTTCCGAGATTGAACAGCGCGTCTCGGCCTAAAGGGGAGTAGGCCAATTGATCAACAGCCACGACTCCAAGCGGGATCTTGCGGTTAAGGCCCTGTCGGAGCAACTGCAGCGCTCGGTCCTCGATAAACGGCGCCACTAACTGGAGGTCGCCAGTGACTGCCCCCGTCTCGGCAAAGATCGCCAGAGACTCTACGGAGATATCAAACAGCAGCGGACCCGCCACCAAAAGCCGAATATCTTCGGCTCCATGAACGGGCGGCGGCGCGATCGCCTCAGCCACCATGCCAGCCGCCATTAACACCGTTGCCGAAAGACTCGTTTGTAACAGTCGCCGTAAAAATTTCATCTCAATCTGAGCCTCAGTGCTCTCTATGAGCGCTTTCTTTAACCCGGTGAATTCTGACATCGGGGCATCACTAGGACTAATAGCGCTTTTCGCAGGCGATCATACTGCAAAAGCCGGGCCATCTGGACCGCTGTCAATGTAACTTTGTCCCCTTGATTACGAGTGATGGCGTTGTTTACGGCATTGGCGATGATGCCATTGCTATTCCTTAATCCACGACGATGACCAAAAAAGCGCCACAGCAGTACAGGCAAAAACTTGTTAAGTTTACATAGGTTTACATTTTCGCGATCGCTCTCATGAAAGTTCTGATCTGGTTTCGCAATGACCTCCGCCTGCATGACCATGAACCGCTGCAAGATGCTCTCAATGCTGGGAATGAAATCATTCCGGTCTACTGCTTCGACCCGCGTCAGTTTGGCGAAACGGCCTTTGGTTTTCCTAAGACAGGCGCTTTTCGCGCCCAGTTTTTGCTGGAGAGCGTGGCCGATTTGCGGCGATCGCTGCAGCAGCGCGGCAGTGACCTGGTAATTCGCTGGGGCGAGCCAGAGACTGTTCTGCCGGCCTTAGCAAAGGAAGTACAAGCGGGCGCTGTTTATTGGCATGAAGAGGCGACGGCGGAAGAATTGGCGGTCGAAACCGCTTTGGCTGACAAGCTGGAGGCTGCTGGCAAAACAGTGCAAACCTACTGGGGCGCGACGCTCTACCATTTGGACGATTTGCCATTTTCTCTACAGAAAGTGCCGGAAGTTTTCACCAAATTTCGCAAACAGGTGGAAAAATCCAGCACGGTTTACGATCCTTTCGGCGCTCCCAAACAGCTTCCCGCTGTACCAAAAGCCGTGGACACGGGTGCCCTGCCAACCTTAGAAAAACTAAACGTCACTGCGTCAGCGGCGGACGATCGCGGCGTTTTGACCTTCAAAGGGGGCGAATCGGCAGGGCTGGCTCGTTTACAGGACTACATTTGGGATGCCGACTGCTTGAAGGTTTACAAGCAAACCCGCAACGGCATGTTGGGGGCTAACTACTCTTCCAAATTCTCGGCTTGGCTAGCGCTGGGCTGCCTATCACCGCGACGCCTTTACCAAGCCGTGCAGGCTTACGAAGCAGAACGAGTGCGTAACGATTCGACCTATTGGTTGGTGTTTGAGCTGCTATGGCGCGACTATTTCCGGTTAATTTGTCTGAAGCATGGCGATCGCGTTTTTTATCCCTCGGGCTTGCGTGGGCTCAAAGTCGACTGGCAACAGGATTGGCCACGCTTTGATGCCTGGTGCGAGGGCAAAACGGGATACCCGCTGGTCGACGCCAATATGCGAGAATTAGCCGCTACGGGCTTTATGTCCAACCGAGGGCGGCAGAATGTCGCCAGCTTTTTGACCAAAAATCTCGGCATCGACTGGCGCATGGGCGCAGAGTGGTTCGAGTCGCTGCTCGTGGATTACGACGTGTGCAGCAACTGGGGCAACTGGAACTATACCGCTGGCGTTGGTAACGATGCGCGAGGATTTCGATACTTCAACATTCCCAAGCAGTCTAAAGACTATGATCCCAATGGCGACTATGTGAAACATTGGCTGCCAGAACTGCAGCAGTTGCCGGCGTCTAAAGTGCATGCCCCTTGGAAGCTGCAGGATGTGGAGCAAAAGCGTTTCAACGTTCGCCTCGGCGTTGATTACCCGAATCCAATTGTTGATTTACAGAAATCGGTGCAGGCCAATGAGCGCACTTACAATCGAGCGCTGGAGCGCAGTGCTTAATTGCCCCTGTTTGCCCCTCGGCGATCGCGTCCACCCCGCCCACTGTGTAAGATAAAAGCGGGCGGCTGCACCTAAGAGGAGAAAATCATATGTTTCTGACTGAACTTTCCCCATTTTTACAAGAGCTTACTCGTCAACCAGTCGCGTTCGTCGGCGGTTTTGTCTCAGGCGTCTTACGCATTGACTTAAGCGACGATCCCGTCAAGTCTTGGCTGGATAAACAAGACGTTAGCGTGGCGCCTGATGCTGCCACCAGTAACGATTCCGGCAACAACGGTGGACCGCAGAAAATTTCGATTGACTAGGGACACGTCATCAGTTTCTCGATGACTGCTTTTGGATGGTCATGGATATTGAGTGCAGTAGCGGCGCTAGGTGCATCCTGTGAATCACGGCTTCGTTGCCGTCAATCTCTTCGGCACAATAAATCGGTATTAAGGCTGTCTTTACACATTTTTGGCATCGACTGCGTATAGTTTTAGAGGCAATGATTCAGCAACAGATGCAAAATGCGGCCATTTTTTCGCGGGATACTGCTGGCGGGCACGGTACTGACGCTGACAAGCTGTTTTAATCGGCTCAATATGACCGCGGTTGAGCGAGAAATTGAATCGGAAATTGAGAGCCAGAGCCGGCGATTATCCCTCGCAGAAGTGCGTTGTCCCCGTGACGTGCATAGACAGTCGGGGGCCTATTTTCGCTGTGTGGGCTATCTGCGTCCCGAAGGTGAATTCACCATTAACGTCGTGCAGCAGGACGCCCAAGGCAGCATCCAATGGGATGTGCCCAGTTCAGCAGTGATTTTGAACATGGCCAAAGTGGAAGAGAAGCTGCAGCAAGATTTTGTTAAGGCTTTCACCAAGCGAGCCTCACTGAACTGCGGAGATTTATATCGGTTAAATCAACCCGGTGAGGAGTTTGAATGCGAGGTGATCGGCGGAGTCACCGTCGAGCAAGACCAGATTACGGCGTTAGTGGTCAAGATTGATCCCGAGGGCAATTTAACTTGGTATGAGGTGCGAGAAGCGATCGCCCCTGCCACCACCGTGGCTAATCCGACAGAATAGGTGGGGGCTACAAGCGGGGAGAGCGCTTCGTCAAAGGATCTGTACTTAAATAATCCACCTAAAGCACAAAGTGGCTGTAAAGGTTTGGCACTATCGAGCCCCAATGACCGGGTATGCTATTCCCCAGCAGTTCCCCAACCACGCCAGTAACTCTGTCGAGTGGCCCGTGCCCAACCTTGTTGCCCAAACCTAAAGTTGCCGATACTTGCGAAGTCAAACAGCCCCGAACCGCCGCATGTTTAGAGGGCTTTGACGCATGGCTGCCGCCGATTCCCTCCAAACATCACGATTCTGCGGTTTGCTCAGAGCGGAGCGGCGTCAAGATGGTGCAGCACAGTCCGACAAATACGAGCAACGAGCCCATGATTTCCCAGGGGCTGAGGCGATCGCCCAGCAGTACAACCGAAAACGCCATGCCAAAAATCGGCACCAGCAGCGAAAAAGGAGCGACGCGATTGGGCGAATAATGCTGCACTAGGTAAGCCCAGAAGCCAAAACACAGCAGCGATGAAATCAAACCAGTGTACAAAACCGTGGCTATGCCCAAAGGCGTCAGCGATCGCAAGGCCGCCCACTGTCCCGACTCAAATTGTGCCGACAGCACCAGCAGCGGCAGTGGCGGGATGATCGCCATCCACACCAGCAGCCGAAAACCATTGCTAACCCGGGCCAGCTTAAGACAAATATTGCCGACGGCCCAAGAAGCTGCAGAACCTACAACCAGCAGCAGCCCTAGCAAAGAAGTTTGGCTATCCCGGCCCCCAGCGATCGTTCCCATCCCCGCCAAGGCCAGCCCAACGCCTAGCCACTGTTGACGCCGCGGGACATCACGCAAAATCCAGGTTGAAAACAGCAGCGTAAATAGCGCCTGGGACTGCACCACTAGAGAAGAAAGACTGGCGGGCATGCCGTTAGCCATTCCCAGATAGAGGAAACCAAACTGAAAGACGCCCATCGCCAGCCCGACCGCCACAATCCACCGCCAGGCAATGCCGGCTCGCGGCACAAACCCGATGGCGGGGAAAGCGATGACGACGAAGCGCAAGGCAGCGAATAGTAGCGGTGGAAACTCCCCCAGCCCAACTTTGATGGCAACAAAGTTAAAGCCCCACAGCAGCGCTCCCAAAACCGCTAGCAGCGTATGCCAAAGACTCATCATGCGCCTCCAAAAGGCTGGGGCAGTTGCCCGTGCGGATCACTCACGAGTGTAGCTGAGCATAACGAGACTTGATGTCGGCGATAGAGAATAACGCCTTAAATTTAAGCCCTTTTGCTTGATAAAACTCTTCACCGCCCTGCTGACGATCAACCAGCGCCAGCACGGTATCCACAGCGTATCCAGCCTCGCGCAATCGCTCCACGGCTTGCCAGGCCGACTGCCCAGTGGTGACCACATCTTCGAGCACCACAACTGGCGCCCCGGCGGGCAGCGTCGGTCCCTCGATGTAAGCTTGGGTACCGTGTCCCTTAGCCTGCTTACGGACGATTAGCGGCGTTATTGGGCGATCGCGATAGGCGCCCACAATACTGACGCCGCTGACAATGGGGTCTGCCCCCAATGTTAAGCCCGCCACTGCTTTGGTATCGGGCGGGATTTGCTCAAGTAGCAGTCGCCCTACCATGACGCCGCCAGCAGAATGTAACGTGACTTGCTTCCCATTGATGTAATAGTCACTTTTTTGCCCTGAAGAGAGCGTGAAGTCCCCTTCTTTGTAAGCAACTTCGCAAAAAAGAGTCAGCAGGCGATCGCGCAGTTCCGCTAGCGGTAGCGTCGTCAGGGCAGCAGCACCAGAAACACTCGAAGTCATAAATAAAAAATAAAGAAAATGTGCGCCGTTTTTTGCAGACTGCGCTATAAATAACATGCGAACAGGTGTATGCCGTTTAGGGTTACGACATCTAACAGTGTACGCCTTGGGCATGCTAGTTAAAGATGCAAAGTATCAGACGGCTGCTGATACCGATGATTCAGTGGAGTGAGGAAATTCAAAATGGCTAAGTTTTTAATTCGGGCATTGACTGCAACTATCGCTACCGCATCGGTTCTGGCGATCGCTCCAACAACGCCTGCTGATGAACCGCCCTCGTCTGAATCGGCCTACATTCCCTATGCCATGGATGAGATCTTTTTTAGCAACGGCGGTTCTTTCAATAAAAATCGTTCACTAAGTGGTCAGCTAGGCACCATGTTTGGCGTTGGTGGGTTCCCCGAGCAAGACGTAATGAACGATGCCTATGCTGTTTTTGATGCCTATCAGTATTTGTTAGAGCAGCAAACGCGCACTGATCCGACGCTGCGAGTACCGGATTTAGCCAATCCCTATTCCACGTCGGTGCAGTTTTTGCCCTCTGCCAGTGAAGGCGCGGTTTCTGGCAGCGAATTTATTTTTGAGTAGAGCTGAATGACGGCTACTGCTAGTGCGATCGCTTTGGGCAGCAACTTGGGTGATTCTCTCGCCACGCTTAGGGCTGCCGTCAGCGCCCTTGAGGCCCACTCTCAAGTAGTCGTAACAGCAGTTTCTAGCGTATATTTAACTGCTCCTCTAGGACCGCCACAGCCGGATATTTTCAATGCCTGTGTACTGTTGGAGACAACCTTGACGGCTCCTGAGCTGCTCAATCTGCTGCTGGCAATTGAAGCGACCTTTGGCCGAGTACGGAGTCAGCATTGGGGACCTCGCACTTTAGATTTAGATTTGCTGCTGTTTGGCCAGCAAATTCTCTCCACGGCAAAATTGCAGCTACCGCATCCCAGAATGTGGGAGCGTGGCTTTGTGCTGGTGCCGCTGGCGGAAATTGCTCCTGACTGGCGTAATCCTCTTTCCGGTCAAACAGTTGCCGAAATCAGCGCTGTCGTCGATCATGCTGGAGTCAAGCGCTTGCCGGACGTGTCGCTGCTGTTTTCCCATACGCCCAAAGGCAGTGTGGTACGCTAAAGCTCTCTTAACTGGCGATCGCGCTGGTGTGTCTATCACTGGATATTGCAAGGACTATGCCCTTTGGGAATGAACCGCCCCAGCTGCTCAAACAGCGCTTATTGCTTAAAGGGCGAAAATTCAACTTTGAAGTTAACAGCCTCCGACTGCCGAATAAATCTGAAGGCGAGTGGGAATGTATTCGTCACCCTGGCGGAGCCTTGGCAATTCCGGTGACGTCAGCCGGGCAGCTAGTTTTGGTGCGGCAATATCGCTTTGCCGTGCAGGGACGACTGCTGGAATTTCCTGCCGGCACTGTGGAACCCGACGAAATGCCCCTGCAAACTATTCAGCGAGAAATTCAGGAAGAAGTTGGCTACGCGGCAAGTAGCTGGCAATCGCTCGGTAGTTTTCCGCTAGCGCCCGGCTATTCCGACGAGTTTATTCACGCCTTTATTGCCACTGACTTAGAACCCATTGACCAACCCCCGCCTGGTGATGATGACGAAGATATTGAAGTGATTTATCTTACCCCCGAAGAGTTTGAGCAAGCGGTGCATCATGGCGAAGGGGTAGATGCCAAATCGATCGCGAGCTATTTTCTGGCAAAAGCCCACTTGCCCGATTGAAGCCGGGAAATGACCGGGGCAAAATTACGGCTGACTTTCTGCATTGAATTTCTCAATCACGACCGGCTGGGAGCCGTCCTCTTTCAGGCATTTAATGCTTCAACAGCTGAGAATTCAGCCCTTAGCTGATAGAACTTGGCGGGCGTGATGTGACCCAATGCCTTTTTTCTTTAGAGATTTCCTGGCTGCAGCGCCGAAAGCTTGTCCATAAACGGGAAGGGGTGCTTAAGCAAAGATTCTAGAACGGTCACAGGCAAAGGCTTACAGAAGTAATATCCCTGGCTATATTCACACCCGACTCGGTGCAGGTGCTGTATCTGCTCAGAGGTTTCGCCACCTTCGGCGATCGCTACCATGCCTAGGCGATCGCTTAGAGCGACGATGGTCTCGATAATTTCCTGATTCACGCTGCCTAACTGCATGTTAGAGGTGAACGACTGATCAATTTTCAGCGCCCCCAGGGGAAAGCGGTGCAAATAGCTGAGAGAGGAATAGCCGGTCCCAAAGTCATCAACAGCCAACTGCACTGACAAATCTTGAATTTGCCCAATCAGCTGCAATATTTGCGGGGTATCGCTGACCAAAAGACTTTCCGTGATTTCTAGAATCAAATACTTGCCGGCTAGTTGCGACTCTGTCAGGGCCTGGGTAATCCAGTTCACCATGTTCGGAAAGTGTAAATCTTGCGCCGATAAGTTGACGCTTACCTTAATGTTTTGGGCGCTTGGATATCGGGTTTGCCAATCCTTGAGCTGTTGACAGGCCGTCAGCATCGCCCACTGGTCGAGCCCGGCAATCAGGCCCGTTTCTTCCGCGATGGGAATGAAATCGCTTGGGGGAATCAGTCCATGCTCAGGATGTCGCCAGCGAGTTAGGGTTTCGAGGCAAAAAATAGAGCCGTCTCGGAGACTGACGATGGGCTGATAATAGAGTTCTAGCTGCTGTTGAGCGATCGCTCGCCGCAGGTCTTGCTCTAATTGCAGCCGATAGGTGACCCGTTTGTGCAGTGCCGGATCGAACAGGGCGTAGCTATTTTTTCCGTTGGCCTTCGCTCGATACATGGCAATATCTGCATCCCGCAGCAGTTCGGTGGCACTGCCATAGGTCAGATCCCCTAAAACGATGCCGATGCTAGCGGTTGCAAAAACCTCGCGCTGCTCTAACTGCAGGGGCTTTCGCAAAGTCTGCAGCAATCGATTAGCCACCGTCGACACTTCAGAAATGTCATCGATGGCCTCTAGCAAAATGACAAATTCATCGCCGCCGACGCGGGCAACCAAATCTCCTGGGCGCACTAGGCGATTTAGAATTTGAGCCACCATTACCAATAGCTGGTCGCCAGCCAGGTGTCCCAGAGAGTCGTTGATCACTTTGAAGCGATCAAGATCAAGAAACAGCACCGCAAACTGCTGGTGGGGCGGTCGCTGCATACGCATCAAAGCTTGCCCAAGCTGGGACATCAGCAGGTTGCGATTGGGCAACTGAGTCAGCGTATCGTGCAAGGCATTATGGCGAAGCTGGGCCTCAGCCTGCTGCCGTTCTGCTTCCAACTGTTTGCGATCGCTAATATCTTGAATGATGGTAGCCAACGCCTTGAACTGGCCGTACTCGTCACGAATTACCGAGGCCGTCAAATGCACCCAAACAATCGTGCCATCACGCCTGACATAGCGCTTATCGGTGCTGAATTCTGAACGCTCGGCCCGCGCCATCTTTAGAAAGATGGCTTCGTTAAGACAGCGATCGCGGGGATGAGTGAGCTGGTTCAGCGACATCGACTGCAGCTCGCGCTCACTATATCCGGTAATGGCGCAGTATTTGGTATTGGCCTGCAAAATTCTCCCATCGGACTGACAAAAAGCAATCCCTAGGGTCGCTTGCTCATAGAGCGATCGCAAGAACGACTCTTGCTCTCTAAGCATTTGCTCCGCCTGCTGACGCTTTTGCAGCTCGGCCTGGGCCGCTTGAAACAGCGCTGCCTGGTGAATGCCAATTGCCAGCTGATCGGCAATGCGCTCACACAAGCTAGTGGCTTCAGGCATCCAGTGAGGCTTCAACTTTCTCAGCGTCAGACTGCCCCATGTGCGATCCTGCACCCGCAGCGGCACAATTAACCACGCCCCCGGAAAAAGCTTGGCTAATTCTTGGTGAATTTCATCCTGTGCTCGAGTGCCGTCGTCGAGGCAGACCGTTTGCCCCTGCTCAAGGGCGGCAGCCACCGGACTGTGAGCATCGAATAAAGGCGAGCCAACGCAGGGAGAAATGATGGCATTGGTCCGGTACTCGGCAATATATCGCCAGGTTTGGTCAATTTCTTCAAATTTAGCGATCGCACTGTGGTCGGCATCCCACAGCTGGTTGATGGCAGCCAGCGCCTGGGGAAACAGTGATTCAATTTCAAATGACTGCCGCACAAGCCGCACAATGTCATTGACGGCTCGCTCTTGTTCCGCCTGCCGCCGCAGCCTCTCTTGGGCAAGCTGCAAATCGGTCATATCGCGGGAGGTTATAACTACCCCACACAGCTTGTAATTGTCGTCGAAGAAGGGGGCATAGGTGACGTTGAGATAATGCTGTTTATCCAAATCGTAGACAAACCAATCGCTATATCGGATGACTTCTCCCTGTAAACAGCGATCTAACTTTGGTTTCACGCGTGAGTGAAAAGTGTCCTCTCCTAACAGATCCGCAACGGAGTGGCCCACGATGTCTTCGCGCTTTTTGTGGTGCCAGTCAAGGTATGTCTGGTTAACCGCCTGATAAAGGTAGTTGGTATCGAGCAGCGCAATGCCGTCCTGCGTAGCTGATACAATCCGCTCATACTGACGCAGTTGCTCTTCTTTGGAGCGCCGAAAGCTCAGTTCCTGGCGTAGCTGTTGGCAAGACTGGGCCTTGGCAATCGCGATCGCCAATTGGGCCGCTACCTGCTGCGCCAGCTCAACATCTTCATCACGCCAACCGGTCTGATCAGAGCGCCGACATAGCGTTAATCCGCCCCATACCTCGCCGTCCAGACTAATAGGAATCAGCAGCCAGGCCCCCGGATTTTTTGCTGCAAATGCTTGATTGATCGGGTCAGCAATAATGCTGGTGTCATTAATTTTGACCACTTCTAGACGCTTCAACTGCGCCGCTAGGGGGTTATGCGCATCGGGAACGGTATCTTGAGGAGTCTGGATTAGCCCCTGTTCACTGTCGAACACGATACGTCTGAGCCAATAGTGATGCTCAGGAAGAAACTCTGTGATGGCGACGCGGGCCTTTAGCAGCCTGGCAATATGGGTCACCGAGACCGAAAAAATAGTCTCTAAGTCCAGTGATTGATGAATGGCATCAATTACCTGAGCTAGCGCTTTCTCCTGCTGAGTTTGCTGCACTAGCTGTGCCTGAGCAGCCTTAAAGCAACTGATGTCGGAAGAGACCCCCACTAAACCAATCAGCTCATTTTGGCTATTGTAGATGGGCGCAATATTGACTAATGCCACAAAATGGCGATGATGGCGATCATGCACGGCCATTTCCTTCGTCCAAGACTGCCCTCGACGGACCACCGCCATAATCCTGGCAACCGGCAGCTGACAGCCTAATGTGGGAGCGAGCTCTAGAATTGACTGCGCTAAGATTTCAGCTTGCTGCCAACCGTAGAGAATTTCGGCAGCGTGGTTCCAGAACCGAATTAAACCTCTAACATCAACGGCAATTACCGCTTGATTAACGGTATTTAGCAGCTGTGTGGGTAGCTGATTCTGACCAACTTGATTCCAGTAATCAGTCCATTGATTGGTAACCGATTGATAATCCGCCATAAAGATTACTGCACACCAAAATCAGGCCCTTGAGATCATAGAATTTGCGCTTAGTCATCCTTGCTTCAAATTAGAGAACTTGCCCCTGATTTTCTGATTGAGAAATTTGAGGGCTCAGGCTAAGTGAAGTTATATCAACTTTTAACAAGTAGATGGTTTGAAGCAATTGGCATCCCAAATTACAGAACCGCAAGGGTTCTAAAACTTAGAATTCCAGTTGTTTAGGGTCGTCTACTCAACATTGGATGATGGGTCATCCAATCGTTGGAACAGATGATTTCAGTAAAATTTTTAGCCCCTTAACTTATATACTTTTGTAACAGAATATTAACCTAAAGTTAGTGATCTCACGCATGACTTTGAGAAAAACTAAGAGGCTATTTCCTTGTGAAGTTCAGTATCTGCCGTCTCTAAAGTTGCTCACCCAAAATCGGTGAGCAAACGTAGCTAAATCAACTCAGCGATCGCTCAAACAGTTCCCTAAAATTTAGCTTTCCTGAAAACTGGCAAGTAGATTCACACCCCAATGCATCGCTAAAGCGCTCTGATGTTGGAAGGTCAGGGACTCAGCATGCCCTTTTCAATTTTGCGACAGGCAACCACGAGCAGCGCCGAGGCAACTGCAAAATCTGAGATTTGTGTCTAAACGGTAATTGCCAACACTTCATAAGGTACTGCAATAGCATTCTGATTGTTGCTCTACAGTGCCATCGTGCTGCGGGTTTCTGAGAATTTCCTGGCTACAGACCTAAAGTTGCCTTAAAGTTTGACGCCGTGGCGAGGCATTTGGCCGGTTGTCAGACGCTGCCAATAGTCCTCCAGTGAGGCCGCTACTTGATTTGACAGCAGTAGACAACCCAGCAGATTGGGAATCGCGATCGCAAACAGCATTAGGTCACTAAAGGCGAGTACTGCACTGGGCTGAGTGATGCTGCCGACAAAAGTAGCGGCTACGTAAATTAAACGATAAAGCAGCGGCAGGCGATCGCGGGTCAAATAGCGCCAGCACTGCTCGCCATAGTAAGCCCACGAAATAATGGTTGAAAAGGCGAATAAGCACACCGCTATCGTCAGCAGGGGCGAGAAGCCCGTCACTTCTCGACTGAAGGCGATGGCCACCAGCTCAAATCCCAGTGTGGCCTCGGCAGTATCCTGATAGGCGTTGGTCAATACGCACACCAAAGCCGTGATGTTGCAGATGACGATGGTGTCGATAAACGGCTCGATCGCTGCCACAATCCCCTCGCGGACGGGCTCTTTGGTGCGGGTCGCTGCGTGGGCAATCGCCGCTGAGCCGACGCCCGCCGAGTTGGAAAATAGGCCCCGTCGAATGCCCTGCACCAAGACCGCCACCATGCCCCCTTCAATCGCTTGCGGATTGAAGGCTTCGCGGGAAATCAGGGCGATCGCGCTGGGCACCGCTGACCAGTGAATCAAAATTATCCACAGGCCAGACAGCACATAGAGTCCAGCCATGGTGGGCACAATGGCTCCGGCGACGGTGCCAATACGTTGAATTCCACCAATAATCACTAGCCCGACGAGCCCGGTCAAAGTTAGTCCATAAACCCAAGGATATTGGTCAATCCACGGCAGCATCTGCGCGATCGCAGCCTGGGTCTGGTTAGCCTGAAACATATTGCCGCCGCCCAAGGCTCCGATGGCGCACAGCAGCGCAAATCCTAGCGCTAAACCTTGGCCCAGTCTTTTCAAGCCCAACTGGTCGAGTCCCCGCGACAGCGAATACATGGGGCCTCCGGCTACGGTACCGTCCGCGCGCACTAAGCGATACTGCTGGGCGAGGGTACATTCCACAAACTTGCTGGACATGCCCAAAAAGCCCGCCAGCGTCATCCACACCACCACCCCTGGACCGCCTAACTGAATGCCAATCGCGACGCCGGCAATATTGCCCAATCCCACCGTTGCCGACAGCGCCGTGGCGATCGCCTGAAAGTGGCTGACTTCACCCGGTTCGTCAGGATCATCGAAACGTCCTAACGCCACGTCAATAGCGTGCTTGAACGCCCGAATATTAATAAACCCCATGCGTAGGGTGAAATAGGTCGCGCCCATCAACAGCCAGACGATGATGACGGGTAAACCAGCAATGCGGAAAAATAATGTGGCTTCTAACAGGTTGACGCTGCTGTTCAGGATTCCGTCAAAACTGTCGATAATGGCATCAAATATTGCCTCAAAGCCGGAGTCAGCACTCCACATCAATAGATTGAACAAGCAAGTCTCCGCCGGCAACGCCCCTCATTATAGGAACGTCGGTGCAGGAATGGATTGGGGAGTAAGGCAGATTTGCGAGCAACATCACTGGCTCATCTCGTTATTTGAGACCGCAGTGCTTAGCCGGCCAGAGATGAGTTAGAAAAATTTGCTGATCCTGCAGAGGGCGCTTGATTCTTCTAGAGTCCTTTTTCTTTACGTGCATCAATCATCGGGACTTGTCGAAATGCCCTCTACCGTCAAGGGGGTGTCGGTTTTGCTAGTAGGCCGATCGCCATGGCGCTGCATCCACCAGGCAAAGGCTCCACCGACAACAAACATCATGAGGCTGTAGATGGCGGCGGGAATGGCCATCGTTGAGTTATTCAAAAAGGTAGGGGCGCTAGCGATCGCGATCGCTAAAGTGCCGTTTTGAATGCCTACCTCAATGGTGATCGCCGTGGCGCTGGGCTGATCGAGCCGAGCCATCGTCGCTAAACCATAGCCGGCTGCCATCGACAGCATCAGTAGAGGGAGGATTACCCAGCCCACCTGTAAAAAGAAGCCGAGCACATTGGCCTGCTCTTTGATTAGCAACCCGGCGATTACCAACCCTAAGAAAAACAGTGAGAGCCATTTGACCTGCTTCTCAATGGCGATCGCCAATCTGGGCGCGTAATGATGCAACAGCATGCCGATGCTGACCGGAATCAGGGTAATGACCGCGATTTGCAAAACCGTTTGCCCAAAAGGCAGCTGTAGGGCAGTGCCCACATCAAGGAAATACCGTGAGGCCCCGTTAACCAGTAGTGGAATGGTAAAAATGGTGATCAAGCTACTGATTGCCGTTAGCGTAATCGACAGCGCCACGCGCCCCCGGGCCAGATACGTTATGAGGTTGGAAGTAGGGCCGCCAGGACAGGCCGTCAAAATAATGACGCCGACGGCCAATTCTGGTGACAGCGGTAGTAGCGCCGTCAGCGCAAAGCCAATGATCGGCAACAGCACGAGTTGGGCAACGAGCCCTAACAAAACGCCTTTAGGTTCGGTGACGATTCTCTGAAAGTCTTTGATCGTCAACCCCAGGCCCATGCCGAGCATGATGACAAAGAGGGCCAGCGGCAGAAAAACGGTGGTCAGAAAACTGGATTCCATAGTTGGAATAACGATTTTTAAGCTTGCCGACAGTTTACAGCATCGCTCAATCTACTTTTGTCTCCGGCTCGCGATCGCTCAGCCCGTGCGTAAAAGAAATGCCAAAGTTCTTTTTTTCTGAGCAACTGATAAGAAAATCAAAAGTGCAAAATGATAAATTGCTAGTGACAAGCTCTGGCATATCGGATATCTTGAGATGGTGTGAGGAGCGAACCAGTGAGGGCACCGAGACGAAACACGGCCAGTCGTCGGTGCCCTTTCTGTATTTAAAAGTTTTTCAGCTTTTGGGCGCTTTCTGCAGTTACGTGGTCTGATGCTGAGCATCTGTGGTTAGGAGACTGCATGGAGCCGCACTATTTGAGGATGAATTGCTCGATCGCGCTTACCACGCCGTCATCCTCTACGCTGGGCGCCACCCAATCGGCAATCTTCTTCACGCCGGCTGGGGCATCTCCCATCGCCACGCCAATTCCAGCATACTGCAGCATTTCATAATCATTAAAATTATCGCCGACGGTCATCACCTGCTCCGGCCTTAACTGCAGCAGGTCTTCCGCTAAATATTTGACTGCCGCCCCTTTATTTGACGAAGGATGGGTGGCTTCAAAAAAAGTCGCCACCGACTGGGTTAAATACAGTTCCTCTGGGGCGTAGAGCTGCTTAAAGCGGACCAGTAAGTCGCTAATTATTTGTGGATCGGGGCTGAGCGCCAGCAGCTTAGTCGTGTCAATCTTACCCTGCTGCAGGTAAGCGGCTAAATCACCGACCGCGACGGGGGCGATGCCAGAACGCTCGGCATACTCTCGGGTGTCGGCTAAAATTTCCCGCACATGGAGCTGGTCATCAATATATAAGTGAATGGACAATTGCCCTGTGGCTTCCAAGGCGGCCAGTTCGGCTAACAGGGCTAAGGTGTGCTGACGTGCCAGCGGCGTGTGTCGATATAGCTTGCCAGAAACGGGATCTTTAATCAGCGCTCCTTGGTAGGACAGCAGCGGTAGGGGCGATCGCACGGCCTGGTGAAATCGCACTGCGGAGCGATACATCCGCCCAGTGGCGATTGCTACCTGCACGCCTTGGGCCTGCGCCGCGGTGATCGCAGCCTTCACGCCATCGCTGACGTCATTGGTCTGCCCTGCGATCGTGCCGTCAATATCCAGCACCAATAGTCGAATCTCCGTCATGCCGCTGCCTGCAGTAAATCGCCGTCATTAGCCTGCCGCACAACTGGAGCAAATCACAAGGGGGCAGCGGCACAATTGAGGAAAGGGAATGGAGGGGCAGGCACATGGGTACGTTGATAGAGCCTACCCAGTTTTTGAGTCAAGGCTTTTCGGGCAGTCCATCGGGGACGGGGCTATTCAATACCAAAACCCCAGGCTCAGACTGAATGGGCACCAAGTTCAGGACATCTAGTTGAGCACAATAGTGCAAATCATCCTCTTGACACAGCCGCAGCAGTCGCTGACCGTGGGTGGCGTGGTGCATCAGGCTGAGCAAATCATCTTGCCATTGCTCATACAGACTCACGGCGGCAATGGTGGAATCGTTACCGGCAATATCTTTGACGTCACAATTCTGCTGTTGGGCTAGCTGATGGGCGATCGCCCCGGCGCATACCGTATCTTCCAGAGAGTAAGTGCCTTCCCAACCGGAACCGACAAGCCACGTATTGGCGGGCTGATGTTCAACCAAGAAATCGACGACAGCTCGGCGAGTCGTTAAAGCCGCGGTGATCACCAGTGGCGCTGTCTGAATACGTCGCAGGCAGCGCGTACCGTTGGTCGTGCTCATAAATAAATGACGACCATGGGAGCTAGCGGCAGTATGATCAAGGGGTGAATTGCCTAAATCGAACCCTTCGACCTTCGCGCCGCCGCGTTCTCCGGCCAACAGTCGCTGAGCAGCAGGATAAGCTTGACTGGATTTTCGCAGGTCGTCCAAATCATTGAACACGTGAATTGAGGCGGCGCCAGCGTCAAAAGCCGCCGCCATCGTAGACGTTGCTCGCAAGACATCGATTGCGATCGCACAGTCGGGCAAATCGCCTTCTGGAACTTCTTCGGGGGTGTGATAGACAAGTACTTTCACAAATGAGGGATGCTCCAAACGATTTAACCCATGCAATTTCTCATTTTATGAGGAAGCATCCCAAAAAAGGATTAATCTTCTATGGGGTAACGATGGCACATGGGCATGAGGTACGCCCCTAAGCCTAGACCCGCGATCGCGCCAAACACGGTCATGCGTAAATTATCCATAGGCCACCAATCAAAGCCCTGTAGGGCTAGTTCTGCCGGATAGGCCATACACAGGGCAAAGGTCAGCGCAAATCCGACTAAGCCATAGCGCTCCAGCCAATAGCCAGACTGACCGCGATCGCGGCCATACAGCACCCGCATGGCAATTAGACCAAAAATAGTACCGTAGCAGCGCATGCAGACCGCTGCTATCTGGCCATCTGCCAGGACTACGCCCATATCTGGTTGGGGACACACTTGCTGCCCCATCCAGTAAATGATGTGGCTGATCTCAGTCAAAATAGGCAGCCCAGAGGCCGCCAAAAATGGCGCTGCCAAGGGGCCACTGACCATCGCTAATAAAACCAGGTCGGCGAACCAGCTAAGCCCAGTGCGCTGATGAGCAGTGGTGGAAACAGAACCCTGCATAAACAACTTCAAAAATCACCGTTAATGATTGTAAACAATGATGAGCGATTCGGACGGCGATCGCCGAGGCGCTTCCTTAATTAAAGCTAGAAAACTGGAGAAACCAACAGAACAGCACCGGCACGGCAAAGTGAGTTAGCACTGTCGCCAGTACTATTGAAACCAGACGGGAAGCAACTGGCTAAGGGCTACTGAGTGCACTAGCATCACGGCCTGCAGCACGCTTGGTGCCAACAGTAGCGGTTAACTGGCGATCGTCCGCCAGGCTGTGTCGCCATCAGCATCAGCCAGCGGCTTTACCGGGCTTCGGGAGCGGCAGCCGGGGTCGGAGACCCTGGGCGATCCGTAGTGGGAGCAGACAATGTTGATTCAGAAGTCTCTTCCCCAGTGGTTGAACGGCCTTTGGCTGGAGCCTTACTGGATGGCTCAGGATTATCAAGATTTTCAGCTCCATCAACATTTTCAGGTGCGTCGCCATTTTCAGAACTCTCGCCATCGGCTGTCGGGGGCGCTGCCGGCTCAATGCTGACGCAATTTTCTGGATCGTGGTTAACCAAGACCTCAAACTGATAGCCAGTGAAGGCCTCGACGGCTGAAAAGTCCAGCGTCTCGACATAGCGAATTGCCTGTTCGTTGAGTCCTGGATAGCCGGTGCTGCGAATGATCATAGGTTCGCTAGCCAGGCTGCCCTCAGCACTGACCCAGGCCCCAATCAGACCCGTTTGCGGCTCAGTCGTCAAACAAATGCCGCCCTCATAGTCAATGGACAGCTCAATTGGCGGCTGCACGATGCCTGTCGTCGGTGCTTCAGCATCCTCAGTCGCTTCGGCGTCTGGCTCCAGGGAGGGAATGCCGGCGGCAGTCGCTTGCTCAAAGACCGCGGTAATTGCGTCAGGATCAGCAATTTCCAGTTCCGTGGCCAGCGCCTCGCCGCCGACCAGCCACTCGTCAAAGCGCACATTTATCTCTTCCGGTTCGATATTGGCGCCGTCAAAAGTGTAAGCTTCTAACCGCTCTGCCAAAGTCAGCGTATCGGTCGGGTTGCTGTTGGCCGCGATCGTCTGATCAGTCTCATCAGAGTCGCCTGACTCGGACTGCAGCGCCTCAGCCCCTGGTGTCGTCGAGGTTTCGGACTCATCTGACGGCGTCGATGCGGCTTCAGGCGCTTCAGAACTGGATATTAGGGGTGGTGGCGGTACTCCGAGGGAGAAAGGAGAGCGAGAGCCTGGCTCGAGGCTCGTGATACCGAAGGGCAAACGGGAGGCCGAGGGGGGCAGTGAACTACGGCCTGGAGACAATAGGGGCTTGGAGTTAATGGCCCCATCGCTGCTACCGCTAGCATTATTGCTGTCCCCAAATAAGGGCGCTAGCGGCTCTAAATCGCCGAACGCTTCAAAGTTATAAAAGGAGCCGGAAAAGTCAGGCAGTCGCGCTTGCTCTGCCGCTGACAACTCCACCAGCGGTACATTGCGTCGCTCAATTTCTTCTTCAACCTCAGTCAACCGCTCAAATCCCAACTCTGGGAAGCTGGGGCCAGCGGCAAACAATACTCCATGAAAACCAATAGAAATGGCCCCGGCCAGCCAAGCCGGATTAAGAATCTGCTGAACTCGCCGCAGATTAAATCGATTTTTGCCAGCGGGGGGAGGAGTCGTCATCAGTGCGATCGCTTCCTTAGCCTAAGACGCGATACCTATCCTAGACGTAAATCTGAATCATGTGTGCCTTCAACGGCAGAATAATTCGTTCAACCACAGTACACAATCATGAGGGAAAAATAGGGGAGCTGCAGATGAGCGTGGTCACGCAAATCGCTGTAAATCTGCTCTTCAGACTGGGTGGCCTGCACAATGACATGGCTGCAGTGCAGCAACTGACGGCGCTGCAAAACTGGCCAGATGGCCGCATACACTGATGCAACTTTCATCAAAACCACAACATCAGCTTGATTGAGGGCGGCTTCAAAGTCCGCGATCGCATACAGGGCCGGCAGCACAATCAACTGCTGTTGCAAAATCGTTAAGGACTTTCCCAATCGCGCCGCGGCGGCTAGTGGCGAGCAAACTCCTGGTACCGTTTGAATCGAGACCTCAGAGTGCAGTTGCTGAAGCGCCCTTGCCAAGTAAGTAAACGTGCTGTAGAAGCTAGCATCTCCCTCAGTAGCAAACACCACATCTTGGCCCGCAGCTAGATAATGCCAAACTTGAGCTGCTGCCGTTTTCCAGGCGGCCTCCAATACCGCCGGAGTTTGCACAAACGGAAACCCTAATGCTAGCTGTATCTGGGCAGGCTGCAGCCACTGTTGGATAATCGTTTGAGCAATCCCTGGGTGACCCTCGCGCCCCGCTGGAAACGCCACGACCGGGCAAGTTTGCAACAGCCGCGCTGCTTTTATCGTCAACAACTCCGGATCGCCAGGACCAGCACTAACGCCCCAAAGCGTACCAATTTTTGTCATCGTTCCTTGGAGTTAACGTTTCGGCAAAAGAACCGTCATTGTTTAACTTTTCAATGTCTGGGCGATCGAAATCTAAGATTGAGGATGGGTATCAGAGACAATTATCAATTTTGGAGATAGCAATAGCGAGAGTGGGGGGCGATCGCATTCTCTGTTGACACAGTTTTATCAAGCCCAAACCCGCTTTAACACCAGAATAGAATTAGGCAAAACAGATTCGCCGGACAGCGTCTGGGGATTTTCCAAAATCTCTACCGCCTGACTGGGTCGATAAATTTCCACTCGCCGCATTTGCGGATCAATCAGCCAACCTAGCTGCGCCCCATTGTCTAAATATTCCTGCATTTTCGCCTGCAGCACATGGATTCATCGCCTCACCCGTGTATTGAACCAAGCCCTCGGTTACGAGCAGCAACTACCGGAGTAAGAACCGGCGAATCTAGAGACGGTGCTCCACAACTGTCCCGGATTTGACAACCTTAGGGGTGGTCTCGTTGTGATTCCTAGCTCACCGCCTCAACCTGCTCTTTGTCAACTCCAGGACAGCTATAGGCTTCTGCTTTTTTGTTCCGGCACCGTGCTCTTAGGCAGTTCATCAGCCGCAATACATGAAGTCAAAGAAAAAGCAACATCACTTTTTAGGAAAACGGCGCCTTAAATTTCTAGCTTTATTTGTCACTTTAGAAACCTTATTTGGTTTTCTGGCGCTAGTAATACCAGAAAATTTAGAAAAGCTTTTCTTGCGTGCGGATGATCGAAAAGCATTCAATTCTGAAACATGTTGATTTAGAAATGGTATACCACCGATCGCAGGTAAAATATATCGCGAGGTACACAGTAATCCTAAAGCAGCGGCGACCGGTGGTGAAAAATACGGATTATATAATTTCACAAGCGCTGCATCTCGAGTACCAATGCCGGCAAAAGTTAACGGTATTAATCCAGCTAAGATTGCCAATGAAGAAAGTGCAAGACTATCGAGGAATGGAGCATTTGCTCTCAAAGCTAGGATAAACAACCAAATCTGAAGAAGGTGTAGAAACCAAAGAAAAATAGAGGTGACAATTATTTTAGATAGCTGCATCCAATTGCCCCAAAAATACGTCTGCATCTCCTCCCAAGAAGTCTGCATGGATTTGATTTTATTGCTAATTTTTACGGGCGTCACGCGTCTCAGTAATGTAAAAAATAATCTAGCAAATTGACGAGAGCCCAGAATCGTCGTACCTATTGTAAGCCCACCTACGACGCCGACAGTGACAGCCCAAAAAAATATTCCTTTCTCTGGATATCGTAACAGTCCAAAAGCGCACCATAGCAAGAGAGAAAGCATGTCACAAGCTTTCTCAAATATTACGATAGAAAGAGAAAGAGAACCACTTACCCCCCCTTTTTTACGCATAAAATATGCTTTAGCAATGTCGCCCATCTTAGAGGGCAGCACCATATTCAATACACTCGCCGATAAAATCAGCCGATTTGCCTCTAGGAAGCCTAACTTAGCCTTGTGTGGAGTAATCTGCTGCAACCGCCAGGAGGTAACTAAGGTAATAGGTATAACCATACCGAGGCTAACAAACATCCAAATCGGATTACAGTTTCTGAAAACTTCGATTAATCCTGAAACATCAATTCGAGTATATATAATGACTAAAATACACGAACTTATTAGAATAGAAATGAGTCGCTTCATGATCCTGAACCGCTTTAATATGTATTCTTTTAGGAGATTTAATTTATCTTTGAAAGGATTAAAATTTAGATGGCGCTAGTTATTCACAGTTGCCTTTTTATCCTTAGCGATTGACCTTGTTTCAATACCTTGACTTTATCAGTTAAGTCTAGCCAAAGCTGAAGTTGACCAGACTGAAATGTACGACTCATAACTACATGTATGGAGGTTTGATCACTACCAATTCCAACAGATAATAGATTTTCCCAAGATTGTGCTTTAAGTTCGTCTACTAGATGCCACTGACCAGCTTGCCATTTGAATTGGCGATTGAACCAATATGGTGCATTCTCTTTGCCTGTAATAAGTATTCTCTGCAGCAATTTACGAATTAAATCAGGAAAGTAACGACCAACTGTAAACATAACTATCCGTAAAACAATTAGATTGAACGAAGTCATCTGCTTTTGCTTCGCCCAACCTAACGAACCTGCTATGGAAATTGTATCTTCTTCTATATGAATCTTGTAATTTCCTACCAAATGACCTACCGCGTTTTTGATAGAATCTTTTTCCCTTACCTGAAGTGAAAACTGAGTGTCAGACATGACTAGATGACCATCCCTAAAAAACTTGAATGCTCCTCCCTTATTTAGAGCTAAATAGAGCTTTGTATCCTCTCTTTGATCAATTAAGATACGGGCTTCTGGCAACCAAAGACGATTCGTTTGAGGTAATTTTACGGGTGGGCGCTTCAGTGAGAAATCGCGCCAGGCTAATAAGTAATTCCAGGCGTGATGTCCGACAATATGATCGTCTGAATAGCAGGCTCCCTTGCCTTTAGCAAGACCTTCAAGAAATCGGTCATTTACGCTAAGAGCTTCTGGTAGCCACCGTCCTACCAATTCAAAGCCATGAGGAAAAAAATTATAGGTGTTTCGGCTAGTGTATTCTCCACCATAGGAACCATCAGGATGAACAAAATAAGACGCCAGAATGACAGCTTTAGCAATTGAATCTCTTAGTCGATTACTAGGGATAAGTTCGTAAAGCCGAGCCAAGCATGAGATAGTTAATGTATGGTAACCGGGATCACAACCCTCATACTCTTGAAACCATCCTTCTGGATTCTGCCACTCAAAAACGCGCTCTAGCCGTTGTATTTTTACCTTTTCCCACTTATCAGTGTGGAGCAGGCGAGACGCCAACTCTAAACATAGAACAATAAGAGCCTGATGATTTGTAAGCCGTCCGCTTTCATGATGGTGTGCCAACCAATCAGCGCGCCGTTCAAAGAACTGTAGCACGGCTGGACTTTTTAGTCCTAGCAGAGTGTAACTTTCCAAACAGGCCAACAGAGAGAAAGCAGCAGCGCCTCCAGCTCTTTCAAAAGGAAAGTAATCATCACATGAGCCATCTGAATGAGAACTACGGGCAGCATAAAGTATTCCGGCTTCAACCCACTTATATAATGCAGGCTGCTGATAAAAAGAGTTATTATCAACCTTACTACTGTAAGCAAGCGCCAGCGGCCAAACAAATTCTTGGGACATGCCGCTAGGAAAGTCAACAATTTTGTATTGCCAGAAGTTACGATCAAAGCAACCGTAGGTAGGACTATGAGGATTTCGATCCTGTAAAGTCAGTATTTTAGGAATTTGAGCGAGTGCTGCATGAGCAAGCAGATCTCTTCTCATAGTTTTATTTCCCTATGGTTAAATTGGCTTTTACATCACTTGATTTAGCCTTAATTTCAGTAGAACGAAGGCGAAGCTGAATATCCTCTAGCAGTTTTCGATTTGCGGAGAGAAGATCTGCGACTAGTCCAAAAATCCAAAGCTGGAAACCAATCAAAATCAATATAGCGGCCAAAACAAGACTGGGTACACGACTTCGCTGAGTTCCTTCAATTGCGAACAGAATGATCCATCTAATACCAAGGAGAAATCCTACTACAGAGGGAACAGCACCGAGAACACTGAAAAACTCAAGAGGTCTATACAGTATGAATATCCTCAGTATGGTTAAGAGTGAGCGGCGAACATACGCAGAAATGCTCTTGACCAGTCGTGAGGGTCGAAGATAACCGTTGGTGTTGATCGGTATCGATACAACTGCCATGCCCTTCTGTCCTGCTTGAATAATAGTTTCTAGGGTATAGGTATATTCATTGAAGACATTAAGTTGAATTGCCGCATCTCGACTTATGGCACGAAAACCACTAGGCGCATCAGCAACCTTAGTGTTACTTGCAATTCGGACTGCCCAACTTCCTAATAACTGAAGACATTTTTTGATTGGTGAAAAGTGTCGAATTTGTCGAATTGGCCGAGATCCTATTACGATCTCGGCATGACCCGATAAAATGGGCTCGATGAGCCTTGGAATATCCTTAGCACAATATTGGTTGTCAGCATCGGTGTTAACAATAATATCTGCACCTGCCTGAACCCCTGCTTCCAGTCCAGCCATAAACCCTTTTGCTAATCCCCGATTGTGCTTAAAACTTACAATATGATCTACTCCCCACTGCCGTGCGACATCGACTGTTCTGTCTACACTTCCATCATTAATAATGAGCCATTCAACTTGATCGATACCAGGAATTTCACGAGGTAAATCTGCAAGTGTCATGCCTAAAGTCGCTTCTTCGTTGTAACAAGGAATTTGGATAATTAGCTTCATGATTTCTATGTTTTCTTGTCAACTTGATAGAAGATTTCTAGTTTAAATTTAGACTAAAATTTTTTTCATATTTATAGTTAAAAGTCGATTCAAAATATTTTTCCTTGCTTGCTGTAGCTACATCCACAAGGTCAAAGATTCTCTTTATATATTCATCTGTGGACAACCACATTCATCACTTTCCATCTACGAAAAATTACAACTTGTCAAGTCATGGATAACCTTGATACTTACTAATCTAGTGCAGCTCGCTAGAGATGCATTTAGGATAGGCTTGTATACTAGCTTATCCTAGCTTTACTGCTAGCCTTTAAAGACCAGCGGCTTCTCTAAAATTTGATTCAATGACAAAGCGTATTAAATGAAAATCTGGCCCTGCCTTTCAAAGGGCATTTGGGCAAGATAAAAGCACTCCCTTTAACATATCGCCCATATCCTTACAACGAAAGACTTTAGGCGATTTCTACTTTTTGTCAATTACTTACCTCTAAAGATCCTGCTCTATAATTCAACAACACTGAGCCTCTATCGAAAGGACACACCATCGGGAATTCATGGAGTCTTCGCAAAGCTACTTTAGAAACAGAGTAGAAATTTAAATTTAGAGTGGCCTGCTAGAGCAAAATACAAGCTAAAACTGTTATTCCTTTCGTTAATAACTCGCAAGTAAATTGATATGCTTATAACCAGGTACGTAGGTACGACATAAAAAGCCGAGGCATGCAGCCGTCGATTAATAACGCGATGTGTAACTAAAAGAATGAGAAAACGCTTTATCTCTGTAAGCTAGAGCTAGTAACAATTCTTAGCATTCTCAGTAATTAGACCATGTTTGATATTGACGAGTTTATCATTGCCGTCTTTTTAGTGGTAGATAGCTATCTCACCTCGGGTGAACGAAATTTTGCTTAGGATTTTTGTACTAACGTTAAATCACCCAAATCATCTATCGATAAATTAAGGTTTCAGCATGACGGAGTTGGCTTGGCCTGGCACCGTCCGGTTTTTCTGCCAAGATGAAAGTCGCTTTGACCTCAAAACCCTGACAGGTCGCCGCATTACCGTCCGTGGAGTGAAACCGGTGGGCAAAGTCCGATGGACCTTCCAGGCCACCTATCTCTATGGAGTCGTGGAATCCGTGACGGGAGAGCATTTCTTCTACAAGTTCACCCACTGTAATACGGAGTGTTTTCAGTGCTTTCTGGAATTAGTGGCCCAGTAATACCCCGACAGCATTTTGGTCATTCAGCTCGACCAAGCAGGGTGGCATAAAGCGAAACGTTTAGACGTTCCCAAGAACATTATCTTGATGTTTCAACCCACCCATTCACCCGAATTTAAACCGATTGAGCCGGTCTGGCAGTATCTCAAAAAGCGGTGGCGCTGGCACTGTCTTAAGACCTTAGATGAATTGCGACAACTCCTCAAAGAGCAGTTGCTGGCTTTAAGCACCGAGACGATCGCTTCGATTACTGGCAGAGGCTCCATCTTGGATGCCCTATCTGTAGCCAGAATATAGAGAGTTGGCTTTAGACAGCGGCAGCAGCGAGCCGCTTGAAGCTGTTAGCACTTCCAATGGTGGCGGTCGGGCGATCGCGAAAGTCCTGAAAGCTATTCTTGATGCCCACTGTTTTTTCAGAAAATCGTACAGTTTTCTGAAGGTCTTCTATAATCTCGGCAGTTTGGCAGGGGGATATGGCAGCCATCTTGACGACATATCCCCCCAGTCAATCTTTGATTAGTGTGCCGCTGTCGTTCTTTCACATTCGTCGAACTGTATGACTCGCTCGCGACATCGCTCGTCTAAGCGCTCATTTTTATCCCGGCGCGTTTTCTGGTCGGCGTTGCCACTGGTTGGGTTTGTCAGCGGATTGGTTCTGGCCTCTGGAGTAAATTTTGTGCGGCAGCGGACCGAGCTGATAGGCTTGACGAGGGCGACTGTCGCCTGTGGGCTGTCGACTAACTTCAAAGCTGACGGAACGCGCATTTTCCCTAGAGGCTGCGACGTGGCGAAGCCCATAGAACCGCTGCGATCGCCCTGGGCGGAAACGAATCAGGCGATCGCTCAGGGACTCGACTTTCTGACCTTGGCACCCGATTACAATCAGCTGCGATATTCGGTGACGACGCCCCCACCCTTCCAAACCACAACCGAGACAAAGACTGCTCCCGGACTTCAGGAAATTGTAGACGGCGTTGTGCAGCAGGTAGCGGACAAGGGCCTGCCACCTGCTGCACTTTCCGTAAGCCTAGTGGACTTAACGGGTGACTGCTGCGGCTACGGGGCCTATCAAGATCAGCAGCCACGCTATCCGGCTAGCGTGGTTAAACTGTTTTGGCTGGTGGCGCTGTATGGGCAGTATGAAGCGGGCACTCTGCAGCCAGATGTCGATGTCCGTGTTGATGATGAAGCATTGATGGCTCACTACTCCAACAACGGAGCGTCCAGTCGGATTGTGGATGCGTTGACTCAAACCGAGTCTGGCGAAGAGTTGACAGGAGGTAGTTGGCAGCACTGGCTAGCGGCTCGTCAAAGTCTCAATACCTATTTTTTGCGAGCTAACTACCCCAATTTAAATATTGCTCATAAAACTTTTCCCATCCCAGATTTAGGCCTGACGGAACGCCACGGTCGCGATCGCCAACTGGCCAATGACGAAAACACCCTCGGTGCCGAGCCGGCCCTGGCGCGTAACTATTTAACGACTCAAGCCATGGCTCGACTGCTCTATGAAATCGATACGGGGCAGGCGATTTCTGCGAACTGGAGCGATCGCATCAAGCAGCATTTGCGCCACAGTACTGATCCCGCCGTTTGGCAGAGGGAAGACCCCAATGCGATCGCCGGCTTTTTTGGCGAATATTTGCCGCCTGATGTTCAGCTTTTTACCAAACTAGGCTTCACCTTCGATGATGGCCGTCAAGAGGCCGCAATTATTGCCTCTCCTGACAACCAGACGCGCTTTGCGCTCGTCATGTTCGCTAACGATGCCGTTTATTCCTATGAGGACGTCACCGTATTTCCCACGGTGGCACGCTATGTTTACGACCAGATGCAATACCGCAGTGCCGAGCGATCGCCCTGAACATCATTAAGCATCGTTGTCGGGTAAATCTTCAGGGCCAATTTTGGGTGGCGGCGTATCCAACAAATTTTTCTTCGAGGATTTAAGCTGCTTCCATAACTGCTTGATTTCTTGGTAGGCTTCATCGGCCGTAATTTTGCCTCCCGTTTCCAAATTGCAGATGAAGGAAATCCGTTGGGCAAACTCCTGCAAATTGGCGTTAAAAGTTAAATTGGGCAGCGTTGGCTTACCCCAATAGGTACTGCGAGGATGTAAAAAATTGTCCTTAGCGGAAGAATCTTCGGACATAGTAAAGTCTCAAGTTGAGTGCAGCCGTATCTGTATCATGCGAGGAAACATGTCTGACTGTCGCCAGTTCTCTTAGGATAAGACAGCTAGCCCTGTGACTACAGGTCAAGCACCGATGCGGCACCAAATGTCTTAGCCGAAATCGCTAAAACGGTATTTATAAGGTAAGTGTTACTGCAAAATCCTACAGAGACAGGAATCACATAGTTGAATCTAATCGGGAATCTGAGGGGGCTTTTACACAAGTTAGGAGGCTGATTGAGCGCATCCTCAATAATTGCCAGTCAAGGATTATTGGTTCACGGCATTTTGACTAAAAATATTGAGCTGGAGCTCTGGTTTCAGACGCATCACCACCAGTGTGACGTCATCATCGGTGTGACGATCGTGCCCGACAAACCGCTGCAGGGTGTCGAACAAATAGGCCAGAATCTCTTGGGCTGACTGCCGATTGTGACAGGCCCATTTCAACGCATTAATGAGATTATCTTCATCCATGCGCTCGCCCTTGGAATTGGCGGCATCGGTAAACCCATCCGTGTAATAAAGAATCGTATCGCCAGGCTGCAGCTCAACCTGTTCTTCGTAGTAGTGGGTATCAATATCCAATCCCAGCAGCATACCCACTGTGTCCAGTCGGGTGACGGTGTTGGTGGCCGCCCGCCATAGCAAGGGGGGATTGTGGGCGGCATTGCTGTAAGACAGGACGCGGGTTTGGGGATTGTACTCACCATAAAACAGCGTGACAAATCGACTGGAATTTTCCAAGTCAGTATGCATCACATGATTCAGGTGATGCAGGATGCTAGCCGCTGAAAAACTGTGTAAGACCTCCGCCCGCAGCATGCCCCGCAGCATCGTCATAATCAGACCAGCCGGTACGCCCTTGCCCATCACATCGCCTACAGCAAAGCTCCAAGGCAAGAGCGCCGACTGCTGTGTTTCGGGATGCCGAATTTGTTCGTAGGTCGTAGGAATGAAATCGTAGTAGTCACCGCCCACCTTATTCGCGGTGCGACACTGGGCCGCTAAGTCAATGCCATCAATTTTGGGAAACGTCCGCGGCAGCAACTGCAGTTGAATTTCGGCGCCAATTTCCAGCTCGCGGCCCAAGCGTTCTTTTTTGCGCAGGGCAACGGTCAGCTCTTCATTTTCGATCGCCACAGCGGTTTGATCCGCCACCAGTCGCACCAGTTTCTGCCGTGTTTCCGTCCAGGCATAATCGACTTCGCGGCTAAACACATATAGCCGCCCGCGCTCGACATTTTTAACAATAATGGCAGTGCCAAAAACTTGAAAATCAGCACCCAAATAACGATGCACATAGCGATCCAAAGACAGCATCGCCGTGCGAGCAATTTCAATCGCGCTTCCAGAGGGCGAAAATGACGCCGTCACTTGCCGAGTAGCTGCCTCCAGGGCCATTTTGACATCGTGACAATGATCATCACTCTGACAGTGCAGGCGTTCTAAGCGCACCTGCCCGTCAGGTCGAAACAGTACTAAAGCTCCGCCGGTGGCATCGGTGACGCGGCTGGCAATCATCGGGATCAGCTCTAGAAACTGATTGAGATTGTTCAGGCTGCGCAGAGCAAACCCAAGGGAACTAAGTAAATCTTGAATTTTGAACTGCTCCCGTTGCAGCCGGGTAACCAGTTCCTTCATCGCGAATGCAGGGGTCGCCTCTGGTGCCGGGGGCGCCCCAGAAGTATCTGAAGATGAACCTGATGGCATGGGCAGAGCGGTCATAAGAACTCCAGGAACATGGCGACTGTGCGCCCACCTTTTCCCGGGCGTGAGGTTATTGGGGATTAAGCATAGCACTCCTCATCAAAACCGATCACCCCAATTCTTGCTCGATTGTTAAGAGCATTGCATCGCCAAAATGCTCTGCCCTAGCCGCTGGTTTGGCCGACATCTACTTAGATCAAGCCTTTGCTGAGTTGGAGGCCAATTTATGGCCAGTGGTCCTCTTCTTGCCATTTATAACCTCAGCCATCTGACTATGCACATCAGGCTGCCTCAGCCCGCCAGATAGCTTGCCGTCAGGGTCTTGAGGGCACTGACAACCCGGCGATAAGGTGCGGCAAGCAGGTATCAGAAAGTTGACTGATGTCTGGATGGTAGACAACCGGCTACTGGTGCCAAATGTCGCGGCAGTTTGTCTAGGGATAAAGGGTTACTACAAATCACACTGTCAGCTACCGTAACGCAGGGCGAACTGGAGCGCCGTATCAAAGCAGTCAGTTTGTTGCGGATAGGCGATCGCCGGACGGTCAATTTGTATCAGACGCACGCCTAGCTCAGCGGCGAGCTGCTGTTTTTGGGCCTGTCCTCCGGCGGTCCCGGAAGCTTTCGTAATCACTTGAGTGATCCGCCACTGCTGCCAAAGCGCCGTTTCTAGCGCGGCACTGAGGGGGGGGCGCAGGGCCATCAGCCGGTCAGGCGTGAATCCACTGGCGAGAGCAGTCTGCAGTGCGATGGGCGACGGTAAAATGCGCGCCCACAAGGTGCTCTGGGCCTGCCAGGGGGCAAAGTGCGGCAGGTGGCGATAGCCCAGCGTCAGCAAAGTGCGTTCAGCAGTTAAATATTGCGATGTCAGTACATCCTGCAGCTGCGGTAACTGGATGCAACCTAGGCGGCCCCAACGATCGCGCCAAGGAGTCGCGGGGGCATCGACCCGCGGGCGTTCATAGCGCAAATAAGCAAGTCGATGGCGCTGGGTTAGGGCGATCGCTAGTTGGGAAATCTCAACGGCAAAAGGATGCGACATATCGAGCACAGCCACGATTTCCTGCTGCGCAATGAATTCATCAGCCGTATCGGGCCTTAAGTGCCCGACCCAAATTGCAATATTTGGAGAGACTGGATAGAGTGCGCGGGCAGCGGCAGTCGCCACGCTGACGCAACATCGGGGCCGGGACACGGCTGGGGGGGATTGGTGGCAGAGCTGCTCAATGAGCTGGCGACTTTCTTGGGTGCCGCCGATTACCCAGAGTTTGGGCATCAGCTCAATACAACCTTAAATAAGTGAAACAGTTCACCTTCCTGCTCTTTTTTAATAGTGACGCCCGCTTGTTTGAGCCGACGCTTCCAATCCGCGATCGCCAGCAGTTCCACTTCGGCGCCTAGATACATTTCTAAAATGGCCCAATCTTCCGCCAGGGTCTGTTCTGGATCAAGCACGTCGAAAATAAAGGGACTGCCTGATTTCAGCACCTTTTTAATCGCATACAGGACGCGCTCCCAATAGTCCCATTCGTAATAGCAGCTCACACCAGTGGCGATCGCTAAATCAAACTGATCGGGCTCATAGGGATCAAGCTGATGGGCCGCCGCCTGTCGCATTCCCTTGTAAAGCTTGGAATTGAGCTGAGAACCGCGAGCGTTTACCAAATCACAAATCGCGCCGCTGATATCTTGCCCATAAAATCGCGCATCCCACTCACGCCAGCAGGGATAAAACAAAAAGCTGCCCCCACATCCCAAATCAAGGCAATTCTGCAGCTTTTTCGGCTTCGCCATTTCCCAAAAAGGGGACGCCACTCGGGTAGAGAGCTTGCCGGCAACCCAATCTTTGAAAATGGGCAGAGCTTCGACTGCCTCAGGCACTTCCACCGTTTCACTACGATATTCTCGGTCGTAGCGAGCAGCGACCATGTCAAGACGTTCGGACAAACCAGTCGTAACCATAAACCTAGAAAATCCTACAGTCGGCAAACGGCCCACAGCTGAGGCACATTATCAAAGCAATCACAAAGGCCTGGCAGCCAGCGGCTTTATTAGGTCGATAGCGGCAAAATCCGTCAAAGAACCTGCCAGATTGGGGCTAAGCGGAGTTAGGCCGCTGATGGTGGCAGCGCCTTACCCCTTGAGCGCCTTGCTGAAATTTTCGCGATAGGACTTATTGGCAATGAAATAAAGCGGCCACAGTAAAGTCAGGCTGAGCTTATTCTGACTAAAGTTAGTTCTGCGAAAGCCCTGCCAAAATTTCCAAGCGCCCGCTCCGTAGGCGATCGCTAATCCCAAAATCAATAGCGTTCCCATGACTTTAGTCCACTCAATTTTTAGTTATGTCACCTTACCTCTTAAAATAACAGCGATGCTTCGTCATCGGCGTAGTTATCGTTCAGCAATGTCAACTCACAATGTTAACGTTAAACTTTGTCAATTGAGCCTATTGACTAATGCCCATAGTATCTCCCAGATGGGCTTGCTGTTTGACTTTCAGCCGCCATAAAGATGGCTACAAAAGTTCGTTTATGCTGTTCGACAGATGTGGTTTTACGCTTCGAGACAGACGATATCACCAGCGGATGTTATTTTCTTACGATCTGTAAATATCAATTGAAATCGCCTTACAGCATCATCAGTGATTTTATTCAGAGCGAAACAGCAAGTTTACCGATGATAAATTCCTTTTAATAGCAGGAGGATCTAATGCGTGCAGTTTTAATGGCCGGTGGTTCAGGGACTCGCTTGAGGCCACTCACTTGTGACCTGCCAAAGCCAATGGTGCCAGTGATGAATCGACCCATTGCTGAACACATCATCAATCTCCTCAAGAGAAATGGCGTTGATGAGGTCATTGCCACGCTTTATTATCTCCCCGACGTTATGCGGGATTATTTTCAAGACGGCAGCGAATTTGGCGTGCGGATGACCTATGCCGTTGAAGAAGATCAGCCGCTGGGTACAGCTGGCTGTGTCAAAAATATTGATGAGCTGCTCGACGACACTTTTATCGTGATCAGCGGCGACGGCATCACTGATTTTGATTTGCAAGAGGCGATTCGCTTCCACAAAGCCAAGGGTTCAAAGGCAACGCTGGTGCTGGCCCACGTACCCAATCCAGTGGAGTTTGGCGTAGTCATTACCGACGAGGAAAATCGCATCAAGCGGTTTTTGGAAAAGCCTTCAACCAGTGAAATTTTCTCCGACACCGTTAATACCGGGACTTACATTCTGGAGCCGGAAGTTTTAGAGTACTTACCGGCGAATCAGGAAACTGACTTCTCCAAGGATCTGTTTCCGCTACTGTTGGAAAAAGGCGAACCCATGTTTGGCTATGTGGCGGAAGGCTATTGGTGCGATGTTGGTCACCTGGATGCTTACCGTGAAGCTCAATATGACGCCCTCAACAGTAAGGTTGAGGTAGATCTAGATTACTATCCTGAAAAGTCGACAAATATTCGCATTGGGCAGAATACAGAAATTGATCCCACGGCCAAACTGTATCCACCAGTCATGATTGGGGACAACTGTCGCATTGGGGCTCGCGTCAAAATTAAGCCCGACACCATCATTGGCGATAACGTCACCATTGGCAATGATGCTCACCTTGAACGGGCGGTGATTTGGAATGGTGCAATTATTGGAGAAGAAGCCTTTTTGCAGGCCTGTGTGATCTCGCGGGGCACCCGAGTCGATCGCCGGGCTCAGGTATTGGAAGGCTCCGTAATTGGGGCTTTAACTACCGTTGGCGAAGAAGCGCAAATTAGCCCGAAAGTGAGAGTCTGGCCGAATAAGCAGATTGAATCAGGGGCAACGTTAAATATCAATTTGATTTGGGGCAATATGGCGCAGCGTAATTTATTTGGTCAGCGGGGCGTTTCGGGACTGGCCAACATCGACATCACCCCGGAATTTGCAGTGAAGTTGGGAGCTGCCTATGGGTCCACTCTCAAATCCGGTCAAAGCGTAGCCGTATCACGCGATCAGCGGAGCATTTCGCGGATGGTGTCGCGATCGCTCATCTCTGGCCTGATGTCCGTGGGCATCAATATTCAGAACCTGGAGGCAACGGCGATTCCCCTGGCACGGGCGGTCATGCCTTCATTGGAAGTGAATGGCGGCATCCATGTCCGTTTGCATCCCGATCGCCCCGACCATATTTTGATTGAATTCTTTGACGCCAACGGCATTGATATTCCCAAGTCCAAGGAAAAGAAAATCGAGGGCGCCTACTTTAAGGAAGACCTGCGGCGATCGGCGATTCATGAAATTGGCACGGTGACTTACCCCAGCCGCATCATCGAAGCCTACACCAGCACCTTTGAGCAGCAGCTTAACGTTGAAGCCGTGCGCAGCAGTAACTCGCGAGTTGTTATTGACTATGCCTATGCGGTTTCGGGTGCGGTTTTGCCCCGACTGTTGGCGAAGTGCGATTGTGACGCCGTCGTGCTCAACGCTAGCCTCAGTCAGATGGCGCCTTCATCCCAAGAGCGAGAGGCCTTGCTGGGGCAGCTGGGCCAAGTTGTGCAGGCGCTGCAGGCCACCTTTGGGGTGCAGGTGTCAGCCAATGGCGAACAATTTATTTTGGTAGATGAGGTGGGCACACCCATTCGGGGGGAAACGCTGACCGCGCTGGTGACTCACATGGTGTTGACCGCCAATCCCCGGGGTACGGTGGTGGTGCCGGTGCACGCCACGGGAGCGATCGAGCACATTGCCCGCCGCCATGATGGCAACGTGATTCGCACTAAAGTGAATCCAACCGCTTTGATGGAAGCCTGTCAGGAAAATGACAACGTGGTGCTGGGCGGCAGCAGCGATATGGGCTTTATTTTCCCGCAAATGCACCCCGGCTTCGACGCCATGTTCTGTATCGCCAAAATCATTGAAATGCTGACGATTCAAGAGCATACCCTGGGACAAATTTGGGCCGAGCTGCCGCGCATTTCCTATCGGACTCAGACCCTGCGCTGTCCTTGGACGTCCAAAGGAGCTTTGATGCGCTATTTGGTGGAAATTCATCCCGCTGACCAGTTGGAATTGGTGGACGGCGTTAAAATTCTTGATCCGAAGGTGGACGGTTGGATTTTGGTTTTGCCCGACGCCGGGGAACCCTTAGTGCACATCTACGCCAACAGCGAAGATCGCGATTGGGTGGATGAAAAGCTCAACGATTATCGCCAGAAGGTATTAACGTTTATTGAGCAAGAACAAGGCATCCATCAAGTTCCTCAGGAGAGTGCATTATGAATCACTGCATGTTGATGGCGGAGATTATCGCGGCCCCTCAGCTACGCTATACCCAGGACAACCAGACTGCGATCGCAGAAATGACGGTCGCGTTTCCGGGACTGCGGGCGGAAGATCCGGCTCAGCAGCTCAAGGTTATCGGCTGGGGGAATCTTGCCCAAGAAATGCAGGAACGTTATCAAATGGGCGATCGCGTATTGCTGGAAGGTCGCCTATCTATGAACACAGTAGATCGACCTGAGGGCTTCAAAGAAAAGCAGGCCGAGATGACGGTGCAGCGAGTCCATCGGCTGAATGAGCTAGGTTCCGTTGCGATCGCTCAGCCTGTGACTCCGCCGACCGCGACTAGCCCTACTCCTGTAGCGGCCAGCAGTCCGGCTCCGGCGGTGACTTCGCAACCAGCGCCTGCTGCTGCTGCTCCTGCCGCTCCTGCCGATGTTGACTACGACGACATTCCATTTTAGCGCGTGTCGTCAATGCAGTGCCAGATTCTTTGGGGGCAATGTGAGCGCATCTGCCTCCAAAGATTTTTGGAATTTTCTTAAACAAAATTGAATCGTCTGTTTGCCAAATCAAATACTGATCGCCAGGGACTAGATTGGCCTACAACTCCGGTGGCAGCTCTAGCTGACCGTCAGGCGTGATCGTGATAATTGTTGCTGTGCGTATGGTCGCTACCAATTTCAAAGTCTTAACTCTCATTCTGGAGCACTCGACTGTCATCACACTGAAATATTGGTCTATCCACAGGGAGATTGATTAATGCAAGTCAAATTGATGTACGAAAGTGCCTATACCCTTGGACAGGTCAGCTTGACAGGGAGTGAGCAGGTGCGGGTGAAGACGGCGTCAATGGTCGGCATGTCGGCGGGCAGGACGCTGGAAACCCAGGCTACAGGCGGCTTTATGAAATCGTTGAAGCGATCGCTCCTCGGTGGCAAAAGCTTTTTTCAAAACGTCTACACGGCACCCGCAGAGGGCGGCAACCTGTTTGTCGCGCCGTCGTTGCCCGGCGATTTGAGAGTGCTGAACATTACCGAGCCGACGCTGGTGTAGTCCGGCTCCTATGTCGCCTCTGGCATAGGTCTCGATTTGGACTCCAAGTGGGGTGGCTCCAAGTCGTTTAACTACTTATTTCAGTGCAAGCGATTCGTCTCTAAGACACGACTTGGCAATTTACGAGCAGAGAAAAATACGATCCTTAGCTGGCAGGGATTTCGCGCATTGGCCTTCGGGGGCTTTTCAAGCTTTTGGCAATGTGATTGCGCCGTTTCAAATATTCTTTCTTCAGAACATACCAAGTCGTGTCTAAGAAAGATTGTCCAGTTGTTCAGCGATTTCTGTCAGCTCGCGCTCGATCGCTTGAATTTGTCGCTCTAGTCGCTTACGGCTTACGGCATCGTTAGTGAATTGGAGCTGTTCGAAGGCAGCGGTGTATTCTTCCTCGAAGGCTTGCATCTGCTGCTCTAAATTACGAATTTTGATGGCGGTGACTCGGCTGGTTGCGTTTGGACGGGTTGCTTCGGCTGGGAATGAAATAGGTCGATATGGCGTCGCCTCTGGGTTTTCCTGTGAACCCTGGTTGTCCTCTGGAAAGTCAGGTTCTTGATCCGGCTTAAGACGCGCTTGCAGCATCGTTAGCAATTTTTGTTTTGCCTCTGCCTTTGATACGCCAACCAAATCCACATAGACAATGGGCTTCAACATTCCTTCAGGCTCACAGTATTTGACTCGCACGGGGATCAGTTTTCGCTCTAAGGCACTGGGGTCTTGTGCAAAAGCAGCGGCCCATTCAGGTTGAGTGAAGGCTGATTTTAGGTAGGTGTCTGAGAGGACAGCGATCGTTTTTTGGGTTTCGGCGGCGACGCGTTGCATGTTCAAAATGAAATTGTCGCCAGGGCGAAAGTCCCAGGCTTGAATGATGACAGAATAGCCTTCTTCTTCTAAGGTCCAGGCAATCCACTCAGCCCAGTTTTTGTCAAAGCGGTTGTAGCTAATGAAGAAGTCTTTCATGAAATCCAACGTCAGACCGAAATTTTGCGGAGCAGAGTTGTAGCTTGTCTAAGAAGAGACCAATGGTCTTGTACTCTTTACTGTAGTATCACTCCATTGGCTACGTTGCTGGATTTGCCACGAAATATCTACAAAGAAATGACCGCTAAAGATTGGTGTGTTTAGGAGAAGGGTATGGCATTAAGCGTTGGTTCTTTAGGGAAAATCGAGCGGTTGTCTGCTGTAGGATTATTGCTGGGATGTTTTTGGCTAGTGAGACCACCGATAGGGTCAGCACAAGCGGAAAGTGAAGAAGCTGTCCCTTTTCTGTCTGACACATTTGACAGACCAGACCCAAGCGAAGAAGATGTCCCTTCTCTCCTTAACGCACTCCAGGACCCAGACCCAGATGTGCGCTTGAATGCAGTTTGGGCATTGGGAGAAATTGGCTCAGAAGAAGCTATCGCTGCTCTCATTGACATACTCCATGACTCAGATCCAAATGTGCGCTCGAATGCAGTTTTGGCATTGGGAGAAATTGGCTCAGAAGAAGCTGTCGCCCCTCTCATTGACGCACTCCAAGATCCAGATCTCTTTGTTCGTTGGAGTGCGGCTGAGGCATTGGGAGAAATTGGCTCAGAAGAAGCTGGCGCTGCTCTCATTGACGTGTTCCAAAACTCAGACTCAGGGGTGGTCAATGCGGCAGCTTATGCGTTGGGAGAGATTGACTCAGAAGAGGCGATTCCTCCTTTGATTAACGCACTCCAAGATCCAGATCTCTTTGTGCGTAGGAGTGCGGCTGAGGCCTTGGGAGAAATTGGCTCAGAAGAGGCTGTTGCTCCTTTGATTAACGCACTCCAAGATCCAGATTTCAACGTGAGTAGGAGTGCGGCCCAGGCATTACGAGAGATTGGCTCAGAAGAGGCTGTCCGTGCTCTGATTAACGCACTCCAAGACCCGGATTCGTTCTTGCGTGTAACCGATATATGGTCAGGAGCAGGTTATTTTTCTAGTACTCGCCTGGAAAATGCTATCCCCCCTCTCATTAAGGCACTCCAAGATTCAGATTCAGAGTTGCGTCGTATTGCGGCTGAGGCATTGGGAGCAATCGGCTCAGGAAGCGCTATCTCTCCTCTCATTGATGCTCTCCAAGATCCAGAGCTAGAAGTAGGTAGGAGTGTAGCCAAGGCATTAGTGAAAATCAGTGAAACAGTTTTCTGGAGAGCTAATGTTAACGATGATCTACAAACATCGGAAAAACTGGTCAATGCTCTGCGAGCATCAGAAGACCCTACGATTCGTTGGTACTTGACGATAGCCATGCAACGTGCCCGAGATCCTATTGTTACTGCTGCTTTAGTGGAGCAGATAATTTTGGTGGAGCAAGCAAGCGTAAATACTCCAATTGAGAACCGCTATAGTGCCATTAACAGCCTTACGACTCAGCAACATCATCTTCAGAATCTTGCTGACTCTCAAGATCTTCTCAAGACGCTCTCAGACCTTGCCCTCACGGAAGAAGAACCCGCTTTGATTCGCTACGGCGCATTCCTGCTGCTTTCTAGTGTGAATACCCCTGAAGCATTGAGTCTCCTAAATACCCATCAATCAGAATTTTTGGAGCTCGTTGAAGCTAATTACGCTGCTAATCTTCCCTTTTATCTTCCTGAACCTATCAATCAGACAAGCTCCCCGAATCCGCCAAGCTCCCCGAGTCCGTTTAGAGATGAAGGAACCCTTGTTGCCTCCGGCACCCTTGTCGGGATTATTCATCCCCCTTCCAACCCCATTCCCCAAGGGATTAGACCAGAAGATCTCCACGGAGCCGAACCAGGCGAAACTCGCCAGGTGGCAACTGCTCGTCTTGCTGGGACGCCCCCTGTTTGCAACTTTGAATGGGTTAAAAAACGATGGCGTCGCTGTCAGGTTTAACTGAAGTCCTTCACGAACTGTGAACTTTCATCCCCCGACTCCTAACCACTACCGTACCCAGAACTTTGAGGGTACAGACCTGCGAGGCAAACCCTTCATAGGAACCTGGCAACACGTCATATTTCGCCAAGTGACGACAGGACCACCTCCCATCCTGCAAAGTTTCCACCAAGTCTGCGCGGTGCTTCTTGCTATCCTGGCAGGCTTCACGACTCTCTACGCCGTGGGTATCTTTCTGGACCTTTTTTCCGAGTCTAATTTCAGTTTCTGGCTATTGGGCATTGGCATTGGCATTGGCATTGTCACCTTCTGGGGGTTCGCCTTGTGGAAAGGACTAACCTATACCCTGGGATTAATTAGCTTTATCGCCATTTTCATGATTGTCATGACCGTGGCAATCGCAGACAATGCACAAATTGCCGGTGCTACTGCAGTCAGCGCACTGTCTATCGGCGGCTCAATTGCCGGTATCGTGGGACTTGCCGCCGCCATTGTTCTTACGCAAGCGTTTCCCCGCCACCTGGTCTTCAGTATTCTGGGGCTCGTCATCGGGGCTGGATTTAGCGGGACCGAAGCCGATAGGATTTGGCTATTTGCAATTAGCATCCTTATCTTGGGGCTAGGGTGCTATATGGGAAAGTGCGCACTCCACTCTAACCCTGATTCCCGTTACGAAATTCTCCGCACCCTCGCCATTACCTTTGCCACCTGGGGTAGTACTCGTTTCCGCGAAGCTGACCTGACTGCTGCTGACTTCAGCAACGCGACCCTCCGCCACACCGACTTCAGCAATGCCGTTCTTACCCGTACACGCTGGCACAACACCACTTTCCACCAAAACAACCTCCAAGGCACCTACCTGGCTAATCCTCAAATCCGGCGCCTAGTCACGGAGTTAGACGGGCAAGGGCAAAATTTCGATCGCCTCGACCTGCGAGGCGTCAATCTTGACCATGCTAACCTTGCCGGAGCCAGCTTCATTGGGACCGACCTGACCAACGCCACCCTGCAAGGGGCCAACCTCACCAACGCTAAACTCGCCCAAGCCCAACTCTACGGAGCTGACCTCACGGGCGCTATCCTTACGGGCGCTTGCATCGAAAACTGGGGCATCTCCCCCGAAACCCACCTTGACGCCATCCAGTGCGACTACATCTACCTGCGCTTGCCAACCAACGATAACCCTGATCCATACCGCAAACCCGACAACCGCGATGAAACCTTTCAGGCCAACGACTTCATTGATTTCATTGCTCCCATTCTCAATACCCTCAAAGCCTACAGACAACAAACACTACCCCCAACTCCTGACGCTACCCCCCTTAAGACCCTCGACCTCTATCATCGCAAGGGCATTGATCCCACCGCTGCAGCGATCGCCTTCCAAGAACTTATTAACCAAAATCCCCCAGCCCAAATCCGAATTCTCAGCATCGAAGGGGTCGACCAAAAAATCCGCATCCAGGCCAGCATTGCAACCCATGCCGACCCCTCTCCCCTCAACACTCATTATTTTCAGCGCTACAACCGACTCATGGTCCACCCCCATGAAGATCTTCAAGCTCTATTTGAGACCCTTGCCACCCAACATACTCAGCTCCGCCTTTTGGAAGCCCGCATTGCTGACGCAACTGACAGCCCACTTTCCTATGTAGAAGTCTCTCCCACATCAGACACATCTCTTCGTCGATCTGCTTTGCAACGGAAACGAGATCGATTCAATCAAGCGATCAACCAACAAAACCAACACCTTGATAATTGGGAAACAGAACTACAGGCGCTTAATAACCAATGGGCCGTTGAAGGGAATGAAGCTGCTCGTGTTAAACTCCAGCGGCAAATAACCCAGTTGGAAAACCAGCTTGCAGCGGGTGAAGAAAAGTTGGCTGAATTGGAACGGCAGTTGAGGGATCTTCAAACTAGCTAGCAAGACTTCAAAATCTCACCCTGAGGCTCGGCCTCCCAACCAGAGGCCGAGCCTCCTCATAGATTCTCAGGCAAAGCCTTGGAACCAGTTCCTTTTAACGAACGGCACCTATGTGGAACTGCCCAGCCTTGGCCATGCGGTCATCAAAAATCCCTGTGCCCAAGATATCGGCGTCGCGTTTATCAGCAGCTCTAACCAAGTGCCCGATGCGAGCTGCACTGCGGATTTAGTACCGAGTTTGTGCTGCCGTCCGAGTAGGCTCGGCTGTCAAGTGGTTTTCCTGTAATCTCTGATGTGTACTGAAACGTGTGAGGAACTTGATGATGCAATCCCTGCGCTCATTTTTGTGGATGCCATTAGCAGCGATCGCCCTGTTGGGCATGGCAACCTGCAACGCCCCTGAGCCAGAGGCTACCTCTGAAACTGCGACTCCGACCGCACCTGAACCCGCTGCTACGCCTGATTTGCCAGAGGGCATCGGTCTATAGCGACGACGGGCAAATCATTGCGATGGAGCCATCCAGCACGCTCGATGTCTATTGTATTGAAGAGGAAGGACAGTTGGCGATTTCCTTTGTCGGAGAAGGGATCTTTGACAACCAAGTAGTGGCCTGTGGCGTCACGTTCGAAGCCTTTGACATAGCCCGCACTAACGACTTAGCCGAGGTCAATCTTGTGATCCCGCTGGTGGAAGGCAACGCCCTACAACTGCGAAACACTGAGTACGTCGAAGTGCAATGTGGAGGGATCGCCCCTCTACTCCACCACCTGGTACGGGCGAACAGCCCTTCGCCCCTCCACCCTTACAGCCCACTACCTATTTTCTGTTCCCTGTGGCCTTGTTGCACAAAGCATCCAAAGACGCACCGAAGATACTGGCCTAGATTGCCAAAATACTGACAGAAGCCTATATAGGCACTTCTACAATTTCGTCTAAGCCGGGCAAATCGGCAGTTGCGGTATCGCGGGCAAAGCCGCGCTGGCATCGCACCGCAAAGGGACAGTCATGACACTTATCGCTGCCGACAGGAATTTGAGGAAACGGTTCACCCGTGGCCAAAAAGCTAGTAAGCTGCTGGGTCAGACGCGCTAAATCTTGTTGAGTACGATGGTGAACCGCTGTCGAATAGGGAATGCGTACCTGTTGTGGCGTGGGGGTTTGACTCTGGGGCTCCTGCGCCCGGACAAACCAGTAAACCATGGTAATAGTTTCAGGCTTATACGCCGTCGTTTCGGCCAGCATGTAGAGGTAGAGCCGGGTTTGCCATTCTCGCTGCAGTTTTTGGAGACTGCGAGGCTGCAGATAGGTTTTCCAATCCACAATTTCCGCTTGCTCAGGCCACAGCCGCAGCAGGTCGTAGACCCCAGTGAGCCAGTAGTTTTGAAACACCAGCGATCGCTCATGTTCACTTTGTCGAAAGGTCTCTCCTGTCGTGTCAAACAGTTGTGGAGCTGCCGCCTTAAGCTGTTGCAGACAGGTTTGCAATTCTTGGTCGGCAGATAGCACGGGGTCGATGGGTAACCCCATTTCCCGCTGCTGCATCAGCAAATGAAAGCGATCGCCCCACTGCTGAGCCGCTAACAAATCTGGCGAAGGCGGCACCGACAGCGACTGCAAAATCGTGTGCTGATATCGCCGGGGACAATATTCCAGCAGACTGAGATGTCCTTGGGAGAGACGCAGCACCGATTTAGGCTTCTCCGCCCACAACCACATTGCGAATGCGCAGGCTGGGCCCACCACAGCCTACGGGCAGACCGCTTTGGCCGCCTTTACCACAGCCGCCAGATTCGTCCCAATAAAAGTCGTCGCCAATACCCTCGATATCCGCCAGGGTGCGAAATACGTTGCCCGATAGCGTGACATCCCGGACGGGTTCGGCCAGTTCGCCATCGCGAATCATCCAGGCTTCCCCAGCGGTAAACGTAAACATCTCGCCATTCGTCATGCCGCCAATCCAGTTCTTGGCATAAACGCCCTCGCGAATGCCGGCAAACAGATCGGCCACCGGCGTTTTACCTTGACCAATCCAGGTGTTGGTCATGCGCACCAGCGGCGGATAGTGATAGCTGATGCAGCGGGCATTGCCCGTCGGCTGCTCATCCAGTCGTCCAGCGGTTTCGCGGGAGTGCAGCCGCCCTACCAGGCGACCATCTTGAATCAAGTGAGTCGTGGTAGCCGGACAGCCCTCATCGTCGTAATCGTAGCTGCCGCGATGACCGCCCAGCGCTGCCCCATCAAAAATTTGCAGGTCTTCGGGGCCGAACCGGCGGCCTAACGTCATGACCTCTAGGAGATCCGGATTTTCGTAGACCATGTCGGCCTCGGAAAGATGGCCGAACGCTTCGTGAACAAACAGGCCCGTCAATATCGGATCAATGACCACATCGTAGGCCTTGCCTTTAACGGGTGGCAAATCCAGGGCAGCTACGGCCCGTTCAGCGGCGCTGCGCACCTGCACGTCTAAATTTTGTAGATCTTCAAAAGCGCGGCGGGAACCGTTAGTTTCCCGGCCGGTTTGAACCGTGTCGCCATTGCGGGCAGTTGCCGCCAGGCGCAGTTCCATGTCCGACCAGCTTTGTTCTATCTGGGTGCCCTCCGAGGTCACCAGCAGCAGGCGTTGAGTGACGTCGTTGTAGCGCACAGACGTGGTGGCAATGCAGCGGTCAACGCTTTGTAAAATCTCATCGTAATGGGTGCAGAGAGTCTTTTTTTGCATCAAGGGGATGTGGCGCGGACTGGTGCCTGTCATTGTCAGCTGCGATCGCGTCTGCACCGGTTCAATTGCCGCCAGCAGGGTTTCATCATCGCCGACCAGGTGGGCTGCGTGAATGGCACCCTCAATGCGCTCTTGCAGGTCGGCCAGCTGATTAAAGCTGGCAAATCCCCAACCGCCTCGATGACAGGCGCGCACCTGTCCCCCCAGGGAAATACCTTCGCTCAGCGTTTCGACCTTGCCGCCCCGCAGCAGAATGTCGGTGCCTTCCGATTCCTCTAGGCGAACAGCAAGAAAATCAACGCGATCGCGATAACGAGCCACCAATTCAATAATTTGGTCGGTGTATTGGTCAAACGATCGCACCATGCAAAAGCCTCCTCGGGGGATAGTGAACAACTTCAGACTGACGCAGCTAATCTCAATAACAGTCCCTGGCCCTTAACTTGTGGGGCTACAGCATTTTCCAGAAAAAGAAAGACAACCGGACAGTGCATCAGTCTTGTTTTAACTATTGTGCCGCTCTTTTTCCAAATCGGAGAATCCCCACCGGAGTGATCTAGAATCACAACTGTAGCGGTGCTAACGGTTATCCGTTGGTGCTGAGTCAAACTTTTCCCGTCGTTCATGACCCCCGAGTTAGAGTACTCCCTGCCCCCTGCTATCCGTCGCATTTCCGGTGCTTTCCGGCGCTTTGGATGGATTAGTTTTTGGGCGCAGTTGGTATTGGGGGTGATTGCCAGCTTAGCTCTGATCTTTGCGATCGCTAGTTTGTCGGCTCGCAATGGCGGCAATAATCCCGGAGCGGGAGCCGGACTGCTGTTCACCTCGGTGGGCCAAGTTACCGTTTTTATTAGTGCCTTCTGGGCCTTTCGCTACACCCGCCTAAGTCGTCAGCTACGCAGCCGAGACGACGCCAAGCGGCCAAAACCAAAAGCCATTATCCGCAGCTTGCGCGTCGGCCTGTTTATTAGCCTTGGGGGCATGTTGGCCACCCTAATTGGCGCCGAAGCGACTGTCGGGGCACTGCTAGCCAAGGCCCTTTCGCAGCCCCAGGGAGCCGCCGTATTTGGCGCCCCCAGCAGCGTGAGCCAGTATGTACAGCCTTTGGATATTTTTGTGATTCAAGCTAATACCAATATTCTGCTGGCGCACTTTGTGGGATTGGTATTCACTTTGTGGACTATGAATTCTTTGGATAATACCTAAATAGGATTGACGAAAAATCTTTTGATGTCGCCCAAATGTGAGAAGCATTGACCTGATTTCTCCACATTTAGCAACTAAGAGAGCACAATCGAATTCGACTGAATTCAACTGAATAAGTCCCGCTACGGGCTGCCGCTGTCGTCCTGGGAAACTATTGGCAGAATGCCCTACGATGCATTAAGAGACTAACCGGACAGCCCGATCGCATAATGAGTATTCAACCGTTTTACGACTTTTTCGACTGTTGCGTAGGCCAGTGGGTAACTGAGCGCACCTATCATTATTTGAGTCATCAAGAGATCGAGCGATCGCGAACGGAATTTGCCGTCGCCCCCATCACCCGAGACCTGAAGGAAAAAGTGCTCGCCGATAACCAATATGGTGATGTGGAAAATATTGAGACCATGCCCGGATTTCGACTGGGTTTTCACACCGTATCTGAGACCGGAGACGAAGTCAGCCAAGAGTTGCGCATGCTGTTCGTACCGACGCTAGAGGAAGCTGACCATCTCGAAGGCCATTACTTGCGCGATCGGGCCTATGAAGAGGCCAAACCAATCATTTCTCATTTTCGCTTTGGACTAGCTAATCGGGAACTGCTGATGACTACCCGCTACACCAAGGTGGTTTCCGTCGATTCCATCACGCTGGTCAATCCCGACCTACGTATTCGGCGCATTCTCAACTATCAGCGTCCCCAGACTGATCAAGCCCCATTAGAGAATGTGCTGCTAGCCGGTTTTGGCGTCGAGCAGAAGCAGCCGTAAGTGGTAATGGGGTGTAGTGGAGTTGCCTGAGGTGACGGGGTGACGGGGTGATGGGGTGATGCCAGAGTCTGCCCGGAGGACTTAAGTGGTGGAGTAATGGGGTGGATAGAATACTAGAGCGGCGATTCTGCCTGTGAGCCCAATCGAGCATTAAGCATCAAGCACCAAGCACCAAGCACCGAGAACAAAAACCGACGTATCAAGAACTAAGAACCAGGCAGAAGCGCGAAATGCCGGCTTAGGGACGTGCAAATTAATAACATCTCAACCACCCTCTCTTACCCTGCTACCCTGCCACTCAACTACCCTGCTACCCTGCTACCCCTCAGGTACTTTATTTACCCGCAAAGTCCTTAATTACACTACCTGCCAAGTCATTATTTCCCCAGCTCGCAGCGGCACCAGCCCCGATTCGGTTAGAGGTACCTCATCGGGAATGCGCCAGTCCTGCTTGGCCAGCGTAATTTGCTCAGTGTTGCGCGGCAGTCGATAAAAGTCAGGGCCGTGAAAGCTGGCAAACGCTTCTAGCTTATCGAGGGCATCAGCGCTCTCAAATGCTTCGGCGTATAGTTCCATAGCATGCAGAGCCGTAAAGCAACCGGCACAGCCACAGGCAGATTCTTTACTGTAGCGAGTGTGGGGAGCGCTGTCGGTGCCTAAAAAAAACTTTGGGCTGCCAGAAGTTGCGGCCTGCAAAATGGCGCGACGATGCTCTTCATGCTTCAAAATCGGTAGGCAGTAAAAATGGGGACGAATGCCGCCCAAAAAAAGGGCATTACGGTTAAACAGCAAGTGCTGCGGTGTAATGGTGGCGGCCACGTTGTCATGGGCCATCACAAACTGCACGGCATCGGCAGTGGTCACGTGCTCAAGCACCAGTCGCAGGTCAGGAAATCGCTGCCTTAGGGGAATCAACTGCTTTTCAATAAAGCGTTTTTCACGATCAAACACATCCACCCATCCGTCCGTCACTTCTCCATGCAGTAAAAGGGGCATATCTACCTGCTGCATAGCGGCAAAGACGCGATCGCACCGCTCCAGGTTGGTCACGCCAGAGTCTGAATTAGTGGTGGCCCCGGCTGGATAATACTTGACGGCTTTGATGAACTGGGCTGCTTGGGCCGCGATAATTTCTTCCGGCGCAGTATTGTCAGTGAGATAAAGGGTCATCAACGGCTCAAACGACTGGCCGACTGGAATCGCGGCCAGAATGCGATCGCGGTAGGCTGCAGCGTCAGCCACCAAGCGCACCGGCGGCTTGAGATTTGGCATGATGATGGCGCGGCCAAACTGACGCACGGTATAAGGCAAAACCGTTTTCAAAACGGCACCATCGCGCACATGCAGGTGCCAGTCGTCGGGTCGGGTAATGGTCAGCGTATGCATCGTACAGCCAAAGACTCTTATCCCAGATTTGCACAACAGCGCTACAAACTGGGAAATTTCAGCTTTGCTACGGGCAACTAAAAATTTTCTATGGGAGGGGATTCAATGTCTTCGCAGCAACATCTCCGCAACAACACGCACTCGTAGGAACCAAACCATGCTTATCCAACAGCGCTGCTGCCAGCCTGAATCTTCAGTTAAAAACAAAAAACTACGAAATCGGCGTGCCAGTAATGCCGCCTAAATAGAGCATGTAATCGCTCATCAGAAAATAAACCGTCATCATAGCAACGGCGGAAGAAGCGACCAAAAAGCCAGCCAGCATAAAAGAAAATTCCTGGCTTTTGACAGCCTGATCCATCAGGCGCAAAGCCCAAGCGACCAATGCAACAACTACCAGCACAGTTAAAAGGAGCATAAATGGCGATCGCCTAAATTCCTTCTTAATTAAACCTACTATGTAAAGCAGTGTAACAGAATTTTAATGAAGTGATTAGATTTGTCCTGCTGGTCTGGTGGGGATTTGATGACCGGCGAGATAAGTTTTGATTTCACTCACAGTGAGTTGACCATAGTGCAGCAGGGAAGCCAGCAAAGCCGCCTCAGCTTGGCCCTCGGTCAACGCTTCATAGATATGGTGGCAATTGCCCGCCCCGCCGGACGCAATGACCGGTACATCAACCTGCTTGGCGATCGCCTGGGTGAGGGGCAGATCATAGCCGGCTTGGGTGCCATCAGCGTCCATGCTAGTTATCAGCAATTCTCCCGCCCCGCGTCGGACGACCTCTTGGGCCCAGGCCACCGCGTCGAGTCCGGTATTCTGACGGCCACCGCGCACATACACATCCCACCCAGGATGCTCAACCGATTCACGCTTACGAGCATCGATCGCCACGACAATGCACTGGGCGCCGAAGCGATCGCTGGCCCGCTCAATCAACTCTGGCTGACGCACCGCCCCCGAATTGATACTGACTTTGTCTGCACCGGCCCTTAACAGTTGTTTAATTTGCTCTAAGGAATTGATGCCGCCGCCCACCGTGAGCGGAATGAAAACCTGCTCGGCGGTGCGATAAACCACGTCTAGCAAAATAGCTCGGTCTTCGTGGGTCGCTGTGATATCTAGAAACACCAGTTCGTCAGCGCCAGCTTCGTTATAAGCCTGAGCTAATTCGACAGGATCGCCGGCATCGCGCAGATCAACGAAGTTGACGCCTTTAACGACACGCCCGGCGTTCACATCTAAGCAGGGAATAATGCGCTTGGCCAGCATCGTGCTTTATCGATCTCCTTTTGCCGCCAGAGAATTGTGATTGCCTTTCTAACCATAGACCAGGATGACGCAAGACGCTGATAAACTGTCATTTACAGCATTTTTTGCCCACAGGGACCATTAATCTGCTTAAGAGCAAGAGTTTCCGAGCAGGTTTTCCCCTTATTCGGTAAAGGAATGCTGTTATGTGGCGTTTAGGACCGAAGCCGAATGCTGGATTTTTCCAGGGGTCAAGTTGGTCACGACGTCAAACATTGGGCAAACGATAAAAGGTTCTCTCTCATGCGATCGCGGTCCTCAAGAGACGGTTAGTCGATCAAGCTTAGCCGGGGTCGTCCGAGTTTTTAGAATGGGGGACGGCAGCGAAGGCGGCGGCTTAGTTGAGTTCAAGGATGACTTTGCTAGCTGGTTTTTCGAGAACAAACCATCGGCTGTCCAATAGCGGCTGTCAAATTTATGGCAAAAGAAGACTGTGTCTCAAATATTGACTTTTCTCGGGCAATCAAGAACGGCCTGTGCGATCGCCTCAATCGCGATGGCGCGGCAGCTAGCCCAGCAGGGTAACCGCGTTCTGTGGCTGACTCAAGATAGCGGTCCGCTGCCTGCAGCGCTGTGGGGACAAGCCCTAGTGACCGAAGCGACGGCATTAGGACCCAATTTATGGACGCTGCAGTTGCAGGCGGCTAAACTGCTAGAGCAAAGCTGGGACGTCGTCAAGGGCTTAGAAGCCCAGTACTTGCGCAATCCCCTGCTGAAGCAGGTTTTTGGTCAGGAACTGGTGGTACTGCCGGGCATGGAAGACGCCCTGACGCTGGATGCCATTCGGGTGCTGTATGACAGCCAGACATACGACTATCTCGTTTATGATGCCGTCTCAGGAAAAGCCTCTTTGCGCATGTGGGGTCTACCGGAGCAAATGGACTGGTATATTCGCCGCTTCCAAAAGGTGCTGGCAGAATCAGAGCTGGCACGGGCCCTATCGCCGTTTATCCAACCCATCGCTGGTGCCGTACTGAATATCAGCGGTAGCCAAGATTCCATGAATCAGCCAATTCAGCAGGCGCGTGATTTTCTCGCGGCGGGGCGGCAGGCGGTGCAGTCGGCGCAGCATTGTTTAGGCTTTTTGGTGACAACTGCAGCACCCGCCGATGTCGAAATGGCTCGCTATCTGTGGGGCAGTGCGCAGCAAATTGGGATGACGGTGGGTGGCGCGATCGCTTACGATGCATCGGTTCCTGACCAATCCTTGGCGTCAATTCCCAGCCAGTCCTGTCCCAGGCTCACCGATGACAATTGGGAACCGCTAATGACAGCAATGCCCAATTTAGCAGCGGCGGTACAAAATGCCCCAGCGCCAGTTGTCATCAACGAGGTTGAAAAGCAGGTAAAGCTGTTCCTGCCAGGATTCACTAAGGCTGAGATTGACCTAACCCAATACGGACCAGAAGTGACCGTTACGGCTGGCGACGTGAGGCGCAATCTATTTTTGCCCACCAGCTTAAAAAATCGCTCTGTCCAGGGCGCCAAATTCCAAGAAGACTATCTCATCCTTTCCTTCTAGTTTCCCTGACTTCAGGCAGAATAGTGCTAGTGCAGAATAGTATTTGTACTGGCTTACTGAAAGCGGAGTAAAGGCGAAAAGCATGAACTTTGAAGCGCAGTTGGTGAAAGCCAGCGGTAAGCGAATTGCGATCCAAGACCAAGGCAAGGAAGTCGGTCGAGCGTACATTTATTTAATGCACAATGATTTGCATGAGCAGCCCTTTGGCCTGATGGAAGATGTATTCGTCGAGCCGGCCTATCGTGGTCAAGGCATGGGCTCAGCTCTCGTCAAGCGAGTTATTGAGTTAGCCAAGGAAGCAAACTGTTACAAGCTGATTGCGACCAGTCGGACCTCTAGACCACAAATTCACGATTTATACAAACAGTTGGGATTTACTCAACATGGCGTTGAGTTTCGCCTTAACGTTTGAAAGCGCCCGACATCACTTTACGAAAACTTAGACGCAGACCCTGATTGGAGACACTATGGCTGATCCTGTATCAGAAGCCCCCCAAGCCACCCCGGAAACCGCTAAAGGTGGCAAAGCCCGACAATTGCTGGGCATTCGAGGAGCGAAAGCGGGTGAAACGTCCATTTGGAAAATTCGTCTACAGCTGATGAAGCCGATTACGTGGGTGCCCTTGATTTGGGGTGTCGTTTGCGGAGCGGCCTCTTCCGGCAACTATGTTTGGAGTCTGGAATATGTGCTGGTGGCGGCGGCCTGCATGCTGCTGTCGGGGCCGCTGCTAGCGGGCTATACCCAAACGATGAATGACTTTTACGATCGCGAAATCGACGCGATTAACGAACCCTATCGCCCCATTCCTTCGGGGGCCATCTCAATTCCTCAAGTAGCTACGCAAATTATTGTGCTGCTGGTGACGGGTATTGGCGTGGCCTATGCGCTTGACCAGTGGGCCGGACACGAATTCCCCATCGTCACCGTGATCGCGGTGGGCGGCGCTTTTTTGTCCTACATTTATTCAGCACCGCCGCTGAAGCTGAAGCAAAACGGCTGGCTTGGCAACTATGCCCTCGGCGCTAGCTACATCGCCTTGCCCTGGTGGGCCGGCCATGCGCTATTTGGTGACCTCACCCTGACCATTGTTCTACTGACTTTGTTTTACAGCTTGGCAGGACTGGGTATTGCCATTGTGAATGATTTCAAAAGCGTGGAGGGCGATCGCCAACTGGGGCTCAAGTCCCTGCCGGTGATGTTCGGCATTGGCACTGCCGCTTGGATTTGTGTACTCATGATTGATGTATTTCAAGGCGGTGTAGCGGCGTATCTTATGGCGATTCACCAAAATCTCTATGCGGTGCTGCTAATTCTGCTGATCATTCCTCAAATCACGTTCCAAGACATGTACTTTCTACGGGATCCCCTAGAAAACGATGTGAAATATCAGGCCAGCGCTCAGCCGTTCTTGGTCTTTGGCATGCTGGTAACTGCCCTGGCGTTGGGCCATTCATCGCTGGTGTAGCGCCGGAAACTGGGTTTTGGGATAAGTCTTGCCGGGGGCCGCTCAACTCTCAGTAGTTTTGGTGGAGCAGCGTGGAAATCGCGTCGCGGGATAAATTGTCTAACAGCGACTCCCGAGCGGGAAGATTCAAACTGGGTAAAAAATTTAGCGCGTTACTATGGTCACGGTTTCTCGGGGACGGGCTTTTAGTATAGTGTGGGCTAGGCGATCGCTGTAATTGAGATTTAAGCCGGTGAAAGGATAGGGTAACCGTGGCCAATACGTTCATGCGACGATTCCAACAGTTGTTTATGAGTTCTAAATCGGCTAGTCGCACTCCGCGCAGTCGGCAGGCGGTCGCGAGTTCCTCGGCGCCACCGCCCGCTCGGCAGATTTATCCTCGGGAGGCTACGGCTGAGACCGCCGCGACGCCGCGCCCACGCCCGCCCTATCGCCGTCCCCTGCACCTGCGACCGCTGTTTTGGGTGGCGTTGACAGTGGGGGCCATGGGGGCCACTGGAATTAGTCGAGGCTACCGGATTTGGCGGACAACGGAAGCTAATTTGCCCGCTGTGACAGATTTGCAAACCTTTGAGCGGCAGGGCACCATTACGATCAAATCTGCCGACAACGTCATTTTGCAGAAAGTTGGACCTGCTACCCGGCAAAAGTTAACCTACGATGACATTCCCGAAGCGATGATTGCCGCCTTTATCGCTTCAGAAGATCGCCGCTATTACGAGCATAGCGGTATCGATTATCAAGGAATTGCGCGGGCCACGCTGAATAATATTCGCCAGCGCGATGTCGTTGAGGGCGCCAGCACCATCACCCAGCAGCTCGCCCGCATTGCCTTCCTCGACCAAGAGCGCAGCGTGCAGCGGAAAGCTCGCGAAGCCTTGCTAGCTCTCAAAATCGAAGAGGAATACACCAAGTCCGAGATTATTGAACGCTATCTCAATCTGGTGTATTTGGGCGCTGGTGCCTACGGCGTGGCCGACGCCGCCTGGGTTTACTTTGGTAAGTCTGTGGACGAGCTGACGCTCTCAGAAGTGGCCCTCATTGCGGGTATGGCACCAGCACCGAGCGCCTATTCGCCACTGGTTGACCCCCAAGCCGCCGAAACTCAGCGCAATACGGTGATTCGGCGGATGCTAGAAAATGAAAAAATTACTCAGGCAGAAGCCAATACGGCTTTAGCGGAGGCGATCGCCACCACTCCTAAAGAACCTAAATTTCTCTACAGCGAATTTCCTTATTTCACTGTTTTTGTGCAAAAGCAGCTGAGTGAAGTTTTATCGCCGGAAGTGATAGAAGCGGGGGGCTTAACCGTAGAAACCACCCTAAATACCGATTGGCAGCGTAAGGCTCAGGAAACCATTAACGAGACTGTCGCTACGGTCGGCAATCGCCAGCGATTTAGCCAGGCCTCGCTAGTTGCCATTGATCCACGTAATGGCGAAATCAAGGCCGTCGTGGGAGGCACTGACTTTAACGACAGCCAGTTTAACCGCGCCACTCAGGCCCTGAGGCAGCCCGGCTCGACATTTAAGACGTTTGTTTATACGACTGCGATCGCGGCGGGTTTTAGCCCTAATAAGTCCTACGCTGACGCCAAATTCGTCGTTGATGGCTACGAACCCAAAAACTACGGCGAAAACTACAGCGGCAATGTTTCTATTAAAAAAGCTTTAGCATCTTCGATTAATATCGTAGCGGTCAAAGTGTTGATTGATGTCGGGTTTGAGCCCATCATCAATATGGCTGAGCGCATGGGCATTGAATCTGAGCTACTGCCGACCTATTCCCTGGCCTTAGGAGCCTCGGAAGTCACTCTATTAGAGCTAACCAGCGCCTACGGAACCCTCGCGCGACAGGGTAGACACCATCCCGTCCACGGCATTCGTCGCGTGCTCGACAGCTCTGGAAAGGTCATTTATGCCGTTGATAATGCTCCCACCCAGGCGGTGGATGAAACAACGGCAGCCATTGTGACATGGATGCTGCGCAGCGTCGTGGAAGGCGGTACTGGTGGACGAGCCTACATAGGGCGCCCAGTGGCCGGCAAGACGGGCACCTCAGAAAATGACCGTGATCTCTGGTTTGTGGGCTATATTCCGCAACTGGCAGTTGGCATCTGGTTAGGCAATGATGACAATAGTCGGACCTGGGGAGTGAGCAGTTCGGCGGCGGCCACCTGGGGCGATTTTATGTCCAAACTATTAGAAGACATTCCCGAAGAAGATTTTCCCCCCTTGCCCCAATTAGCCGGGCGTAAAGGTAGCATCGAAGCCGAGCCCGTTAAACCCAATAAGGTTAAAGCGGCGGCGGCGACCGACCGCGACGAGCCGTCCGATGATGATTACGAGGCTCGCAGTGATGACTCCGAATCAGCCTCCCAGGCCGACCCTGAGTCAGCTCCGGTAGATGACAGTGGCCCGACTGATGATTTTCCCGCTGCACCCGGGCCGGCCGCGCCTGCCCCTGAACCAGCTCCAGACCCCGTCCCCGAACCGGCACCAACTCCAAGCCCCGAGCCTGTAGCTGAAGATCCGATACCTGCGCCCGCCACCGAACCGGTGCCCGCGCCCGCCCCGCCCCCCGCGCCTGCCCCCGCTCCAGCGCCTGTCCCAGTGGTTGATGAAGGTGGGGAATAACCCTACCAATTTGTCGCGTTTTTACGCTTTATCCCCTTAATTTTGCAAATTAGCTCAAATTTGGTGCCGCCATTCTTCAAAAAGGCTGGTCAAGTTGAGCAAGATTTGATACTCTGTGTCAACCTAAGCACGACTCTGCATTTTCTGTCATTTGACAGATGTGCGCTAGACCTGTCAAAAAGCGGCTGTTTCGGAGTAGCTAATGTGCCCCAGAGCATGATGCTCACCGAATGCTTCCGTAATTTTTGCTGTAGATAGGTATTGTCTCAACAGATTCTTTGTCCGTGCAGACCCCCACTAGCTTAGATACAACCCGCAATCAGCGTATGGCTAAGGCTCGACGGCTAAGGCCAGCTTAAGGAAACCCGCGCAATGCAAAAAGCTGTCAACATCAGGAACGCTAACTTAATTAAATTTTTGCAGGATGAGCTAGATATTTCCCAGGCATCCATTAATGTGGCTTTGCGGCACTGCGAGCAAGACCCAGGTCCATTGCCCATGGTGCTGTGGCAGTATGGCTTAGTTTCCTTGAAGCAGCTAGAGCAAATCTATGACTGGATGGAAGCAGCGTAATTTTTGGTCTAAACCTCATCCAGATTTAGATCTATAGTTTTGTGCCTAACCAAACCTCACCGCCTGCGGCATCTCTCCTTCACAAAGAGAGGTTTGGGAAAATCCTGGTTTTGCCCTTGAAGAAAAGTACCCTAGGACTCCGGTTCCTCTCCTTTCGTTGGCGATGTCTACCCGTAGGGCTTAGGAGAGGAGAGGTTAATCAAAATTTTTAGAACGATATCGGTAGCTTTTTCTCAACGCTCCGCACCTCAAATCCTGCTGAAGTCAAGCTCTGACAGCCAAAACTGATATTCCGGAGCGGCTAGCGAAGCTTACATATTGGCTCGCGCGTCTCGAACAGCAGCATAGAAGAAAACGCCAACCAGCGGTATTGCAATGCCCATTAGCAGATACGTCGGGCCGAAGCCCCAATCTGGCTCTCCGGTCAAAAGCTCAAACACAGCAGCAACGGCTGAAATAGCTGCCAGACAAGAACATAACAGCAACAAGCTGCTTTTGGGCGTCCACACGGTAGGCTCTCCTTGAATAAAATCGACTGTTTTTTTATTTAGCGCAGACTAACCTTTCAGCGCAAGGCTTAGCCAGCAAACATCTTGACGTCTTTGGCCGAAAAGCCGTTCTTTTTCAGTTCCTCAGTAACCGCTAGCTGATTATTGACGCGGTCAACAAACATAACCCCATTGAGATGGTCAATTTCGTGCAGGATGCAGCGGGCCAGCAGATTAGAGGCCTGTAGCTTTTGAGGGCGACCATTTTCGTCCTTAAAGCTAATTTCAGTGGCAACGGGTCGAACAACGTCTAAATAAACGCCGGGAATACTGAGGCAACCCTCTTTATCAGTGCAAAGCTCTTTGCTCGTGCGGATTATTTTGGGATTGATCAACACAAATGGTGGTGCTGCTGCATTTTCCGGATCAATATCAATGACAATAAGCTGTTTGCCCACCGCAATTTGAGGGGCGGCTAGGCCAATGCCGTCGGCACTGTACATGGTCTTGAGCATGTCATGCACCAGCTCACGGGTGCTGTTGTCGACCTTCGCCACTCGCTTTGCCGGCTGACGCAAAACCTTGTCACCCAAAGTATGAATATTGAGAGGAGGATTTTTGAGCTTCTTTTTTTCAACCTGAATCGTGGCAGCCATAAATTGAAATTGGAAATGGACGTTAACTAAAAATCGAGTAAGAATCTAAAACGTTTGGCGTCAACAGCGATCGCTGAACAGTTGCCAGATGATCCGCAGCTTTTTTCCAGCGGTTCTTAAACCCCTAGAATACCAGGCCAGTTAAACCGCTAGCTTTGCTAACGACTGAATTTTCGATAATCCCTACTCACTACTCTATCCTAGCAAGGCTTTCGACCGCGGCTGTGGCTGCTCGGCTGGGCATTTTCAAGCCTGGAAAAGTCGGGATTTCTGGAGTTGCTTTGATCGCGGGCTGGCAAACGGCCAGGGTTTCGCGCAAAGCGACAACGTTGCCAATGATGGCGATCGCAGGAGCCGCAAACCCAGTAACTCTCATTTCATCTTCAATAGTGGCCAAAGTTGCCACCAATTCTGATTGCTCCGGACGGGTCCCCCAGCGAATCAGAGCAATCGGCGTATCAGCGCCGAGACCAGCGCCAGTCAGCGATTTCACAATGTTGGGCAGGTTATGGATGCCCATATAAACCACGATGGTTTCAGCGCCCTGGGCGATCGCCTGCCAGTTGACTTGAGGCCGATACTTGCCGACTGCCTCATGTCCCGTCACAAAGGTGACGCTAGAGCTGAACTGTCGATGGGTGACCGGAATGCCCGCGTAAGCCGGTACCGCCACTCCAGCAGTGATGCCCGGCACCACCTCGACCGGAATGCCTGCGGCAATTAGATCGAGCATTTCTTCACCACCGCGACCAAACACAAAAGGATCGCCGCCTTTGAGCCGCACCACCGTCTGGTGCTGTCGCGCCTGATCAATCAGCAATTGATTAATGTCGGCCTGCGATAAAGAGTGATAGCCGCGACGCTTGCCCGCCGGCAACATTTTGGCCTGCGGATTAATCATCGCCAAAATTGGGGGACTGACCAAAGCGTCGTAGACGACGACATCGGCCACGTCAAGCAGCGCTTTACCTTTAAGGGTGAACAGGCCCGGATCACCGGGGCCAGCTCCGACCAAAAACACTTTGCCCGGCGATCGTTCGCCTAAATTTGATTGATGTGTGTGCATGATTTTGCGGTCTCCTCTCGACAGTTCTGACTTTACAGAACGCTAATTCAGCGAAAATATTAAGAGAATCTTAGGCGGTGATGCTGTTTTTTGCTACCCGCTGAGCTGGCGCCTGCCACCTGTGAACCGATGACGCCTGGGGCATTCCCCACACCATCTCCACGATGACTTTGCTGAGTTCGCTGCTGGTGCCCAACGGTGACAACAGTCGCAGGGAAAGTTTGGGCAGATGCTCGGCAAGCTGTTCCGTGCGGCGAGTGATGGCGTCAGTAATGCTGCCGGGAAAGAGGAAGAAGGGCGCGATCGCAATATGCTGATGTCCCTGCTGCATCAGGTTATAAACTTGGGTTTCTAAATCAGGGGCTACCGACCAAAAGGCGACGTCAGTATCCAGCAGTTTGCCTAGCTGCTGAATACCCCGATTGCCAGCGGCGCGGCTGCTGCCGTGGGCTAGCAGCACGCAGCGGTCAGCCTTAGTCTTGGCTAGACGGGCGGCGACATACTGTTTGAATGGTCCATGGCTGCCTAAATAGGGCAAACAAGTTAGCTGCAAACTCGCGGGCAGTTGGGCCTGAGCAACTGCCATTTCTGCCGGCAGATCCTCTTTGACATGAATGCCTGCTAACAAAAACATCGGCAAAATTACAACCTGCTCGGCCCCCTGCTGTAGTGCCTCCTGGCCAAACGCGATAATCTGCTCGGCTAGAGATGTGGTCGCCGCCTCCAAGGTGGCAGTGCCGACGAGAAACTGACTCGAAGCTGCCTCAGAGGCGGAAGACTGTGAGCGAAATGGCAAAGGAGCAACCTGGGGCAGGGATAACAATGGGGACTGCAACAGGGAACTGGACTGTTGGCGATGGGACAAAGCGGATGCGTTAGTCATTTTTGCCTGCTGGCTGCGCCGTTTTAAGTGTTGACGCATGCCTTGAGCCAACCGAGTCAATCCGGCCTGATGACGTGGATCAGCGCTGCCATGGGAAACTAGAAGATAAGCTGTGCGCATAATATGTGCTCTCGATTTATAACAGGTTGACAGCGATCGCTCTAAATTAATGAAATCTATTGTTTGAATCCAGCATTGCCGCCGCTTGCGGAATTATGACTAAAAATTGGTTTTAGCCAGTCAAAGAAGCCACCCAGACACTTGCAGCCTAGACAGCAATGGGGCAGAGAATATGGCTTCTCTACCCCATACGATTAATCGTCATTATAAAAGTTTCAACTATTGAAAGTGTAGCGATCGCGCCATTTTGCGACGGTCAGCGCGATCTCGACAGAACAACAACAGTTTATTGAGAAATTTAACAGTGGCTATTTATACCAGCCACGCTGCTAGCGGTGAATGAGCTTCACAGTTCCGCTACGGCCCGTTCAATCAGGCGGCGGGCCAGGGTTTGCACCCCCGTATGCTCGTAATATTTTACGGAAACATCGAGGAAGGCGCCTAAGTAGTCAAGTTTACTTTTGGAACCTTCCATAAAACCTGCCAGCTTATCGACCAATCCATGTTGCGTGATGCCTTTATCGCTGACAAACCGATCCATCCAGCCCTGAGTAGATTCAAAGCTTTCGGTAATAAAGCTCAATTTACCTTTGGCGTCCTTGCCAGGAATTTCTTTGCGGACTCCTCTGAAAGTTTTATTTTTCTCCAGCTCATCAGCGCCCATATTTTTGATGGCTTTAAGTGCTTTGCTGCTGAAGTCAGCCCCTAACGGGATCACGCCGTCGAAAGAAACCAGCGCTGCCATCCGCATCAGGGACTCACTGCCGTAGTCACCCAACGCCGCAAGAAAGTCGCCCAAACTGTCGCCTGGAATGCCGTTGATATGACAAAAGGCGACGACTTCAGTGACCAGTTTGACGGACAAATCAATGGTCTGGGCTTTCTCTGGCTTGGGAGTAATGTTCTTCAAAAAGCCGAGAAAGGTGTCTTGACCGATGCGATTGGCGATCGCCGCAGTGCCCAAAAGTCCTGACGCCGAATCCACCGATTCATAAAGCCACAGCGCCCGTCGATAGCCTTCAGATTTGTCGTTAAATAGCGTGATTGCCCGTTCGCCGATCGCCTGCACCATGGCCTCATCGGTTTCTCTGGTGACCGTTTTAATGGTGTTGTCAAAGCCCACCAGATTCTCCCATTGCCCCGGAACGAAAGTATCCAGGGTTTTCAGCGCCCGTACGGTCAATCCACCAGTCGGCAACTTATCAACTTTCTCGTAAATCTTGACGCTCATAAGGCGCTCCTAGAATGAGGGAAAATAATGACTGTGAGCCAGACCACGGGGCCTAAAAGGGCTAGCCAGCGGGCTGGGGCACCAACGACGGCGGCGCGCTCTCAGGGGTCGGCTGAGGAATCGCGGTTTTTGGCTGCTTGGCCGCTTTTGCCGCCTTAGCGGCATTTTTCTTTTGCACCCGACGATAAGCTCGGGTGTTGGCCTCCAATCCAGATAGACCTTCAAGATCAAATTTCTCTAGCCAGGTGAGGCGATCGCTGTCCGTAAATCCATCGTTGCGGGAAAGCACTTTGACCTGATAGCGACCGTTGACCAAGAGTCCGGTGGCGGTGCTGCCCTGCTCGACTAGCGGAAATCCACTTAAAGTATCGGCGGCGGTCTCATACTTTTTGGCAGCAGCCGGCAGACTAATGGTGTCGTTGATGGTCAACATGGCCAAGGTCTCGCCGTCGCGCTTCAGCTTGTACTCAGCAAAGCCCTGCTTTTCTTGGGAAGGCACAACCTTGAACTCCCCTTCCGAGGCGGGAAAGAACTGATTGAACGTGCCGCCTTTTTGCGCGCCTTTTTCCACGGCGGCAGGAGCATTGCCACCCGTTGTTTCCTGCTGGACTTGATCGTACTTGGATGGCGCTGAGCTGCAGGCCGTAACCGTCAGTAAACAGACCAACAGTAGAGGGAAGAGTCTCCTTAGCCAACGGGGAGTAGTCATGGGAATTCCTTTGAGCAGCAACGGTTTTTTGACGGCCTAGCTTAAGAGACTGTCATTATTTAGCAGCGAAACCCCGAATGCTGAGAGCATTAGCCCCTAGCGGGTTTTGCGCAGCAGGCACGGCATACACGCCCTTAAAGAGTCTTATCCTTGAATCGATGATGCGCCTGAGGATATATCCACGATCGCATTCTCGAAGATTCTGCCCAGAGAACAAAGGTGAACTCATAGAAATTTACAACCGACTAGGCTGAAGAGAATGACAGAATCTAAGGGGATTTCTAGAAAAGAACTCGTCGATTGTAAGGCGCTGGCAGCGCCGCGAAACGTACCGTAAGACGGATATTTCCTAGTAATCTCCAGTCCGCGATCGCGGCTCATCCATCAACCAGGCATAGGCTTGCAGATGAGTCGGTGAGTCAATTAATAGACTATTTGAATCATTGACAAACTCAGCAGCGACAGAAATATCCAGGAAAATCCCGCTAAATAGAGCGGCTGCCAGCCAATTTGCTTCAACTGTCTGAGGTTGGTTTCTAGCCCCATGGCGGCAAGGGCCATACAAAGCAAAAACTGATTACCCACCAGCACGATCGCCTTCGTCGTTTCAGGAATCATACCCAGGCTGTTGATCGCCACCAATCCGCAAAAGCAAAGCACAAACCAGGGAATCGCCATTGGCCGAGATGCTTGTCCCCTGTCACCTTTGCGACTTTGGCAACTCAGGCTGAGCATCATCGGCATAATCAAAAGCACCCTGGCCAGCTTCGTCACGGTGGCCAGCTCGCCGCTAACGGCGCCTCGTTGAAAGGCAGTGGCAATAACTTGAGCCACTTCATGAATCGAGACGCCACACCATATACCGAAAGTTTGCGGATTCAATGCCAGCAGGGTTGACAACAGGGGATAACTCAACATTGCCAACGTGCCGAAACCAGTCACCGCGGCGATCGCATAGGTAATGTCCTCTTCTGAGCTTTCAATAACTGAGTTTGTGGCCACGACGGCAGAGGCCCCACAAATTGAAGTCCCTGCGGCAATGAGGCAAGTCAGCTTCTGGCTAATGCGTAAGCGGCGTCCTAACCAGCAAGTGATGTAGAAAGTACTGACAGCGCTTAAGACCAAAATCATCAGGCCACTTGGTCCGACAGCAAGCACCTCCTCGACACTCAGCCGCAGTCCCAACAGAATGACGGCCAATCTTAAAACTCGCTTCATGGCAAATTGAATGCCAGGACGATAAGTGTGAGGCGCTGGCCAAAGCTGTCGGCAGCCCATTCCCAGCAGGACAGCAATCAGGAGTGGATTCAACTCACGGATGCCTAGACTGCGACTTAAGACAATAGCCACACCGGCGACTCCGCTGGTGAGCAGCAGGCCGGGTAAGTAGGCAAATATTGGCGTAAATTGACCTTTGGCTGCAGGTTTTGGCGGGGATAGCTTTGATTTAGAGGGTATCTTCACATCTATGCCCATGCTCGATTTGAGATTTTCGGTGGTGGATGCAAAACTGTTTCTTCATCCCCGCCTTCAGTGGCCATATCTGCAGCCCTAGCAAAGAGCACCGGTGTCGCCTCGGCTGTAGAAAGGCCGGTTATGCCGCCGTTGCCAACAGCATCAGGACCAGACGGCAGCCATTTCGCCAGACGCCTGGCGTCAGACATGACGTCAGATCCCAGCATGGTGCCAGGCCATCTATCTAAGAGGCTGACTCTAGCAGGGCGGCTTCGGGAACCTCTCCGGTGCCAAAAGTGTTGTTCAAACCCACGGCAATTTGGGCAAACACCTGACTCAAAGGAGCATCGGGAACCTTCAGAGGCAGGGGTTCCCCAGCATCTCCCTGCTCACAAATGCGAGGCTCAATGGGAATTTGTCCCCAAAGCGGCATAGCCAACTCCGCTGCAATTTGCGCGCCGCCACCCTGCCCAAAAATGGGGGTGGGTTCGCCACAGTGGCCACACAGCAGATAGCTCATGTTCTCGACTAGGCCCAAGATGGGAACCCCCACATGGCGGAACATATGCACACTCCGGCGCACATCACTGACGGCTACCTGTTGCGGTGTGGTCACCATAATGACGCCAGCGATCGGACTTTCCTGCACGATGGAAATTTGCGCATCACCGGTGCCAGGCGGGAGATCAATCAAGAGATAGTCCAGGTCGCCCCAGTCCACTTCATGAATAAACTGAGTCAGAATTTTGTGCATAATCGGCCCGCGCCAGGCCAGTGGATGATCTTCCTTGGCTAGGAGACCCACCGACATAAGCTTGATGCCGTGGGCTTCTAGTGGGATGAATCGCTGCCCATCGAGCGTGTCCATCACCTGCACCGCCGACTGCCCCAACCCCAGCATGTGAGGGACGTTGGGGCCATAGATATCCGCGTCTAGCAGCCCCACTTTGGCACCGGTTCGGGTCAGCGCTGCCGCTAAGTTAACGGCTGTGGTGGACTTACCCACGCCGCCTTTACCGCTGGCAACGGCTAGGGTCGTTCGCACGCCTGGAACGGTACAAATCTGCACGTAGGCTTTTTTGCACCAGGGTAATTGCGTCAAAGTCTGCTGCACCTGCTGCTGTAAATCCAGTTGGTGACAGCCCACATAGAGCTTTAAATAAATGTAGTCATCAACTAACTGCAAATTGCGGACCATGCCGAGGCTAACCAAATCGTTTTGCAGAGTTGGAACCTGTATGCCCTTCAGCTTTTGGATCACCGTAGCCCGGCGCCGGGCATCTTCAGGTTTCGGCTCTGGGGTGGGCAGGGCGGCGTCATCGGCGCGGTGGAAAGGTGAGGAATGACTAGGCATGGGAGGTTTCGGATAAGGACTTTTGAATTTTGTCGATCGCCCGCTGGGAGAAAATCCGCACGTCCATATCAGGATCGTTCAGAGTTTGCTTCAAAGCGGGCAGGGCATCGGGATGACCCAAATTTCCCAGCGCCGTGGCGGCATCGCGCCGCACATCAGAATATTCGTCAGCCAAAGCCCTGACGAGTACGGGCAAAGCGCGATCGTCAACAGTCTTTTGCAGCGCCCGGGCCGTAAACTTCCGCACCTGCCATTCGGCATCAGTCATCGCCTTCATCAAGGCGTCAATTGCCGCCGGGTCAGATAGCAAGTCTAGGGATTGAGCGGCATTGCGTCGCACCTGCCAGTCCGGATCTTCAACGACTGACGTACACAGTAAAGACACCACCGATTCATCGGTCAAATAGCCCAGGGTCAACACAGCCGCCCGCCGCACGTTTGGTTCTGGATCGGTTGCGAGCGCTAAAGCGGGCTCACAGCGCACCACCTGATTGAGATAGCGGAGAGTGGTGACAGCCGCTTCTCGTAGCTCTGGATTGTCGGCATCAAAAAAGGGCAGAACGCTGGGTAAGGCTTGAGCATCATGAATCTTGCGCAGTAGCACTAGAACATTGAGCTGAGCATGCACATTACCCTCGTGCAATACATCTAGCAGCTTCATCAAATCATTGGTAGACACCAATTCCTTCAGCGCCGAGAGGGCTTCTGTGCGCACGGCTTCATGGGGAGAACCGAGACAGTCCACCAAGGGCATAATCGCAATCGGATTGGCGAACTCCCACAGCGTGGTAATGGCAATTTCCTGAACCGCTGGATCTGTGTCCTTCAAGGCAGTGATGAGAAACTCGACAGTGTCTTCGTCTCCCAAGTGCTGTAAGGTCTTAACCGCCACCAACCGCTCCTCCAGTTCGGGCGATCGCAGCATTTCAACCCATTGAGCAACTTCCGGATCGAGATCAGTGATGGACATAAAAAACCTCACAAATTCGGTAGAGAGAGAACTAAAGACCGGGGGCCAAGTAGCGATCGCCGGCTGCCTGGCTGAAGGAAAACGCCTTGTTGGGCGTCTGCCCAAAAACTCGAGCACGGCGCAGGTGAAAGGCTTCAGAGACTGGGAAGGAAGCGATAATAAGTTTTGAGCTAGCCAAGACCTGATGACTGATTAGTCCATAGCTTCGGCAGATTTTAGCCCCTCACTTCCTGCGTGAAGCCCTGATTACCTAGCGCAGCAAAAACGGAATTTGGACCGTAATGGCATTGGTGGGACATTCCTTCTCGCAAGGCAGACAAAACCAGCATTCGTCGTATTTCATGTAAGCTTTGCCGGTTTCGGGGTTCTTGGCTAGCACGTCCAGCGGACAGACTTCAATGCATGCGATGCACTTCTTCAAACATTTAGATTCGTCGACGATGACAGGGACATCGACACGTTGAGTCGTTAGAGCCATTAAATTTCTCCAGTGAATCTTGATAGGAAAAGGGCTGAACCGATTAGTCCAATTAGCGAACGGCGACGTCGTACACTTCTTGCTCTAAATTGACATCCACGATGTAAGGTTGGACGGGGCGTTTGAACAGGGTCATTTCGCCGTCTGCTGTCTTTTTGATGTTGACGTGGCAGAACCACTCTTCACTGTTCTTTTCGGGATAGTCGAGCCGGTAATGGTACAGCCCCCAACGACTTTCTTTGCGATAGAGAGAGGCGCGGGCCGCCATTTCAGCACAGTCCCGAATAAAATGCACTTCCATGCAGCGCATCAGCTCGTGGGGATCTTTCGCGCCCATCAAGTTCAGAGTTTCTTCGTAGGCCACAAACTTTGATAGGCCAATATCCATTTTGTGGGGCGATTTAGGGGGCTGCAGATAGTCGTTGACCATGCGCCGCAGCTTATACTCCATCTGGGTGTGGGGTACACCATTGGGATTATTTAGGGGCTGGTAGATGCGATTTTTTTCAGCGGTCAAAAAGTCCGCATCGGGCTCAATATGCTCTAAACCTTGCACATAGGTCATGGCATTTTCCGCCGCAATGCGACCGTAGACGAAAGCTCCAATCATGTAATTGTGGGGCACGCTGGCCATGTCGCCGGCAGCGTATAGTCCTGGAACCGTGGTTTCGGCCCGCTCGTTGACCCAAACTCCGGAAGCACTGTGACCACTGCAAAGGCCAATTTCGGAAATATTCATTTCCACCCCGTGGGTGCGGTAGTTTTCGCCGCGACCTTCATGGAATCGACCGCGACTGGGACGCTCATTAGCCCACAAAATGGTTTCAATTTCAGAGATGGTGTCATCATCCAGGTGATACATCTTGAGATGCACCGGCCCCTTGCCTGAATTCAATTCTTTCCACATCTCCAACATCATTTGCCCGCTCCAGTAGTCGCAGCTAATGAAGCGATTGCCCTCAGCATTGGCGGTGTAGGCGCCAAAGGGACTAGCCACATAGGCACAGGCGGGACCGTTATAGTCCTTGATGAGAGGATTAATCTGAAAACACTCGATATTGTTGAGTTCGGCGCCGGCATGATAAGCCATGGAGTAGCCGTCCCCAGCATTGGTGGGATTTTCGTAGGTGCCGTAGAGATAGCCGGAAGCGGGTAAGCCGAGACGCCCACAGGCCCCCGTACTGAGCACGACGGCTTTGGCCTGGATAACGACAAAATCACCGCTGCGAACGTCTAAACCAGTAACACCAACGACGCGGCCCTCCTGCACGATGACGCGAGTGGCCATCACTCGGTTGGTGACTCTGACTTTATGACGTCTTACCTGCCGCGCCAAGATCTTCTTCAGATCCTTACCTTCAGGCATAGGCAAGACATATTTGCCAACCCGATGCACTTGCTTGAGGTCGTAATTACCTTCATGATCTTTCTGAAATTTGACGCCCCAACTTTCAAGCTCTTGGATGAGTTCAAATCCGAGACGACCGGTTTCGTACACCGCTTTCTGGTTCAAGATGCCATCATTGGCAATGGTAATCTCGCGGGTGTACTGCTCGGGCGTGGAGTTACCGGGGATAACCGCAGTGTTGACCCCATCCATCCCCATGGCGATCGCACCACTCCGGCGGATGTTGGCCTTTTCCAAAATCAACACGTCACTTTCAGGGCTGGCCTGCTTAGCTTTAATGCCGGCCATTGTCCCAGCAGTCCCACCACCCACTACTAGAAAGTCAGTCTTTAAATACTGAGTATCCACTTAATTACATCCTCGGCTTACCGTAGTGAAATCCAAACCTGAAGCTACCAGCAATATTCAGTAGGCATTTTTAACCTTTGAATTCTCTATTAACTTTCTAGAGAAAACCCAATTGAGAATTCAGAAATCAAACTCAAGTTCTGAAATTGCTGAAAATGAATCTCAATAGTGAATCTCATTGTTTAGGAATCTACTGAGTATCTTCAGATATTAATCATATTAGAAGGCCATCTTGTCGTTAATCAATGGAGGTTGTAATATCGACTACGGTTTTCAATCAAAGATGTCTATAGACTGATAAATAATATTCATGAATCATTTGTCATTGTCTATTTGACGCAAATTTAGGTTGAAAATAGTCATTTTGAGTACGTTCTAATTTGATAGGCATTTGACGTCATGATGCCGGGCTGAGCTAGTCGTCTGCAGTTAGAAACTCCCTGAAAAGCCGCAAAATCAGTTTGCGACTTTTTGTTTTTGTTTAATAAACTTTGAAACGTGGAAATTTATCAGCTTAAAGTATTTTTGGAAGTTGCTAACTGCCTCAGTTTTACTGAAGCAGCCGACGCTTTGAATCTGACTCAGCCAGCGGTCAGCAGTAAGATCAAGTCTTTGGAATCAGAGTTGGAAGCGCCGCTGTTTGAAAGGCTGGGCCGACGCATTGAGTTGACTAATGTCGGCGAATATCTGCTCCAAAATGGTCCTCAGCTGGTCGATTTAGAAGGTCAATTACTATCAGAAATCGAAGCCATTCGCCAAGGAAAATTTAATACGCTAACGATTGGCTGTACTGCTGATATTGCGAATAGCTGGTTGCCGACTCGGGTGTATAAATATCGCCAAACGTTTCCAGAAGTTCAAACCAAATATGCTTGCTTTGACTCAGCTGAGAAACTCTACCGGTCAATCAAGCTAGGAGAAGTGGATATTGGTTTCTCAGGGCTGAGTTTTTCCAAGTTTGATGAGATTTCTGAAACGGTTGTTGATACGGTCAACTATGCGCTGATCGTCTCTCGTAGTCATCGCTTAGCGCAACAATCCTGGCTGAGTCTGAAGGACTTGGTCAATCAATCTTGGGTACTGCAGCCAGAAGACTCTGCTAGTCGAATTATTTTGCAGGAACGACTACATGAATTGGGCTTGAGTTTAAACGATATTGCGCCCATTGAGACGGTCAATACCCATCAACTTATTTCTACTTACTTGCTGCAGGGACACTATATTAGTTTCGCCTCTGATTTGGAATTTCAAATGGAACGGCAGGCAGGATTGCTCTGCAATGTGCCGCTCCAGGAATTTGCGCTAGGGGCGCCCCTGTTCTTGCTGATGTCGAAGCGGCTTCAACGAACGTTAGCCGACGATACGGCCAAATCCTTTGTCAGTCAGCCAGCGTTGGAGCCGATTAAGCAGTTCATGACCATGCTGCAAACCCAGCGCCACCTGGATCGCGAATCAATGTCGCGATCGCTGCTGTCAGCGCCATCTTCCACCAAAGCAGCGCCATCACCCCCAAATTCGACCGTTAGCCTGCCGCGATTTCAAGCCCCTTATTTTCAAATGCGCTCGGCCAAGGGGCGCCCCTCTGAAACCCTTAAGCTGACTATCGGCACCCAAAATCAAACGATTCAGACGGTAACCGCCGGGCTGATTATCCAGCGTTTGGGCTTATTGGAGCATTACCTACCCCGCGAAGGTCGCTACAGCAATACCGGCTATCAGGTGCGCTGGGTGAATTACAGCTCTGGTAGTCCCATTGTTAACGGACTCAAGACCAAGGAAATTGACATTGGCGTGCTGGGAGATTATCCGCTGCTGCTGAGTGCGGTGCCGGTGAATGAAACAGCGCCGGCTGCCGGCACCCGGCTGATTAGCTTTGTGGCCAGCAACCCGGATGGCACCGGCAACGACATTGTGGTGCCTTGCCGATCGCAGCTGAACAGTATTGAAGATTTGGGCGGCAGGACGATCGCGGTGCCCTTTGAGTCGGCGGCTCACGGCATGCTGATGCGATCGCTAAACCATCGCCAACTTTTGCAGCAGGTTAATCTGACTGCCATTGACACGCTCAATACCCGAAAGCTCACCAAACCGTCATCGCAGGTGGATGGGTATGCCTATTTTGCGCCATTCCATGAAATTGTTAAGCATCAGGGCCAATTTCGGCGCCTGCACCAAGAGCGCATTGATGAGTTGCCGACTTTCCATGGCGTAGTCATCCGCGATGATTTAGCTGAACAGTATCCTGAAATTGCGGTTGCCTACTTGCAAGCGCTGCTGGCAGCCCAGCACTGGTACACCACTCATCCGATGGCGACCACTTTGGTCAGTAACTGGGCCAACATGGATGCGGCGATCGTGGCCAAAACCTTGCTATCCACTGAAAGTCTTAATGCTGATGTGGTCTATCACTCAGAAACGCAGCCGCGGCTTGACTGGCTGCAGGCTCATATCCGCCAACTTGGCCACATTAAAGGGCAAGAATCCATTGCCCAAATTAATTTAGGAGATTGGGTACAGTCCGAGTTTTTAGACCAGGCGATCGCGGCATTTTAGCCCAGCGGCTATGATGGCAACGTCAAGTCTAGCCTCGGCGACGGCTTGGCGAGCCCTATTGCAGCTGTCTGGATGCCACTCACCAAAGACTCCTTGAGCTGGTGGCGCACCTTGGGTTTAACCGGTGCGGCCCTAATCGCTTTCGCCGGAAATTCCATCCTGTCACGACTGGTCCTGGGCCAAGGGCTGATGGATGCTGCTACATTTTCCACCCTACGCCTGACCTTTGGGGCCGCTACTCTCACACTGTTACTAAGGCTGAATGGCCAGCCTTACATCCTTAAGGAGGGCACCTGGAAAAGTGCCGGAGTGCTGGTTGTTTATGCGATCGCATTTTCCCTAAGCTACCTGTCATTGACAACCGCGACCGGGGCGCTGATTCTGTTTGGCGTCACCCAGGTGACGATGTTGCTGCTGGCCCTGCATGCCGGCAATCGCCCCCATGTATCGCAGTGGTTGGGATTGGCCATTGCCCTCGGCGGCCTGGTTTATCTGTTGCTGCCCGGCGTGGAGGCTCCACCGCTCACTGGAGCAGCGCTTATGGGGTTAGCCGGCATGGCTTGGGGCAGCTACACCTATCTGGGCCATCAGTCAGTAGCGCCTCTGGCCCAGACGGCGGGCAACTTCGTTCGGGCGGTGCCGCTGGTCGTTGCCATCAACCTTTGCCTAATATCGCAATTCCATGTCGAATTTGCTGGCATAGTACTTGCCGCTGTGGTGGGAGCGCTGACTTCAGGGCTGGGGTATGCCATTTGGTATGCGGCGCTGAGAAATCTTGCGCCCATCCAAGCCGCCACCGTACAGCTCTGCGTCCCCATTATTGCGGCCATTGGTGGATTTGTTTTGCTCTCCGAAACCCTGTCATGGCGTCTGGTTTTATCCACGCTGATCGTATTGGGAGGCATCGCGTTGGCGCTCTTCGGACGTAAATTTTAGCTCGCAACGGGTCAATACTTATCTACTAGAAGCGAAGTATAACTGCGAAGAATTCAGTATTATTCATCAAAAATTGTGCATAAATTCTGTACGTAGAGGTGCGATCACCCAGAAATCAAGGATAAGAACCGAAAGTGTAAATTATATTTGCTAAGTTTGGTGCTGAATTACAAGTTATGAGGATGAGAAAATGTACGAGCCTGCCAGAAAAGAATCATGCCCAGAAAGATTCGAGAACTGAAAGCTCAGATTGCCCGTGAAGGATTTGTCTTCTTGCCTAAGCGGGGCAAAGGCAGCCATGAGCGTTGGCGACATCCTTTGATTGGAAAAACATTGACAATTTCGGGAAAAGATGGGCACGACGTGCCACTCTATCTAGAAAAGCAGTTGGCAAAGCTGCTCTCTGAATTAGAAAAATTAAGGGAGAAAGATTTATGAATCGATACAGCATGATCGTTCAATGGTCAGATGAGGATCAACTCTTCTTAGTCACAATTCCAGAGTTTTCTGAGCTCGTAGTAATGCCTTGTACTCATGGAAAAACTCGTGAGGAAGCTATTCGCAACGGCGAAGAGGTGATGGAAATGTATCTGGAAGCTTGGCATGCAGAAGGAGAAGTAATTCCCAAACCTAGAACACTTCAGGTCGCTTGATGCTCTTAGTGATTCTGATCGATTCGACCACGAGATTAAAGATGAGCTCAGGTGAATTCACTCTGATGCTACGTGGGCAACGCAATAAAAGCTTGAGATTTTATACGGGAAACGATGTAGCGCCCAGTTTTTTAACTCGACAGCGATGGAACATCGACCCTAACTTCACCAAGTAGCGCTCCGTAAACGGCTGACTAATCATGGTTATTCCAGTTGGCACTCCGTTGGTTTGAAAGCCGTTGGGAACCGCGATCGCCGTCAAATCCAGCAAATTCACAAAGTTGGTGTAATAGCCCAAATTAGAGTTCAGTTCGAGGGGATTTTCATTGACCTCAGAAATCCTATAGGCGGTGCCGGTTGTTGGCACTATGAACACATCAATATCTTGCCAAAGCGATTCCAGTTTGCGTTTGAGGGCCGCGATCGCATAGAGCCCTGCAAATGTCTCCGTCGCCAAAAACTGCTTTGCCGACAAAATAATGTTTCGCGTAATCGGCAAGACAGCTTCCGGATGCTCTTCTACAAACTTACCCACCGAGAGATATCTCTCGGCCACCCAAGGTCCCTTAAAGAGCAGATCATTTGCTTCTAAAAAAGGTGCATAGCTAATTTCGCGGCACTCTCCCCCCAACCCTTGGACAGTTTCAACTGCCTGCTGAAAAGCCGCCTCAACATCGGAATTACCAAAGAAATTGAGGTGTTGTTTTGCGGGAATTCCAAATCGAAACGGCTGGCCCTTTTGATAATCATCCAGCGGCCTTGGCAAGGGGGTAGCTCGACGCGAAAAAGGATCCTCGGGGTCAAAACCTTTGGCCACGTCAAAGACGGTCAGCGCATCTTCTGCAGTCAAGGCAAACACCGACACGCAGTCCAAGGTCCTACAGGCATCCACCATATAGGAAGTGCTGAGCAGTCCCCGAGTTGGTTTCAGACCCACAATATTATTCAAACTGGCGGGCACCCGACCCGAGCCGCCAGTGTCCGTGCCCACCGAGAAAGACACTAATCCCCTGGCGACCGATAGGGCTGAGCCCGAACTAGAGCCACCAGGAATATAGTCCTTAACAAAAGCGTTATGGGGCATCTCATATCCGGTGCGAATGCCCACCAGCCCTGTGGCAAACTGATCAAGGTTAGTTTTCCCAATCAGAATTGCCCCGGCGGCCAGCAGCTTGGCGATCGCGGGATTAGTGTGTTGAGCCTGGTAAGCAAAGTCAGGACACCCGGCTGAAGTTGGCGTCGCGGCAATATCAATACAGTCCTTAACACTAAAGGGAATTCCCCAGAGCGGCATTGTGGCCCGTTTTTCAGTAGAGATTTGCTCCAGCTTCTCTGCTTGCGCTAACACCTCGTTTTGAGGCAGCAAATACGTCCAAGTCCCCTTAATATCGAACTGCTCAATTTGCGCAAAAATCCTATTGACGACTGTTTTGGGAGTGAGTTGATTAGTCCGGTAAAGGTCCTCTAGAACGGAAATTGATAAAGGAATCGGCGTTGCAATTGACATCTAGCTGACCTTTCTGGAGTTATCGTGCCAATCGGCAATTTTAGATTTCATATGGCCTTACGGACACAAAAGAAACTCGTATCTTTCTCGAAGGCGTTATGGAAGAGATGAGACTGTTGGGCTGACGCTGAATTTTATATGACGTTAGAAAAGCCGAATGGAGGCGATTAAAAGCAGCAAGTTTAAGTAGAAAAGAATCCAGGAATCAGGAGGGCCCTGGATTCTAAATTTTGAATGTAATCTCGCTAAATAACCAGGATTTTCTAACCTAAACGGACACTTCTTGTCTTGCAGAAATGGCTCCCAATAGCGTTGTTGAGGAAGTTACCCAGCCAAAAATAGTAGAGACCATTTTTACGGATATTTGATGAAATTCAGGTGAAAATGACGCGCAGCAATCCTCCAAAAGCAAACACTCATATCCCAAGTCATTGGCAGTTCTTAGGGTCGTGTGTACACAACATTCCGTCGTGACGCCCGTGAATAACAGTTGCTTAATTCCTCGCTGACGCAAGATCAAATCTAAATCCGTTGCGACAAACGCCCCCTTCCCCGGTTTATCTAAAACAATCTCTGCCGCTACGGGCTGCAATTCATCCACAAAATCATGGCTTTTGGAGCCGCGCGTTAGCAATCGTCCCATCACCCCTTCACTGCCGATTTCCGCCCGTTGATGACGAGAGCGCGCCAATTTGTGGGGCGGGCAGTCGCTTAAATCTGGGCGATGCCCTTCGCGGGTATGGATAATCGTCACCGGAGTGCGTCGCAGTGCCGCCAAAAGTACCTTCAATGGCTGAATTGGCATCTGAGTTTGGCTGACATCAAAGCCCTTGCGATCGCCCCAGCCCCCTGGCGTACAAAAGTCATTCTGCATATCAATCACTAGCAACGCTGTCTGTTCGAGCGTTAATGGCAAGGGATAGGGCTGAGCGGGAACCAGGAGAGCAGAAGAATCCATTGGCAAACCAGCTTGAGGCCAGAAAATTCAGGTTGTATAGTGCCAGTATCCAGAAGTCGGGAGAATGCAGAATTCTGAGTTTTGAGTTCAACTTCAGACCGTTTTCCTGGATTCAGCGGTTATTGGTCAATCTTTCTGCACTTTAAAGAAGTCCAGCAGAAACAGAGCATAGACCTTAGTTGCCGCCACCACTTTTTCCATATCAATAAATTCGTTCACGGGGGGCCAGCCGTCCTCACCCGGTCCAAACGTGATAGAGGGAATGCCGCTGTGAGAAAACCGCAGCGTATCGCAGTAGGCATTCTTGCGATAAAGTACAGGGTCTTTGCCCAGCACTTTTTGATAAGCCTGCGAGAGGGCCTGCACGTGGGCTGCCTCAGCCGGCACTTCCAGCGAAGCCGGCACAAAGGTTTCCCCTTCTACCTGCGTCACCGTCACTTGAAAGCTCGCATCCTCAGCCTGGAAGTTAGCGATGACCTTCTCCATATCTTGCATAATCGACTCGTAGGTCATGCCGGGCACCAGACCAATCACCCAGACCCGCGCCTTGCAGGAGGGCGGCGTAAACTGCCCTTCGCCAATCTTGCCCGCTTCAATTCTCACTGGGCAAATGCTGGGTTGAGTCGGTCCGTAGATTGCCGGAGCTGCGTGGATAAAAGGGGTATTGCGCAATGCCTCAATTAGTTGAGTCATATGAAGGATAGGGTTAATTCCTTCATCGGGGCGCCAAATGTGCGATCGCACCCCAGTGGTTTCAATGTCGACTACGCATAAACCCGAGTGCGCGAGAGCAATGCCAATTCCCCAGTCATCGCCATCGGTCCAAGCGGTCGGTTCAGCAGTAATTTCATAATCTGCGGTGAGGCCATACTCATTCAGCAGGTGCAGTGCCCCAGCTTTGCCATGGCGCTCTTCATCAACGGTGTAGGCACAAATCAGTTCGCCGTTAATTTTCACCCCGGCCTGGCGCAACATTTCAATGGCAATCAGCTGGCAGGCCATATTGCCCCGCGTATCAGACGTCCCGCGACCGTACAGATAGCGACCCTGCAGCGTGGCGTTGTAGGGGTTATGAGCCGACATATGCCACTCACTAGGATCACAGGACGGGTAGGTGTCCAAATGGTCATTAAAAATCAGCGAAGGACCCGGTAAGCCATCATTCCATCGCCCTACAACATTCGGGCGTCCTTCAATGGCGGATACCCATTCCACCTCTAGCCCTAAGGACTGCAAATGTTGCCCTACCTGCCGAGAAATATCTGCCTCATGGGCCATGGGGGCTTCGGGGTCAATGGAATTTCCACAGCCCGGCTGCCCCGTCGGCACCAGATCTCTGATGAGCTGCACACATTTTTCGGTTGTAATACCAGCTAAAACCTGCTGCTCCAGATCAGCCAGTTCAGAAGGATTAGAAAGGGCTTGTACCATGAGTTTTGCTCCGATAGTAATGGGGGGACGGGGTGTTGGAGTGATGGGGTGATGGGGTGACGGGGTGATCGGGTAGATGGTTGGTTAGGACTGTGAGGCGTTATGTAGTTTCAGTTATGCGTTGTGAATTGCAAAGATCTCGCAATGCCAATTTTTCTACTCCCTTACTCCCTTACTCCCCCACTCCCCTACTCCCCTACTCCCCTACTCCCCTACTCCCCTACTCCCTAGCCTTGCCAATGCACAAGGCGGCGGGAAATAAAGCCGAGAATAAAATCAGAAAGGACGCCGAAGAAGCCAATCATCAAAATGCCGACGAACAGGGCTTCAACGTTGAAGAAAACGCTGGCGTCCTGAATGATGTAGCCGACACCAATATCCCCCGCCAGCAATTCTGAGGCGACCAAAATCCCGAAATCAACGGAAAGCGCCACCCGCATGCCGGTGAAGATGCTGGGTAAGGCAGCGGGAAAGATCACGTATAGAAAAATGGCCAGGTCATTTGCCCCCAAGGTGCGGGCCGCCAAAATCTTGTTTTGGGGACACGATCGCACCCCAGCGATCGTGTTGAGCATCACAATCAGGGCCCCCGCGTAGAGAATAATCAGGACCTTAGAAACCTCACCAATGCCAAACCAAAGGATAAATAAGGTAATGAAAGCGAGGGGCGGAATGGGGCGGAGTAGCTCGGTAACCACATAGAAGGCAGCTCGAACATACTTGTAATAGCCCATCAGCAACCCCAGGGAAAGTCCCACCACCGTGCCAATGCTGAAAGCGATAAACACCCGCCGCAGACTTCCCAAAACGTGGGTAATCAGTGGGGTACCCGCATAGCCTTTGCGGACTATGGCCAAAAACTCCGTCACAATACCGGACAGGCTGGGCAAGAATAACTCATCGATCCAGCCCTGGCGAGTGGTGACTTCCCAGACAATCAGAATCAGCAGGGGAATTACGATACCCACACAAAACAAGACGCCTTTTTCCCGGAGCTCTTGGGTTTGTAAGTCCTGCTCCTTAAACGCAGGGGTGTGGCTTTTTTTCGATATCGCTTGAGACATCTAGCTAATGGCCTTCATCTTCAAATACAGCTCGGTGCGATAGTGGTTAAACGCCTCTGAGACGCGATTCATGGCGGCATAGCGCGGGGCTGGCAACTGAATCGAGGTCTCATGGTAAATCCCTCCCAGGTCGCGATCTAAAATCACGACGCGATCGCTTAAGAAAACCGCCTCCTCAATACTGTGGGTAACAAACAAGATGGCGCCCGCCACCTGCTCATGTAGCTTGAGCAACTCTTCCTGTAGACCCTCGCGAGTCTGCACATCTACCGCCGCAAACGGTTCATCCATCAGCAAAATCTCCGGCTGCACCACCATGGAGCGAGCCACGGCAACCCGCTGGCGCATCCCTCCGGAAAGCTGATAAGGATATTTGCGTTCACTGCCCCGCAAGCCTACCAGCTCAATGATGGTTTTCACTCGCTGCTGCCGTTCATACTTTGAGATGGCTTTGAACCGAAATCCGAAGGCAATATTTTGCTCAACGGTCATCCAGTCAAACAGCGCGTTGCCCTGGAAGACAACGCCGCGTCGCGCTGACGGCCCTTTAACCACCTCACCGCCGTGGGTAACTCGACCCGACAGCGGCTTGTAAAACCCAGCGATCAGGTTCAAAATAGTTGACTTACCACAGCCCGATGGCCCCAGCAGCGTCAAAAATTCGCCGCGCTGAATCCTCAGTCCAAAATCTTGCAGTACCAGCCGTTTGCGGCTGTAGCCGAAGGCTACCTGCTCAAGACAAATCACCTCATCCTGAGCCTGGTGGGAACTAGGCCGATCATGGAGCGACGAACTACTTGGCGATATCGAAGGAAGTTGGGTCATAAGCGGCTTCAAACCTAAAAGCAAACAGCTATCTCGGTGTCAGCAGTTGCTAGAGAGCCAGTATGCAGGAGCCGAGAGAGCACCCGATTTTGGCGCCTGTTCCCTGACCGACTCTCCAGCCAGACATCCCGATTCAGCCGGTATCACTGGCCAGCTGAATTATTTCGATTCGAGATACTCAGCAACATACGACGAATTGATCAGCGGCGACAGGTCATCAGGAACACTATCTAAACGTCCTTGGTCAACCAGGAAGACCGCATATTCCTCGTAGGCCTGAAACAGGTCGGTCGATTCCGGCTGCCCCGGCTCACCTAGCCAATCATTCGACAGCTGATCTTCCATCATCACCACGGTTGACCCCTGGCGATCAACCATGGCGCCAAACTCTTCTGGGGACAGATTTAGACGCTCAGCTTCCCACTTCTGGCCCGACTCAATATCCGCCAGATAATCCTGCTGGGCCATGTCCCAAGCTTCCATAAACTTCTGCATGACCTCGGGATTTTCCTCGGCAAACTCCGATCGCACGGCCCACAAAGCAACCGCATACGCCCCAACCGATTTGGCCGTAGCGATGTCGGCGCCGCCCAACTCATTCAGCTTGCCAGCCGCGGGTTCCCAAGTCCACGCGGCATCAATACTGCCAGCGGAAAAGGCCGCCGCCATCTCGGAGGGCTTGAGGTTGACCAAGTTCACGTCATCTTGCGACACGCCAGCCTGATCAAGGGCAGCAAGTAAGGAATGGTGACCAGAAGTACCAATGGTTACGCCAATATTTTTGCCCGCCAACTCCGAGGTTTCGCTGATGCCTTCTCCAGCAATCAGGCGCTCAGCCGTCAGCGGCGCATGGTCTAGAAGCACTACTTCAATGTCGATGCCAGTCGCGTAAGCGGTTAACGAAGGGAATGGGAAAAACCAGGTAATATCCACTTCTCCTGCGGCCAAAGCGGGAACCATCGCTCCCCCAGAGGAATAAGGGCTCATCTCCACATCCAGGCCCACCTCCTCAAAATAGCCTTCTTTTGCAGCGACCATAGTGATGTTGTTGATGTCGCCAGTCTGGAATCCGACTCGCACTTTGGGCATTTCTGCGGTGGCGGATTCTGATGCTTCGCTGACTTCCTCTGTGGGTGCTTCATCAGTGTCAGTCGAAGCCGTATCGCTCGCAGGCGAACAGGCGATCGCCAGAGTAGCCGACGCCAACCCAGCAAATATATAGCCACCAAACCGTCTCCGACCTAGAAACAGTCTCGATAATTTACTCATTAATTAATCTCCTAAATCCAAGAAACTTTGAAGCTGATCAAATCAAAATCAATGGAGCGTCAGATCAGTGCTTAGTAATGCCCCGAACAAACCGAGGACGACAGCAACGTACAGATGCATCTAGCAGCAAAGAAAAGACTTTAGATGTCATCCATACGAAGACATGTTTGCAGCAGCTTAATTTTCAATTGTGTCGAAGTTTACAAATTGATTGGCTGCAGTCTCGGCTACAACTTGAGAAAGTTATCAATCCATAAAGAAATTGAATGGTTACATAAGAAAAATGTCGGCCTAAACCTCTTTCAGGAAACCAGGATCAATTTTGATTTCTATTAGTGTCCTCAGTTATTCGCCCCAGACGGCTGCTGGGAACAGGTCACTTTCTTGAGAGAAAAATTAGAGTCAGGCTGTAGTGATATTTTGATGGATACCCTCATGACGCCAGCGGAACGCCAAGAACTCTTACAGTGCAGTCGACGGATCGCGGCACTGCTGTACCAGGAAGCCTGCGAGCAAAACGAGCCGATGGCGAATTTGGGAGCGATTGAATCCACGGTGCGCTCTCAAGTGCAAGACCATGTCACGCCAGTGATTGGGGAGTTTTTTGCCAAACCGTCACCGGCACGGACGCAGGATACCCCCGCCAACTAGAGAGCATTCTGGGTCAGCTATCGCTGAGCAGCGAACAGGCTAGACAGCTGGGTGTCCGTCCCCGGCAGCAGATTAGCCCTTATTTGGAACTCTGCTGTCTGCGCCAAAGTGCCATTGTCTCCTATGCTCAAGCGGCCACGGAAGTTGAGGTTCAAACCGGACGACGGGTGAGTGCCAAAACGCAGCAACGCTTAGAGGAGCGTCATGTCTTTGCGGTTCCCGCCAGTGAGGTGCCCGTCGAGCAAATGAGTTTAGATGGGGGCATGATTCGCCTGCGCACACCGCTAGGTGAAGCTGCCGAGTGGCGCGAATATAAAGCCTTAAATTTGGGTGAGCAGCATCAGGGAATGGCTTGGTTTAAGGACAACGAGCACCTGATTGAGTGGGCTAATGGCCTCCCCTTAGCCCCGATAGTGAACTGTCTAGGCGATGGGCATGATGGGGTTTGGGGTGTCTATGCCCAGATTGGCCGCGACCCCCAACGTCATGAAATCCTTGATTGGTTCCATCTGATGGAAAATTTGCATCAAGTTCAGGCAGCTACTGAGTTATTAGAGACCGTTCGCGGGTTTCTCTGGCAAGGTCAGGTAGACGCGGCGATGAACGCCTTGAATGAAGCTGATTCGGTGGCAGCAAAACGCTTTTGCGGTTACCTGGAGCGACATCGAGAGCGGATTCCCAACTATCGTTATTACCAAGAAGAAGGGTGGCCCATTGGCTCCGGCGATGTCGAGTCTTGGGTGAAGCAAATTAACCAACGCACTAAGATACCGGGCGCTTCTTGGAAAGCCGAGCGGGTGCCGCAGGTTTTGGCTCATCGGTGCGCCTATCTCAACGGGATGCTCTCACCCCATCAGTATTTTTCTACGTAGAAAGTGACCTACTCCCCGGCTGCTTGCTAGATCCCTCCAAAGTTTTGCCAGGCGTACATTCTGGACTGCGTTCAGCGCTAGAAACCTCACCACCTGCGGCACCTCTTCTTCTCAAAGAGAGGCGTAGTCATCGGCTACACTCCCTATCTGATCTGAATCGAGAGAGGGGTCCAGTTCCTCTCCTTATGTTGGCGAAGCCTGCCCACAGGGCTTAGGAAAGGCCAGGTGAGGTTCTACAACCTGCGGCATTCCAAGATCATTTTGGGTGGCGAATAAATCTTGGCATTAACGCATCTCGAACCCATTTTTCTTGGAGTCAACTTACCATTGGATCCATTTTTTTTGGTCAAAAAAAAAGCCCAGCAATCGCTGGGCCTCAGTTAACTGTTGAATTCACATTTTGGATTTATCGGTTTGATTTAACTAAATCTATAATTGATGCCAAAGATAACGCCTTACACACAACGAGAGGAGTAATTTCGCCAAAATGCACATGTAAATTTACATTCAGCAAAAAGTAACAGCTCCCCACTGCCAAGACAATGGACGACCTTGGCAGTGGGGAGCTGAAACAGGCGACTAAACAACCTGTGGAATTTATGCGGCTGATGCCAAGCCCCGATGACGCAGCAGCGCTTGAGTGCTAGGCTCTCGACCGCGAAAAGCTTTGAAGACCAGCATCGGATGTTGGCTACCGCCCAAAGCTAAGACGGTGTCGCGGAAGCGCTGTCCGGTCTCCGTGATGGCGGCAGTATCTTCGAGACCGACTTCTTCAAAAGCCGCAAAGGCATCTGCGCTCAGCACTTCGGCCCAGAAGTAGCTGTAGTAGCCAGCCGCATAGCCCCCGGCAAAAATATGGCCAAAGGCACAGAGGAAGGCATCTTCCGGCAGCGGTTTGAGTACGGTAGTCTTTTGCGCTAAGCGATCGCGCACGTCCCAAATGGTTTCGTCACCCCCGGGCTGATAGCGGTGGTGCAGTTCAATGTCGAGCCAGCCAAAGTTGACCTGCCGTAAAATCGCGCTGCCGGTCATAAAGTTGCGCGCGGCCAAAATCTTTTGATAGAGATTCTCCGGCAGCAATTCACCGGTTTCGTAGTGACGAGCTAGCTTGAATAGCGTTTCGCGATGGTAGCACCAGTTCTCCATAAACTGGCTGGGCAGTTCTACCGCGTCCCATTCCACGTTGTTGATGCCGGCGGCGCCCGCATAGTCCACGGTAGTTAGCATGTGCTGCAGGCCATGACCAAACTCATGGAACAGCGTTTCCACTTCGCGGAAGTTCATCAGACTGGGCTTACCGTCCACCGGTGGCGATTGGTTACACACGAGATAGGCCACCGGCAAGCGCACCTTGCCCTTGATTTTGCCCCGATTGACGCAGTCATCCATCCAGGCGCCGCCGCGCTTTTCCGCTGGCCGACTGTAGGGATCCAGGTAGAAATGAGCGATCGCCTCGCCGGTTTCCCCGGTCACTTGGAAATAACGGACGTCCGGATGCCAAACTGGTGCCTGACCATCGGCGGGCGCAATGGTGACGCCAAATAGCCGCTGCGCCAGGGCAAACAAACCATCTAACACCTGGGGCAGCGGAAAGTAAGGGCGCAATTCCTCATCATTAAGGCCGTATAGCTCCTCACGCATACGCTCTGACCAGAAGGGAATGTCCCACTGTTTCAACTCTTCCGTAAAGTCGCGATCGCGGGCAAAGTTAGTCAGCTCTTCTAATTCGCGGGTGGCAGCATCGTAGCTGGCGCTGCGCAGTTCTTCCATCAGCTGTTCCACTGCAGCCACCGAAGGAGCCATCTTGCGAGCGATGCTCAGGTCAGCATAGGTGTCGTAGCCCAGCATGTGAGCCACCTGCTGCCGTAGGATCAAAGTACGCTCGATGAGCGGCTGGTTATCGAGTTCTCCAGAAGCGGCGCGACTAATGAAAGCGCGATAGACCTGTTCCCGCAGGTCGCGGCGACGACTGTGCTGCAGAAACGGCACATAGCTCGGATAATCGAGCGTAATCATCCACGGACCGTCGACCGCAGTTGCCGATTCGTGACCGGCCCCTTTGGCGGCTTGAGCGGCCAACCCTAAGAGGCTTTGAGGCAGACCAGCAATATCGTCTGGGGTCTTGAGAATTAGTTGAAATGCTTTGGTCGCATCCAGCACATGGTTGGAAAATTTAGTCGAAAGCTCTGCCAACTCCTGCTGAATCTGGTTGAACTGTTCCTTGGCTTCTCCTTCAAGCCCGACCCCGGACAGTTCGGCATCGCGAATGGCCGCTTCCACAATGCGCTGCTGAGCAGAGGTCAGGTCATTCCATAAAGCGCCTTCCCGAATCTGCTTAAACGCCTTGTAGAGCGGCTGGCTTTGTCCCAAGCGATTGGCAAACTGCACCAATCCTGGCTGCACCGTCTCATACGCCTCCCGCAGTTCCGGACTATTTTTAACACCCATCAAATGGCCGACAATGCTCCAACTCCAGGTCAGGCGTTCTTCAATCTGCGTTATGGGCTCCACCAAGCCGGACCAAGTAGGCTCAACAGACTGTTCCAGAGCTTCCAGCTCATCAGCAAGGATGCCCAGCAGGGCTTCAACACCCGGCACAATGTGCTCAGGCTGAATATCACTGAAGGGGGGTAAACCTCGACCAATTAGTAAGGGATTCTTTTGGGCAATAGCAGTCATAGCACTCTCAATCACAAAATGTCAGCAGTCAATTACAAAAATGCGGTGGCTTTACCGGTCTGGCGACTTCAATATCTTATTAGTTAGCTGGAAAACAGGTTATGGCAGCGACAGCGATCGCGGCTCTAATCTTTACTGTCTGATAGTTTTCCAAAGCTTTTTCACCTTAGCCTAATCCCAGTTGACTTTCATCGCAGTGACAGAGGACATCAACAAGCGAATTTGATAAGTCGCCACACCAAAACGAACTCGTTACGAGTTTATCTTAGCGCAGTCTAATCGAGTGAAGAGCCATTATAGAATGGCATCACGTCTTCTAGAGGTTGAGTGATATGGCGGTAAATGTTGGTGATGCGGCTCCCCCATTTGAATTGCCTGACGCCCAAGGTGAGGTGGTTAGCCTGGCAGAGCTGCAGGGGAAATGGGTAGTGCTGTACTTTTATCCGCGCGACAACACCCCCGGCTGTACCAAAGAAGCCTGCGGTTTTCGAGATGCTTACAGCGCCTATCAAGACAGCGATGTCGTAGTGTTGGGAGTGAGCACTGATGACGCCAAGTCGCACACCAAATTCGCGACCAAATATGACTTGCCTTTTCCGCTGCTGGTGGACGAAGGGGGAGCGATCGCAAGCGAGTACGGCAGCTATGGCCTCAAAAAGTTTATGGGTAAAGAATATATGGGCATCAGTCGCAGCACTTTTATTATTGACCCAGCGGGAAAGCTTGCCAAAATTTATCGCAAGGTGAAGCCCGAACCCCACGCCCAAGAAGTGCTGGCGGATATTGCTGAGCTATCCAGTTGAGCGGTCTAACAATGTCTAGCGGTCAAATGAGTCTAACCATGGGGCAGCCATGGCAGCGAGCCGTTCGAGCGCTGCTGGGGTTGCTGCTGCGACGACCTCTGATCGGAGTCTGTGTGATTCCTATTTTGCCCAACGGTTCTGTGGTGCTGATGCAGCGTCGGGACTCTGGTCGTTGGGGGTTTCCAGGGGGATTGGTCGATTGGGGAGAAGATATTGCCACTACCGCACAGCGGGAACTGGCTGAAGAAACCAGTCTGACCATTGCCCGCATGGGACGACTAGTAGGCGTTTATTCTGATCCGCAGCGCGATGCTCGTTTTCACTCGGTCTGTGTCACAGTTGAGGTTTTTGCCACCGGCACGCCGCGCGTCAACGATCCAAAAGAGGCAATGGCGGTCAGCGATTTTCAGTGGGCGCAGGTCAGAGAGCTGAACCTAGCCCACGATCATGCTCAACATATGCAGGATTATTTGGCTAACCGCACGGTACTGGACTAAGGACTTTGCGGGTAAATAGAGTACCTGATGGGTGGCAGGGTGACAGGGGAGTTGGGTGGCGGGGTAAGAGAGGGTGATGGGGAGGTATTAATTTGCACATCCCAGGAGCCGGCATTCCTTTGCTGAGCGATCGCCGCTGTCGCAGCGCATTCCTCAACCCTGGTCTGCGGGAATGCGGCTCGTTCTACCCTCTCCACAGTCGCTGAACGTTTGCGCTAGTTCAGTGATGAGCGATCGCGGCAGCTCAGGCGCTAGGTCATAAACTATGCTGAGCGGGCAGTAAGGTGGGGGTGAATAAGCGATGCAGCGAATATCGATTCATGTTATGGGCCGGGTACAAGGCGTAGGATTCCGCTATCACACGCAGTTAGAAGCTTCTCGACTCGGGCTGACTGGATATGTTAAAAACTTGCCGAACGGCAGTGTCGAGATTATCGCTGAGGGGACACGCCAAAGCTTGGACCAGCTGACAGATTGGGCAAACCACGGCCCCGCAACCGCTGCGGTGACACAAGTAGAGGTCTCATATGCAGAGGCGAATGGAGAATTCAGTCGCTTTGAGATCAAGCGCTAAATCGGAGAAGGATTAACAGCAGTTGATATTTAACCAGGAGACATGGCCATGACTGGGCGCATTGCGCAAATTAGTATTTCTGCAGGCGGCGTGCCCAAGCTGTCGGTGCCGGCAGCCGACGTGAGTAAACTGGGGCTGATCGGCGATCGCCAAGGCACACCCAAGGTTCATGGCGGACCAGAAAGAGCCGTTTGTCTTTGGTCGCTGGAAGTGATTGAAGCTCTCCAGCAAGAGGGACACAAATTAGCCCCAGGCTATGCTGGCGAAAACGTGACCATCGCCGGGCTCGACTGGCCGCAAATTGCCCCTGGCTGGCAGTTGCAGCTGGGCCAGAATGTGCTATCGAAATTGTCAGCTATGCTGCCCCCTGCCGCAAAAATATGCGTTGGTTTGCCAACAAGCGTTTCAGTCGCATTAGCCAGAAGCATTATCCCGGCAGTAGTCGAATTTATGCCCGCGTCTTGCAAACCGGCACCATTCGCGAGGGAGATGTGGTGGTGATTGTTGGTTGAGTGAGGAGATGAGGAGATGAGGAGATGGGTGGCAGGGTAACAGAGTAGAAGAGTGACGGGGTATATGGGTGACAGAGTGGATGCCCCTGGGAAGAACGGGAAGCCTGCCTTTTGCAACTAAGATCTGTACACTGGTAGGGAATTCTGTGATCAACTTAGAGATTGCCGGTTCGATTCCGATAAGTCAAGTCAGCATTGGCGATCGCAGTTTTGACAAGGTTTTTACCGAATATCGGCATCGTTGACAAAATCAGGACTTTAAGCCCAGCGATAGCCATTAAAGAGACATTAGTGCTTTAGACAGACGTGGTTTAATTGCAGAGTTAAACTGGCTCCGACGTTGTTTTTGCGCAGCGCTGGATTTGTTTACCTGTAGCCGTCGTCAGTTCCGTCGTTCTGATATTCAAGTTGTAGAGAGAGGGCAACTTACCAAGCCCCAAAATGCGGTGAAAGTAATCGTAGCCGCGATCGCGTGATTCGTTGTCAGCCGTGGTGTCATCAACAGAGACGTATGGAAAATCCTTATTCTCGTTCCATTCCGCAGCGCATTGTGAAGCGCGATGGTGAATTTCCTGACATTATTCGACTGGGGGATCCGCATTCACCGTGGCGAGATTTATATCACTTGCTGCTGACGATTTCGTGGACCGGATTTGTGGCCATCTTGTTGATGGTCTATATGATTATCAACATCTCTTTTGCCACGGCCTATTGGCTGGGCCAAGATGCGATCGCCAATGCTGCTCCCAACTCGTTTTTAGACGCCTTTTTCTTCAGCGTGCAAACCATGGCCTCTATTGGTTATGGGGCGATGTACCCGCAGACTAATTACGCGAACTTTCTCGTAGTTGTCGAATCCTTTGTGGGACTCCTGTTTATTGCCATGGCGACGGGCATGGTGTTCGCCCGCTTTTCTGTGCCCACTGCCCGCATCCTATTCAGCCATTACGCCCTGATTTCCCCCTTTAACGGCACGCCCTGCCTGATGTTTCGCACCGCCAACAAGCGTCGCAACCGCATTCTAGAGGCGCAGCTCTGGGTCACCCTGGTGCGCGATGAATTTACGAAAGAAGGCGATCTGTTTCGCCGCTTTTATGATTTGGACCTAATTCGTGCCCACACGCCGCTGTTTGCCCTCACCTGGACAGCCCTGCACCCCATCGATGAAAAGAGTCCCCTCTACGGCGCCACCCCAGAATCTCTGCGCCGCGAGCATGCGGAAATCATCGTGATTATCACCGGCATTGACGAAAACCTGTCGCAAACGATTCACGCTCGCCATTCTTTTGTTGCCGACGAGGTGCTGTGGAATTTTCGCTTTAAAGATGTGCTGGGATGGACTCGGGATGGTCGCCGCGCCATCAATTTCAATAACTTTGACCGGGTTTATCGGGTCGATCCGCAAAATGGCTATGCCCTTACACAGGAACCGTTCGAGGAAACTGAGCCATCAAAGTCCTTACCTGCTCGGCGTGGTAAGAACTCCGCGTAAGCGGTGACGACACCACCTGCAAAAACCCCATGGCTTCTCCCACCAGCCGCCAAGTCTCAAACTGTTCTGGCGTGACAAAGTCCTGCAGTTTCAGATGTTTGGGGCTGGGCTGCAGGTATTGACCAATGGTCAAAATGTCGCAGTCCACTTGGCGCAGCTCGGCCATCACTTGGCGCACTTCTTCATCCGTTTCGCCCAGGCCGACCATAATGCCTGATTTAGTGTATGCCCAGGGCGCCAGTTCGCGGGTGCGGCGCAGCAGTTCCAAAGACTGCTGATAGTTAGCTTGGGGTCGCACCCGCCGATATAGTCGAGGGACGGTTTCCGTGTTGTGATTCAGCACTTCGGGCTTTGCTTGCAGAATGGTGGCCAAAGCCTCCCAGTTGCCGCAGAGATCAGGGATTAGCACTTCGATAGTGGTCTGCGGCGAAGCCCGACGCACTTCTTGGATACAGCGAGCAAACTGCACCGCCCCACCGTCGGGCAGGTCGTCGCGGTTAACCGCCGTAATCACCACGTGATTTAGTCCCATGCGGCTAACGGCCTCGGCCAGCCGCCAAGGCTCTGTCGGATCGAGGGCCTGGGGCTTTTTCTCAAAATCGATGTCGCAATAGGGGCAAGCACGGGTGCAAGCCGGCCCCATAATCAAAAAAGTAGCAGTACCCGCGTTAAAGCATTCGCCAATGTTGGGACACGAAGCTTCTTCACACACGGTGTTGAGCTGCAAATCGCGCAGCAGTGATTTGATGTTACCGACCCTTTCCCACTGGGGTGCCTTGACCCTGAGCCAATCTGGTTTTACCGCCACGATGTTTTCTTAATATGCGTACAGCCAAATTACATCGTAAGGTAGAGCCAGATTTTTTGTAGCGCGATCGCTCAACTTCTTGCAGTTTTCGCACTCAGAGGGTCTCGACTTGCGACTACACTCGCCCTCGGGACAAAAATCCCAGAACCGCGACAAACAGTGCAGCTCCAATAATCGACCAAACAATCGGAAAAGTAATTTCTCCACCGATATTGATGGCAAAAATCTGCGGCAAGTTTAAAGCTCGCGACAGCCAAACGCCCAAAAGGGCTCCCACAAAACCTAAAACAATGGAACCCAAACACCCGGACCGCGAATAGCCTGCGATCGTTTGGGCAAGACCCCCACAAATACCAGCCACCAACAGCAACAATAAAAAGTCAAGCAAGCCCATCGCTGACGACCTCTAGCAACACCCCAGCTTGGCGTTTGTCCGTTCCTACAGCATCACTCTGCAGTCAGATTTACTCGGTATGGCGGGCGTTCAAGCCCATCAGCCGCTGTGAGTAATACCAATGAGCGGGGCTGGTGTGGGGCTGGTAAGGGATCTACGCAATAACCCCAAAAGCCACTTAAAGCACAAAATGGTCGTTGGAATTTAGCACTGCCAAACCCCAACGACCGGGCGCGTTATTTTGAAGCAAATCCCTGCCAAAGTGGCAACGAAAACGGCCGAGCTGCAATCAATAGCGCTATTGTGCAGGCTTGGCGTAAGCTGCGGCTAGAGAAAATAGAGTACCGCTACCATAACCAGCTCAGCCATCTGAATAACCAGGGATATCTTTTGTAGAGCCGTAGCAATCGCTTAAATAGCTTTTCCAGCTCTAGTGGAAGATGATCATATTTACCCGGGTGTCGAGGTGGGGATGATGGGTATCGAGGTCGAGGTGAGAAGCTCCCGCCGGGGGGCAGTGGTCGAACCACGGTCGGTGCGCATGGGGTTACTTGTCCTGAGGAGGAGCAAGCCGCCGATCGCCCCCGGAGGGGCGGCTGTATCCGCGGCGGACGGCGTGGGGAGCGACTCATCGGCGACCAATCCTGACAACGTCACCATCAAAGGTCGGCACTGACAACACAAATGGATCGGTGACATAGGTCAGAGCCTGTTCTTCCAGAATGCCGATCGCGATTTCCTCGCCCATACGCACACTGTCGTAGTAGTCGGTGAAATAGTGGACCCCGGCCATATCGCGGCCGATCGAGATGTTAGCGGCCAGCTTATTTAACTCCCCTTCTAAGGTAAGAAAACTATCTGGCGTATAAGGCACGAGCGGATCAGACGGATTTGAGAGAGCAGGGGCTCGATAGGCAATCGGCGTATCACCGCTAGCATAACGTTTGAAACTGCCCCCACCAGGACCTGCCGCCAACACTGCACTGGTATCAAAGAAGGCCTTGAGAATGGTAACGCAAGCTCCGGCTACCGTGGCGTGACCAGCGCCATAAGCCGGGTGCATGGGTGAGCCCTCAGGGAAGGCCATCGGTAAGAAATGGGTGCCCTCGCCAGGTCCTGAGGCGATCGCTCCCAATGTGGGTTGCAAGGTATCGCGGAATAGCCGCACATCACGCAGTAAATTTGGCGGCACTTGGTCTACGGGGATAGTGTTTGCATCATCTACTAATCGCACCAACTCTAGGCGAGCGGCCAGCGCCTCTGGACGAAGTCGGATATGGCTATTAAACTTCTGGAACCGTACTGCTTTGAGCCCTCGGGTGGCTACTTCTGTCACCAGGTTCAGAATGTGAGGCCCACCATAGAGGGCAAATCCTCCAGCATTGCGACGGGTTGTGGCACTTCCAGCGGCCACCCCAACACCGGAAAGGTGGTCAAATCCTGTATCGAAAGGTGTTCCCATCCCTAGCAAAATGATGGCCGCATTGAGATAAGCCTCATACAAGGCATCGTAATGAACATATGTGGCCAAATCGCGAAGCGTAGAAATAAATCGCCGATTAGGAGGAACATTGGGGCCTGGCTCATAGACCTCTTGGGACGGTCTCAAGCCCCGCTGGACGTCCACATATTCAGGCATTGTGATCATGTAGTCGGTATTGGTTTCTGCGATCGGCACTCGCTGATCAATGTTCAGAACGCCATAGGTAATCTGCCCATTGGCGATATCACCACTACCGTTGATATCGGCATTGCCAATTAATAAGAACTGGGACAAGTACGGTCCCACTTCAACCCCAGGAGAAGAGCCGCGAAAGACTGTTTGCTCACTGTAGAGATTACTGTCATTCAGGATTCTTGGGCGGCCATTTTGCTCTGTATAATTAGCAATATATTCCAGCGCATTCAGACGATTGATTGAGGCCAAAATATCTGGATCGTTCTGGCCCTCTTCAAAGCTGTTGAAGGGCTGATCGCGAAGGATAGCCAACTCATAAACTTCGCCCATTTCAAGAATTAACTCGGGATTAGCAATCCCTGCGGCACTCAGAAGAGGGGGGGCAGGCGCCATCGTCACCGCCTGCGCGTCGGGTCCTTGCAGTTCGTATACCACGCCTGCAGTGGGCGCTTCCCACTGTCGGAAGTTATTAGCAGGGGTCGCCACCGGCTGGACAGCGCCACCGCTCACTTCAAATAAGGCACCGTGACGGACGCGCTCGGAAAACGGATCAATAAACCCTTCGTCAATTGCCCGACGAAACTCAAGAAAGTCCTGAGCCTCTGCCAACAAACCCGTTACCGGGTCATGGGGCAACCCTTTGGTGAAGGACATAAAATATTTGTCGCCAGCGTAGCGTTCCTCATCTCCATTGGCTTTATGGGGAGGGTGCGGGCGACTTCTAGCAAGTTCAGCTGCCTCAACGCGGACAGCATAAGATTCCTGACGACGATCAGTCATAGAAAACTCCTATGGGGGTAAAGACTGTTAAAAACTCTTTGATGATTGATTCAATGAGTGAGCCAACAATTCCGAAAGAAATTGCTTGGATGTCAATATTCCTTAGTCTTTACGGCATTACCCCTGTGGGTGATTGGCGGCTAAAGATATTAGCTCTGAACAAATAATTTTGTAGTTTTCGCTGGGCTGGGCGGCGCGCATCACTGTGGTAATGACCTCACCGCCTGCGGCACCTCTCCTTGAAGAAGGAGTATGTGTTTAGTGAGACGCTGGGTGGCCTTGGGATACTTGGCCTGATAGGTCGCCATAAAGCGATTAAAGGCTTGATGACCTCTGTTTTGTTCTCCGCCCGATAAATCTTCCAAATCGCGCGTTTGGCTCCCGGTTGCTTACGTTTGGGAAGTTTGTTGAGCACGTTGGCGGTCTTATGCACCCAGCAGTGCTGTGTCTTGGTGATAGGAAACACCTGGGGCAAGGCTTTCCAGAAGCCCAAGGCGCTATCGCCAATCGCCAGTTGAGGCGCTTGGGCGAGCCCTTGGTCTTTGAGTCGCAGCAGTAAGGCTTTCCAAGCTCAACTCCGATTTCCGATACCCCGCCTCCAGGCCCAGCAGTTCTTTGTCCCCTTTGTCCGTGGCCCCGATAGCAACCAAAATACACTGCCGCTTATCGGCGCGGATATTGAAGTAGATCCCATCGGCCCAGATGTAGACGTAGCGCTGCTGGCAAAATGACCGCTGTTACCAATCCTGGTGCTCCTCGCTCCACTAGCCTTCAGTCGACTAATGGTGGCTGGAGAGAGGCCCTTGGCCTTGCCTCCCAACAGCGACGACAGCGCCTCGCTAACGTCGCCGCTAAACACCCCTTTGAGTTACACCACGGCAGCAGGTCTTCCACGCTGCGGGAGCGTTTCAAGTACGGTGGCAACAACTGGGAAGTGAACTTTATCCCACTACCACTGCGGTCTCGCACCTTCGGCACTTTAATCTCCACCTCCCCTACCCCGGTCGTAATTGTGCATGCGAACAAGTAGCCGTTGCGTATCACCACCTGCCGGCCTTGCTCATCCCGGCGGTCTCGATATTGCTCTAGAAAGTCCTGCAATTCTGCCTCTACCGCTGCAGCAATGATCTGTCGCGCCCCGCGCCGAATCGGATCGCTCAGCACATCGCTGAAGCTCTCTGTTGTCTCGCTGGTGGGCAATGCAATAAAATTGTTGCCAATTCATGGTGTATTCTTTCGCTGGTTACGCTGTTTCATCCAGCAGGATACGCCCTTCCTTTTTGTCTCTCTATACACCAGAAGTGAATATAGCTTCTCTGTGTCATTGACAAACTCAGAGGCTATAAGGCCGCTAAGAAAGGCTGATTCCAGGTGTTGAACACAGGCAGCACATAGGTTTGAAAATTGAGCGGAGAATCCGCACCGACCCACCCAAGCTAAGGGAGAGGCGCCTGGGGCACTTTCAGCTTCTCAGAATGCGTTCAAAAATTCCTCTGTGCCTTTGAACCCAGACGCGGCTACTTCCACCTTCATCAACATCGACAAACGGCGCCTTAATATCGAGAAACCCTGCGACAGCGCTTGAGCGACTGGCAACGATTCACACGACTATCGATGATTGCCTAGAACGACCGTCACAGACGATGAACAGGAATTTAGACTTAATTTTAGATACGGAAAGTTGAGTGAACAGTGCCCAAAGAGCAATTGCCAGCTTTCGTTTTCAGGTTATTTGGTGTATCTTGCAGGCCAAAGAAGTGCTGTATGACGTCGGTTACATGGAGAGCCCCGTGGCGATGAATAGTGACGATATTGCCCAATACATCGAGCAGACGGATGGTCTGTCGCAGCCCTGGATGCTGATTCAGTGGCGACTGCAAAAGCTGCAGGAGCGCAAAGCTGACATGGAGCCCGACGCTTACATCCAGGAGTTAGCGGAACTGCATCAGGCTTTGATGAAGCTGGGAAAATGGTGGGTTGGTCGCGAAGACGAGGTGTTTTGACGGTATTTTGAATCAGTTTTCTCTACTGCCTTCTCCTGATCAACGGTTAGCCAGCGGCCACGGGGCGCATTTATTCGATCGCGAACTGAGCTGGAGTGCTTTCAATCGGCGGCTATTGGCCGATGCGGCTCAGCCTGACCAACCACTGCTGCTGCGATTATCGAAACTAGCGCAGGCCGCTGCCGCCCTAGATGAATATTTCATGGTGCGAATACCGGTACTGAAAGGCATCGTCTCAGGCCGCGAGGCGAGCGCGCTAAGCGCTGACCAACTCACTCGCCTGCAGGCTTATTTGCGATCGCTCGTGGCTCGTCAGCAGGCCCATTTCATTTTTAACCTACAGCCCCATCTGGCTTATGAGGGCATTCATTTGCACAGCTATGCTGACCTAAATGCCGCTCAACGACAGCAGTGCTATCGCCGCTTTGAAGACGAAGCAATGCCGGTGCTGAAGGCGCTGGTGACACCGCCCGATGCCAATATGCCTGACTTTTCTAACCTCAGCCTAAATTTGGCAATCTGGTTAGAGCGCAATGGCAAAACCAAAGTCGCTTGGGCGAAACTGCCCCGTATGCTACCCCGCTTTCTGATCTTTCAGACGGCAGTGTCAATGCCGCAGGAATGGGTAGCGGTGCCTCTGGAGCAGGTGATGATAGCTTATCTACCGACCTTGTTTCCCCGCGATCGCCTGCGAGGCTGCTACGCCTTCCGCGTTACCCGCAGCACCGACCTGGGCATTCTCGATTCGGAAACCGCCAACTTGATGGACATGATTCAGGAAAGCTTGCAGCAGCGGCAGCAGCAGCAGCAGGCAGTACGTCTGGAGGTGGTGCAGGCCATGCCGGCATGGATGCGATCGCATCTGGCCCGCCAACTGACCCTGCAGCCAGCCGACGTTTATCGACTGCGGGGTTGGCCGGGGCTCAGCGATTTGCAAGAAATCTGCCGCCTGCCCCGCGCTGACCTACAGCCTCCCGTCCGGTCATCCACCTTGCCGGCGGCACTGGTCGCTCAGCCGATGCCATCCATGCTGTCATTTACCCGGTTTTCCCCAGAACCCACCGCCGATTTGTTTCACATCATTGCTCAGCAAGACCTGCTGCTGCATTTTCCCTATCATTCGTTTACCGAGACCGTTGAGCGCTTCGTTGCCCAGGCTGCCTTAGATGAACAAGTCCTAGCCGTGAAGATGACGCTGTATCGCACTGCTGTTGATGCGCCTATTGTGCGATCGCTGATGACGGCTGCTAAGGCGGGGAAGCAAGTTGTCGTCTTAGTGGAATTAACGGCCCCATTAGATGAAGCGATTAATATTCACTGGGCCAAGCAGTTGGAAAAAGCCGGTGCCCATGTTGTCTATGGCGTGGTTGGCTTTCGCACCCACACCAACCTGGTGCTGGTGGTGCGCCGCGAAGGGCCACAGATTCGTCAATATGCTTATTTAGGCACGGGGGATTACTTGCTCAATCGTCCCCAAGCGTATGAAGATTTGGGCCTGCTAACATGCCGTCCTGATATCGGTGTCGATTTGAGCTATCTGTTTAATTTTTTGACCGGCTGCTCTCGCTCCGTTGGCTATCAGACTTTGATGGTGGCTCCTGGCCAGCTCAAAACTCGACTACAGGCCTTGATTCAGCGAGAGGCGGAGCAGGCCCGCCGAGGGCGAGCGGCTCACTTAATTGTCAAACTCAATCTACTTGCTGATCCAGATATGATTGCGTCCCTCTATGCCGCCGCCGCCGTCGGAGTCAAAATTGATCTGATTGTTCGAGGCATCTGTCGCCTGCGTCCTGGCGTGCCGGGGCTCAGCGATCGCATCCGCGTTATCAGCCACCTGGGCAACTACGTGGAACACAGTCGCATTTTGTATTGCCATAATGATGGTCAGCCTGAGGCTTGGATTGGCACCGCCGACTGGACACCGCGCGGGCTCAACGATCGCATTGAAGTGATGGTGCCGATTCACTCACCGGCCCTTGTTCAAGAGCTACATACCACGTTGCAAACTCTGCTTACCAATACGCGAGCCAGTTGGCAACTGCAGCCCGATGGTCGCTACGTACAGCTTTAGCCCGCAAGCGACATTCTGCTCGACTGACAGGACAGCCTTTACTGAACGCCTCTCACCTCGACCGTTAACAGCACCTCATCAGAGGCAATCGCCTCTCCTCCATCTCGGGCTGGAATCAGGGGACGCATTTGCGATCGCAATCCTTTCACACACTGCATCACCGCCTCGGGCACCCCGGCATTACCTTCGTCCCAAGGTGCAAATTCGGAAATCTGCCCGTTCGCCTGCACCAGCGGCCACAGCGTTAAACTCACCGAGGTTCCTGGCGCCACCAGACCAGATGAGCATTCGGCATTCATCAAAAGATTGGCCATGTCAGCTTGCCAACCATCCGGCAGACGCGGTATTTCATCGTGAATGTCCGAGCCACCGCCTGGCACAGATCGTAGTGACCACGAAGATTGAATCCTACCGGCTGACTCAGAGCCCGGAATGGGGTTAGGCGAGCCGGCGGCTGGGTTAGATGAGTTGCCTGGCGGTGTGGTTGAGTCAGCCGGTGTGGACGAGTTGCCTGGCGGCGGCGAATTGTTTGGCGGCGACGAGTTGCTCGGTGGCGAGTTGCTCGGTGGTGTTTGTGAGTTGGTCGGCGGTGAGTTGGTTGGCGGTGAGTTGGTTGGCGGTGAGTCGACGGGCGCCACTGGTGACGTGGATGAGTTGGTCGGCGGCGAGTTGGTCGGCGGCACCGATGAGTCGACGGGCGCCACCGGTGGCGTGGACACTGGGGGAGCGGCTGCCTGGGGCGTTGATGAGGGCGCTGTCGGCGGCGAACCGCCGGGAGCTACTGGCGGCGTGCTCACCGACGTAGGCGCAGTGCCGGCAGTGGGCAAGGCGTCAGGACTTTGTGGCATTGCCGCCACTTCTCCAGAGAGTTGTCCTGTAGCGACTGGGGCCGGAACCGCATTTTCCGGAATCGCCATAATTCTGATGGGAGCTGGCGGCGTGGAGAACTGACGAGGGCGCCAAGCGGTCAGGCCCCACCAAATCAAAAGTGTGTGAAGTAAAGTAGCCGCGATCGCGCTGTTGAACCAAACGGTTCGTGGCGTGCGAAATCGATTTACGCTGCTCACCCTGACTTTTAACCTTGATGCTGAGTCATCTTTCCCAGCATAGCGCTCCCCTCTAATTCTGCTGAGGAAGGGCACGGCACAGGTATCACCTATGGCGGAAAAACTTCACCCGCGAGTTCCTAAAGTTGAATGCTGCACACTTTAATGCGGGTTTGCAAACCACGCAGCTTTGCCCGATAGCAGGCCACCATACTGTCCTCCGGCACATATTGAGCCAAGGTCCATGAAACCAGCAGGCCATTGGGGTCAGCCACTTCTTGCAAACGGGAAGCGATATTCACACAGGGCCCAATTGCTGTGTAGTCAGAGCGCACCTTACCCCCAAACATGCCGACCACGGCATCGCCCTGATGAACGCCATAGCGAACTCGAATTTCAGGAATGCCCTGTTGTTGCCACTTTTGATTCAGCGTACCGAGGGTGCTATGCATCTGATGCACTGCCGCGATCGCACGTTCGGCCTGCTCTTCGGGGGGTAAATCTTCCGGCGCCCCAAACAGGGCCAGTACGCCGTCCCCCATAAACTTATCAACCGTGCCACCACTCGCAAAGATAGCCTCGGTCATGGCATTCAAATATTCATTGAGCACCTGAGCTAAGCGGCGCGGGCCTAATTCATCCGATAGCGGGGTAAAGCTGACAATATCGCTAAACAGTACTGTAATCAGGCGGGGTTCGGGCTGGAGTACCAGTTGCAAATCGCCTGCCGCTGCTTTTTTGACCATTGAGGCGGGCAAAAACCGCCGCAGCACTGATTCGGTCAGATATTGATTGAGTTCTTTAACTTTTTGCTCATTGGCTTTAAGCGCTAGCAAATTGCGCACTTCAGCCAATAGCTCACGATCATTGAAGGGCTTGCCCAAATAGGCATCGGCCCCCTGCTCAACCCCTTCAATACGGGTTTCGTCGTCTACTTTGGCTGTCAACAAAACGACCGGAATGCTGCTGAGGCGCTCATCTTGGCGAACTCGCTGCAACAGCTCTAAGCCGGACATTCCAGGCATCATCAAGTCAGTCAAGATGAGATTAGGCACAAAAGTTTCGAGCATTGCTAAAGCGACTTGCCCATTGTGGGCCGCGCGTACCTGATAGTCTTGCCGCTGCAGGACGTTGGAAATATAATCCCGCAAATCGCTATTGTCGTCCACTACCAGAATGTGGGGTACACCGCTGTCACTTTCTGGAGGCTGAGAGTCAGCGGTGGCCGCTGCCACCGATACACCGGCTGTGGTGACAATATCGGCTAATTCGATTCTGGCTCGACTCTTTTCGGTGACGGCAGTCTGATCAATAATTTGGTCCGCGGGTAAATGGTGACGTCCTGTGGGGATAGCGATCGCAAAGGTGGTGCCTTGTCCATAGGTCGAGGTCACATGAATATCACCGTGATGCAGCTTCACTAGCTCCTTGACCAGCGATAGGCCCAGGCCAGTGCCTTCATAACGCCGGTTAGCGGAGCCGTCAGCCTGACGAAATCGCTCAAACAGATGAGGTAGTTGGTCTTCTCGAATGCCAATGCCGGTATCCGTCACCTTAATGACACACTGGTCGTCTGCCGGCTCTAGCACCACGGTGATGGTGCCCTTCTCAGGGGTGAATTTCACCGCATTCGACAGCAGATTGTAGAGAACTTTGTCAAACTTCTCTAGGTCAAGAAATATGGTAGGACAGGGCTGTAGCTCGGTCATCAGCCTAACGCCTTGCCGCTCGCAGTAAGGCTGAAATGCCGTCACCACATCTTTTACAAAAGCATCAATGCTGACGGGTCGAAAGGTTGGCTGCATGCGACCGGCATCCAGCCGCTGCAAATCGAGTAGTTGATTAACCAGTCGCAGCAAGCGCCGGGCGTTGCGTAACGCTACTGTAGACGCTTCATAATCCAGTCCTTGCCCTTCATCAACAGCGGCTTCCAACGGCCCCAATGTGAGGGTCAGCGGAGTCCGGAATTCGTGAGAAATATTTTGAAAAAACTCGGTTTTCTGGCGATCCAACGCGATTAGTTGTTCGGTTTGCTGCCGGGTCTTTTGATATAGCCGAGATTGCTGCACGGCGATCGCCGCCTGGATGGCAACCGATTGTGCTAATTCCACTTCACCCGGTAGCCAGAAGTGTGGCTGATGGATATGGCGCAAGGAAATACTGCCGATAATTTGACCTTCGGTAATTAACGGCACGACTAATAGCGATCTCGCTCCAGAACGCAGTGGCTGATCCTGCACATGCCACTCAGGGTGCTCGCTCAAATCATCAATTTGGATAGGTTGTTTAATCTCTAGCAGCTGCTGCAGCACTGGATTGCTGCCGATAGGTGTTTGCGATCGCGGTAACCCCTGAGCTGAAGTCAATGACTCAGAAGCTTGTTCCTCAACTGATTGAGCTTCGTACAGCCCCACACATTGCATATAGTCATCATCTGCTGTCCACAGCGACAATACACAGTTATCCACCGCTAAGACTTGCCCCAACTCATGGGTAATAGCGGCAAAAATCGCCTGGGGCTCCAAACTAGAACGGATTGCCTGGGTTACCACATTCAGCAACTGTTCACGACGAGCCAAAGCCTGTACCTGTTCGTAGGTAATCGCCTGTGACAGCGCTAGAGCAGCCTGATCGGCCACAGTCGAGAGTAACTGCTGGTCACCATTAAGCCAGGTATGGGCCTCGCCACAGCGATGTAGAGCGAGTATGGCTAGGGGCTGCTGCTTACTAATGAGCGGCACTAATAGGGTGGATTGAATATCTAAAGGCTGTAAGTCAGTGAATCTGGCAGGCAGGTCGGAGTCTGGTCCATCATCCTCTCCTTCTATCAGACTTAAGACCGTCATTTCGTCGACTTCCCAAGCCAGCGGCTGTGGCCACTCTAAAAGCTCGGCTACGGAAGTTGTCAAATCAGCTACTGTGTAAATGGTTTGGCTGACTGCCTCTTGGGTCTCGCCGAGCGGCTGCAATACGCAGATATGAGCTCCCATGTGCTCTCCCACCGTCTCGACCACAGTTTGCATCATGGCCTGAGCCGTATCGGCACTGCGAATCGTGTTAGTCATCGCATTCAGCAACGTTTTTTGTTGCACTACCCGCTGCAGCTCTTCAGTACGCGATCGCAAAATTTGATGGGCATCTAAGGCTTGGGCAACGACTTGTTTCAGGTCAGTCGCTTCCCAAGGCTTCGTAACATACTTAAAGACCTTTCCTTGGTTGATTGCTCCTACCAGGTCTTCCACATCGGTGTAGCCGGTCAAGATGATCCGCATGATATTGGGATGCTCAACCGCCGTCTGCCGCAAAAATTCAGTGCCGCTCATTCCAGGCATACGCTGATCAGAAATGATCACGGCGACATCCGGATGCCGGGTCAAAAGCTCCAGCGCCGCATGGCCACTCTCCGCCCGCAGTACCTTGAACTGTCGATAAAAGGTGCGATATAGCAGATCAAGATTATCTGGTTCGTCATCAACGACCAGGAGTTTGGGCTTATTAGCTAATTCTTGACGCGACTTTATAGACAACCCTAGATACCCGATACGAAATACGTAATTGTATGAATAGACGGTGACCCAGATGACGAGTGCGAGACGATGTTGCTTTTTGAAGCATGGGGCAGCATTAAAGTTCTGCAGTTTATCTTCTAAGTAGGCTCAGACAATGTTGAGCGAAATCAGCGCTACAGAATAAGTGATACCCAAAGGCAGACAGTAGGTCCTCAAACTCTTAAAAGCGAACAGTTCTCTTGCCCTTTCATTGCAATTTCGCAATGGTTAGATGTACCTGAATTTGGAAGCTGCAGCTTTTGCTATCGCTAGTGCGAAATCGCTGCCAAAAGCTGAACTTTGCTGAAGCCTGATTCGGTTGATGCAGCTTCGTTAATTTAAGGACTGTGGTTCAGGTGCTGGCCTGTGTCCTTCGTAGACTTGTTAATCAGTTAAGTTCTACAGAGCAAAGTGCGCCTCCAAAATGCTTCTGGCGGCTGCCGTTTCTGCTTCAGTGGTTTTGACAAACAAAACATTAGGATATGGTGATTAAACCGGATATGGGAGTTAAGTTTATGGGCGGGGCTTACAGTGTTAAGAGTGCCCATTCCTGATTCGACAAGCACATTCCTTTACTCACTCCATCACAGCGTTCAGTGTCTCGACCCGTTAAGTTTGAACCCGTTTCTTGCCATGTCCGGCCGGCCATGATGGCTGATTTATCAGCGATCGCTGAGGTGCTGGTTGGCAGCTTCTATCCTCCTTTAGGATGGCAGCGATGGCTATATCCAATATTTCGATTCAGCATTTATGAAGATTTAAAGCAGCGGGCCCGGGCTGGCCACGAGCATTATTGCTGTTTGGCCGCGATCGTCCCGGACCGACAGGGCCATCAGTCTGCCGTTGTGGGCACCATCGAGCTTACTCAGCGGCCCTCTAACATGTGGACTTTTCAGCGATCGCATCAATTATATCTATCAAATCTGGCGGTGAAGACTAGCCATCGACGTCAAGGAGTGGCCAGCCGGCTGCTGCAGGCCGCAGAGAGCCAAGCCCTGAGCTGGGGATTTCGAGAACTGTCGCTACATGTGATGACCGACAACACCCGCGCTCGTCAGCTTTATCAAAAGCTCGGCTATCAGCTCCAGCGAGTCGAGCCTACACTGTTTTCGATTTTGAACCTGCAGCCAGCACGACTGCGGCTATACAAAGCATTATCTTCGCCGCCATCGCGTTATCGATATGCTGAATCCTCGCCTTGCGAAGCCACGTCGCTACCCCGACTGCAGGACAGCTAGGATATTGGCTCGAAATAAGATACTCATCGTCCGTTAGACACCCGGGTAGTATTCTAGACCGTGGTGCTTGATGTTGCTGTGCTGCTATCTCTACCCCCGCACAGGGGAAATGACAGGCATCGCCTTCATCGACTCAACGCCGATCGAAGTGTGCCATCCTCGTCGGGCCAAGTCCCAAAAGGTATACCAAGAGCAAGTGGGCTGGAGCGAGAACTCGATGGGCTGGCGCTTTGGCTTCAAACTTCATTTGGTCATCAACGAGCGCGGTGAGCGGTTGGCGTTTAAGCTGACTCCCGCGAACACGGATGACCGCGTGCCCGTACCGGAGATGACGCAAGGGCTCATCGGCAAGCTCTTTGGCGACCGCGGCTACATTCGCCAGGACCTGTTTGAGGAACTCTATGAGCGCGGACTAGAGCTGGTCACCAATTACAAGAAAGAGATAAAAACAAGCTGGTCAAGCTCCTGGACAAGGGGATACTGCGCAAGCGCGCCTTGATTGAAACCGTCAATGAGTGGCGATCATGTTCCACCGCCGAACATACCCAGCCGCATGGGCCATGGCTTCCGCTTCTAAAACAAACGAGAGATCGTCAGATTGCGTTGGACGCAGCAGAGCAGTGCGATCGTTCATCAGTAGCCGGCGCAGTAGGTGCTGTCGCCGATTCTAAACGA
>JBCCJU010000002.1:0-66755 GCA_039027715.1 Cyanobacteria bacterium P01_C01_bin.120
AGAGACGATCGCTCCCGTAATGCTGCGGTTGATATACAAGTTGCCAACAGCAAACTCGGTTTGTACCCGCTCGATGTGGGAAGGCGTGCGGGAATAGAGACCGCCGGTTAAACCGTAATCGGTGTTATTAGCGATCGCTAGGGCCTCGTCAAAATCCTGGGCTTTAATCACCGCCAGTACCGGGCCAAAAATTTCTTCTTGGGCAATCTTGGCATCGGCAGCCACATCGGTAAAGACCGTAGGGCCAACGAAATAACCATTTTCCGGGGCTGCCAAGGAAAGTGCTAAGGTCGCTTCCTCTTTTCCTGTGGCAATGTAGCCTTGGATTTTTTCCTGGGCTTTGGCATCGATTACTGGACCCACTTTAGTGCTGGCATCAGCCGCATCACCAACATGCAGCGATCGCGTCGCTTCAACCAAACGCGGCAGGAAGGTGTCATAAATAGATTCCACCACAATTACGCGAGAGCAGGCCGAGCATTTTTGACCGCTAAAGCCAAAGGCCGAGTACACCACGCCCTGCACCGCCTGATCCAAGTCGGCGCTTTCGTCAATAATGATGCCGTTTTTGCCGCCCATTTCGGCAACTACTCGCTTCAAATGCTTTTGCCCTGGTTGCCACTGGGCCGCTTTGGCATAAATCTGGCAGCCAACTGCTCGTGAGCCCGTAAACGCAATCATGTGAATGTCAGGATGCTCGACCAAGTGTGCCCCGGTGGTAGAGCCAATGGCCGGTAGAAACTGCAGCGCTCCGTCGGGAATCCCCGCTTCGTAAAGAATCTCGGCAATTTTAGCGGCAATTATCGATGAATTTTCAGCCGGCTTCAGCAGGGTACAGTTGCCGGTGACCAGGGAGGCAACGGTCATGCCGGTGGTGATGGCTAGCGGGAAGTTCCAAGGCGAGATTACGAGGGTAAGACCCCGTGGAAAATAGCGATAGCGATTGTTTTCACCAGGATAGTCATAGTTATAGCCGCGATCTAAGCGATCCATTTCGTCAGCGTAGAAGTTGCAGAAGTCAATCGCTTCCGACACTTCTGGATCGGCCTGTCCCAAAGGTTTACCCACCTCCAGCACCAGCCAAGCATTGAGTTCAGCACGGCGCTCTTCCATCAAAGTGGCGGCGCGGCGCAAGATAGCAGCGCGCTCTTCAGCCGAGGTTGCTGCCCAAGCGGGAAACGCGGCTTTGGCGACTGCAATCGCTTCATCGGCCTGCCGTTTACTCGTCAGCCCCACCTTGCCCACAATTTGAGTGGAATTTGAAGGGTTGACTGAATCTAAAGTCTCGTCAGTGCTAACGGCCTCGCCATTGATGATGGGGCCATAGGTTTGCCCCAGCTGCTGTCGCACTTGAGCCATTGCCTCGGTAGCAACATCGCGTTGTTCCGCGATCGCGTAGTCAGTATCGGCGGCGTTGACAAATGGGGGCGCCCAGTCGCCCAAATCTTCCGACTCACCAGCAGCCACAGCTTTGTCCTCAGGGGCAAAATCAGGCGCCACCAGCAACTGTTCTATCGATGCATCTTCCTGATTTTGGCGCAGAAAAGAACTGTTCGCGGTGTTCTCCAGCAGGCGTCGAATCAGATATGACATGCCGGGAATTAGGTCACCAAAGGGCGTGTAAACGCGCACTCGATAACCTTTATCAGCTAGCGTTTTCGCCAGCTTATCTGCCATGCCGTAAAGCACCTGCAGCTCGACCCGACGCTTAGGAATATCCAGCTCTTCCGCGATCGCCATCGCGTAGGCCTGAGAGCGCACATTATGACTACCAATCGCAGCATAGAGATACTCATGGTTTTCCAACAGTAGCCGCGTCATGCGCTCAAAGTTAGCGTCGGTGGAAACTTTCTGACGATATACCGGACTAGGCCAATTGTTCTGGCGAGCCGTAATCGTTTCCTGATCCCAATAAGCTCCCTTCACTAGGCGCACAGTGACAGGGGTGCCGCGCCGCTTGGCCCAGGCCACTAATCCCGCCAAATCCTCATAGCTATCTCGCAAATAAGCCTGTTGGGTAACGCCAATATCATCGCGATCGCGGAACTCATCTTCCATCAGCAGGTCTTTTAGAATTTCCAGGGTCAAATCCTTATAGGTGTACTGCTCCATATCGAAGTGCACCATTACCCCCAGCTCGGCAGCCCGCCGCAACAGCGTCCGAATATGCTGACTCACTGCCTGCCGGCTACCTGCTGCATCCAGTGGGTCAAATTGTGAATAGAAGGCCGTCAGCTTGACAGAGACTTGCACCTTGGAAAGGGCTTGGCCATCAGCCTGATCAATCGCGGGAATCGTCTTCCACTTTTGGGCCGCAGAGGAGAGCTGGGTCATCAGGTCGAGATAGCCATAAAGATAAGCTTCTGCTTCCGCCTCAGTAATGACTGCCTCTCCTAACAAATCCATAGTGAAGGTGAGCTTATCGTTACGCAGTCGCTCAATTGCTTTGATCGCCTTATCCATGTTCTCGCCAGAAATGTAGCGATAAGCAAGGGTTTCGACCGCTGGAGCAACGGTGGTGGCGGCGAGCTGCCCAGGCATGGAACCGGGGTCAGTAAAGTTGAGCAGCCCCTTAAGGGCTCCCGGCAGCTCCACTGTTTCCGCCGTCAGATACTCCTGGAGATGGCGAGCGATTTCAGGCTTACTGCGTAGGGACGGCAGCGCATCAATAAAGCGAAAAAGCTGCACCTTGAGGCCAGGATGGGCCATGGCGATATCCATAATTTTGTCATCCCAGCGCATTTGATCGCGCATCTGGGCAAACAAGTTTTTCTTTTCCCGAGTCGCCATCAGTAAGCCGTTGGCGATCGCCAAAGTTTTTGTTTCGTAATCAGGCTTTTGAATTTGAGCAACCATAATTATTTATAAATCGTTGGTGAAATCAATGATATTGCAGACGATATTTTCTGTCATCGTCTAAAGAATCATTATTATCCTAGCGAGAATTTACAAGACTTAAAAAGTCAGAGAAATTTGATAAATATTCTGGCACAATATATAAGTGAGCAATCCAAAAAGCGACTTTCTTCACTGGCTTATTTTTTCCAATTTAGCGCCGCAGATCGCCTGGTAAGCTATTGGAAACTGGCCAATTCTCTAGGCATCTATCAAGTCTGTTGCTAGCATCGCTCTTTTTTCTTTAGGTTTAGATAATTGATTGATGTCTTTAAAGATCCGTTATTAAGCCTCGAAAAATATCCCAAGCAAAGTACCAGATAGTTATAAGAGGTTCACATTATGCCCCTGTTTTCTAGTGAAAATGTTCTAGTCCCCATGGACTTTTCTAATGAAGCTATTCAGACTCTCAAAGACACCTTAGATTTTGTTGAAGCGCCAGAAAAGCTTCATGTTGTCAATGTGCTAGCCCCGCTTGAAGCCACTGAGCCAGGCGTGATTTGGCAAACAGTTGACGATGATACTCGGATTAAAAAAGTGACTGAGCTCTTCTATCAGCGCTTCCCTGAAGAGGCTTATCAGTCCGTAAAGTTTACTGTGGCGATTGGCAATCCAAGTTCTGAAATTATTGACTATGCTGAGCAGAATTCTATTGACTTAATCGTCATTTCTTCCAGTGGTAAAACTGGAATTTCTCGCTTTTTCTTAGGCTCAGTAGCAGAAAGAGTTGTGCGGTTTGCTCATTGTCCTGTACTGGTTATGCGTCAATAAATTTAAGAGCATTAATCCAGTTGGTTCCGGCGATTTCTGCATCTTCAGTGCCATCGCCTTTTGTCTCAATATCCAGCTTTCCCTTTCCTAAATTCAGCTCCATATATTGAGAATAATATCTGTCGTAAGCAGGATGCGATCGCCGTTAGAAATCACGATTGTCTAGTTATCAAAATAAATATCGGCAAGACGCCCCTTTTAATGACAAGATTTCCTGTCTTTCGCGGTCGATTAAGTCATGGTTTCATGCTCTTGTCCGGAGGTGGCCTACGTTAACGCTGTTGCTTAAGTGCATGTCAGCTTCGCTTGTGGGCACGATATCTGTACTCAACGACGGTAATAGCCCGGTAAACATGGCATGCTTGCCGCTCATTGATTAAACACCGATGATAGAGCCGCGCCTAGCGGTTCAAAGTAGGCAGGTAGAGTGTTCTAAGGCTGACTAATTGATGCTTAGGGCAGAGGAGTCTACGTCAGCAATATTGGTAAAAAAGCTCTCAAGACGCGCTGCGATCGCCTCAACGCCACCAGGCACATTTGACTCAATATTGAGCGGCAGCACCGGATCGTGTAGCGACAGCCGCAGCAAAAACCAGCCGTTTTCCGCTGGTGCCTTACAAGCAACTCGTACCCCTTCGTAGTTTTTGGGCACAGCCTCCCAGTCAGGCTGCGTCGCGACAAACGCCTGCAACTGCTCAATCACTGCGTTGCCGTGAGCCTTAAAGTCCGACGCCTGAATTTTGAGGCGAAATTCTTGGCTGTCCGTCGGTTCCTGAAGCGGTTTAATCAGGTCAATTAACCGCTGGCCGTTCAGCCGCGCTTTGGCCAACTCCGCTAACAATTTGCTCACCAAATAGGCGCCATCATCTAAGAAATAGTTTTCCTTCATGGCCGCATGGCCAGAGGTTTCAATCGCTAACCAAGCCGCCTGCCCGGTTTCATTCAGTCGCACGGCTTCATTAATCACGTTTTTGTAACCACGCCGAAAGCGATGATGAATACCGCCCAATTCTCCTTCAATGAACTGGGTCAGGCCGTCAGAAGTGATTGAGTCCGTCACAATTGCGGAACCAGGGTGCTCTCTCAAAACAATCGCGGCAATCAGGGCAATGAGGCGATTGCGATTGAGTTCCCGCCCCTGATGATCAACCGCAGCGCCACGATCAACATCAGTGTCAAAAATGATGCCAAAGTCAGCCCGATGCTCAACTACAGCGAGGCAGATGGCAGCCATGGCCGCTTCGTTTTCCGGATTGGGCACATGGTTAGGAAAAGTACCGTCAGGCTCCAAAAACTGACTGCCGCTCGTGTCGGCTCCCAATGGCTGCAGTACCTGACTAGCATAAAAGCCGCCCGCGCCATTGCCGGCATCGACCGCAATTTTGAGTCCCCGCAGCGGCTCGTTGTAGTGCTCCGGATGGTTTACCGCTTGGCGAATTTGTCGCACTAGCTCCGCCGCATAGGCTGAAATTAAATCTTGCTGGACAATCGCCCCTGCTGGTTGAGTAGTTATAAAGTCTTTTGCTGCTGCTAGGTCGAGAATTTGCTTAATGTCGGGTTTACCCAGTCCACCCTGACGGGTAAAAAACTTTAGCCCGTTGCGATTGAACGGCAAATGACTAGCGGTCAGCATAATGGCTCCATCGCAGCGAAATTCTGGCAGCACCGTGCTCATAAACATGGCCGGCGTTGAGGCCATGCCGACGTCGTAAACGGTTGCGCCTAATGACGCCATGCCTTCGATGACGGCAGCCATCAGTTTGGGCCCTGAAAGGCGACTATCGCGGCCAATCGCAATGGTGCAGTTGGCGATTGATTGTTTCAGTTCAGTACCGAGCCAGGTGGCAAAAGCCTGCCCCAAAGTCTTCGCCACTGCTGGTGTCAAATTCACCGGTTCGTCGGGCACTCCGGTTAACGCGACTCCTCGAATATCGGAACCGTTTTGCAGCGCTGCCCAATCCACCACTGATGCTGAAAGAACCATGTGCGATCGCTCCGTGACCAATGGGATCACGATAAGTGCGATTGCCAGAAACTATTCGCAATCTTCAGCATTTTTGTACATGCTCTAATGCCTGTTTTCGTTTCTAAAGCTAAATGTATTGAAGGTAGCAGGGTGGCAAGGCGACTGGGTAGGAAATCTGTAATTGTGTCTTAAAAAACTGATGCAAGAATTGGCTGTGTCCAACAGCCGGCCATACAAGCGTAGTTCCTGCTTGAGCATTAACGGAGTCGCGGGAAGTCATTAGAGGATTGCTCTAATGTTGTGAACTCACCGACAGGCAAACAGCTCAAAACTCAAAACTGAGACCTTAAAATTCATTTATTCCAGACTTGGAAACTAATTTTTCAGTCCAGCGCAGCTAGCTCCTTGATCCAGCTTTTACTCACAGGGCCGCTTACTGCTGAGTTTGAGCAACATCCTTGAGCGACAAATCAGGATGGTGTAGCTGCAGCGCGTCACGCAAGGCCGATAGCGTTATCGTTGTGCGTTTTCGCGATCGCAAATCGAGTTCAATGGTTTGAGCAAGAGTTTGAATGTCGCCGCCGGTCAGCGGTAGCTGTCGGGCGATCGCTAACCAGTCCAGCTTATGAGTTTTGATATCAGCGGCAAACGCCTGATCCCACAACTGCTGGCGAGCCGGCGTTTGCGGTCGCGGTAAGGTCAATGTGACATCAAATTGTTGTCGCCAGCGGGGGCGAATTTGCTCAGCGGTCGCCACGGTCACCAGCGTGAGACCAAACTGCTGCCGCCACTGCCACCACTGATGCAGCCATGACTGCTCGACCTGAGACTTGCGGCCAAACCACTGCTCACCATGCTTGACCAGCAGTAGACTAGAAGTCTCAGTGGGCGCGTCAGTCAAGACACGTGGATAATCTTCAAGATCCAGAGCTTGGAGATCGACGCAGGCCAAAGGCACTCCTAATTCATTGGCGATCACTGAAGCGGCAAAAGTCTTCCCCGTGCCGGCAGCACCGCACATTAGCACCATCAGTCCTGTCAGCTGAGGCTGCGATTGCCGGGCTCGGGCCTGACGACTGAGATACTGCAGTTGTCGAATCAGTTTTTTGGACAATACCAAATCGTCCCAAATGGGAGCGATCATGGTGCTCTGCTCAGTCCCCACTGATGGCGACGCCTCTGGCACGGCTGGAGGAGATAACAATACGGGGTTGGATTGCTGTGAGACAGAGATGACCGCCGCTGATGACACAGTAGACGTTGCGTTGTCATCCGCTAGTGAAGCGCCCGACAACAGAGTCTCCAGCTCTGCCGCCGTCGGGCTGTCGGCCAGCAAAAAATTAGACAGCGCGTCACTGACGCGCGCCTGCTGACTCAGCAAAGTGCCGTCTTCATCACCAATCCATTCCAATAGGCCCAAATTCGCCAAAGAATGGGGGGCCGTGAGTCGGGCGCGTGCCTGCTGCCATTCTTGGTCATTGCGGCAAAGCAGTCGTAGGCACAAATCTACGGTGGGCAGATCGGCTAAAGCGCCCTCCTCTTCTTGTAGATAGTCATATAGACGACCATAGCGGCGGTTGATTTCTGGGGCGATCGCCATCAGCAAAATGTTTTTTTCAACTTCCGAGAGCTGAAGCTGCTCACACAATAGTGGCAGTGCCAGAACAATGCCCGCCTGCTGACAGGCCAGAACCCGCGTTTGCAACTGCTGACTATAGGTAACGGTAGTAATCGCCGTTGGAGCCTGACGTTTGGGGGGCGGCCCTTCGCGATCGTCAATGCCGCGATTGACGGTAATAATCCCTTTCCACCAATGGCTAGTCACCTGATCGGCAGTCGAATTGCCCGCCCGTTGCACTGTCTTATCATTTTGTCGCTTGCGGGCCACAGCCATCATCAGCATGCGGTCTAGCCAGCGTAATTCAGTCTTGAGGTAAGCCCAATTGTTCTCAAACGTTTTCGCCCCGTTATTGCTCATCCTTCATCATCCGCAAAAACTCCAGTGGCAAGCCATCGGCGTCGGCAATAAACGCCACTTCATAAACTTGAGCGCCAATCATTTGCTGCTGGGGGGGCAGCAACACCTTGAGCGAGGCAATCCCATTGGCATGCTGTTGATTGGCATCAGCAAATCGCATTTCTAGTGATTCTAACCATTCTGGCAAACTATCAACGACTTCTGTCAAGTCAAACGATAAATGGTAATACCCTGTGTAGTGCTCATCATAAAAGCAATCAGCGGTTGGATCAGGTTCTGGAATTTGCAGCAGCTCAATCCGTCCCTGCAAACCTGTCATCCAGCAGGCCAAGGTGATGCCCGCTGTAAACTGCGTTTCCATCTCAAAGCCCAGAAGCGAATAGAACGCGATCGCCCGATGAATATCAGCGGTGCGAATGGAAACGTGATGCATACAAATTCAGCTTAAGCAACGATGAATTCAGCCTAGCAGTGGCCAATCTCATCAAGCCGACTGAATTAGCAACCATTCATAATCAGGAGGCCAAAGAACAGCGATCGCGATCAGTTAAGAAAATGGCTGCTAGTCCTCCTAGCCACTTTAGCGAGACTCGCGACAGTTTTGATAATCAATATTTTGAGCGAACTTGCGAGAGACATTTCCGACTGGCTGAATCTTTCCCTCAGCGAGCTTTGGACCATTATCATCTCCACACCCATCATTTCTACGCTCTAGCCCCCCTTTATACTCACTCACTCTCATGATGGGATGTTAACCAAAGCTATTAAATATATGAAGGGGGCGTGCTAGACCGCATTTAACCGCCACAATATGATGCGTTAACGCTGTACTGCTAAATCACAGGGATAGACTGTCCGAAGAGATTTTCTCTATTAAGCGGGGGCGGCAGCACGGTGGCTCAGTTAGACAAAGCAAATGGTTAATTTCTTACGCAACGCTTTTAATGTGGTCGTCACAATCTTTTTAATCACATTTATTGTCATTAATGTAGTTCAGCTCGGAAAATTTTTGCTATCGTCACAGGGGCTTATTTAGTCACCGGGATCGCTTCAGGGACTTGTCCTAGGCCTTGGCGGCATTGATCCTGGAGATATTCGTCTCTCATCAAAGGTTGCACGGTGCCTGTTTCCCCATCTTCGGCAGCCACAGGGTTAGAGTGGCCAGATTGTCCGGTTATCACTCACTATCTCAATATCGCGATCGCCCTCAATCCGCCGTTGTGGGTTAAAGGTCAGTCGCCGCGCTTGCATATTTATCTGCCAGCCGTGCACCTAAGTTCGATTGGCATACTCTTGCCGCAGCTAGAGCAGGCGCTGCGATCGCTGTCAGAGCAGGAGTATTGGGATATTCATGTATATGTCGATGAACCAGGTGCAGCACCCCGTTTAATTCATCATAGGCTGATTGAGCAAGCTTCATCCTCAACCGCCCCTTTGCACCCGTTTCCTTTGGCAGCGCGATCATCTACCGCCGTTAATCCTTTCTCAGACGCCGGTATGGTTCCACAGGCGGCAGTCCCCAGAATCAAAAAGTCGAGCAGTCGGGTGCGCCCAGGTCGACTAATTATTAGCGTAATTGGGCTGATTGGCGCCAGTTTTGCGTTAGGGTTCTTAGCTGCTGGAATCTGGAACTGGGGGCAATCGGCACTGAGCACTGTCACAACGTCGTCGCGCAATTCAACGGTGCCTTCTACTTTCCTTGAGCCCACTATTGATCCAGCGGCGATCGCACCTTTGGCAACTGCCGCTAACGTTGCCGGTGAGACCGCACCTTCGGCTGCGCCACCTCCGGCGAACGACTCTTGGGTTGAACCCATCACTGCTGTGGACGGCTTAACGGTTGCTGCCAGTTCTCTGTCACCCCCAGCGCCTCAAGTTGCGGTGCAGATCAAAGCAATGGGTGACATAATTCCCGGCACCGACTTTCCTAACTATCGCCTACCCAAAGACCCGAACTACTTGTTCAACAGCGTCAAAATGTTTATGGGAGAGGTCGATATTGTCTTCGGCAATTTTGAAAGCACCCTAACGAATTATCCCTACACGGCTAAAAATGTCGGCCAGGGCATGACGTTTGCTTTTCGCACTCCCCCCAACTGGACGGATGTGCTCAAGTCAGCCGGTTTTGATGTGCTGAGTGTTGCGAACAACCACTCCTTCGACTTTGGCGATGCAGGATTTGACGACACCATTGCCAATATTCAACAGTCCGGCATGCAGGCCGTGGGCCGCAAAGAACAGATTGTGACGGTCGATGCCAACGGCTATCAGGTCGCTTTTATTGGTTTTAGCTATTGGCCAGACCACAACGACATGAATAATTTGGCGGCGGCAACGGCGCTAGTCCAGCAGGCACAAGCCGCTGCGGATATGGTCGTGATCTCCGTGCATGCGGGAGCAGAAGGCACTGACGCTTTGCGAGTGCGCAATCAGACGGAGTATTTCTTCTCGGAGAATCGCGGCAATATGGTGCAGTTTTCCCACGCGATGATTGATGCTGGGGCCGACCTAGTGTTGGGACATGGACCGCATGTGCCTCGCGCTGTAGAGCTGTACCAAAATAAGCTAATTGCCTATTCTTTGGGCAACTTTTTGGGCTATCGCACCTTGTCTACGGCTGGGCCGCTAGGACTATCGATGATTCTCCAAGTAGATTTGAACGAAGCGGGCGATTTTGTGCAAGGGCGGGTGATTCCCGCCGCCCTCGATCGCAATGGAGTGCCCTACATTGACGATGCATTTTCCACCGTTACTCTGGTTCGGCAACTGACCGCGAAAGATTTTCCAGAAACCCCGCTCACAATTGATCAGATGGGATACATTTTGAGGACTGATGCGCCATAATCCCGCTGGTGGGCTGGGGTTGGGGGTACCAATTGTGGGAACCAAAAGGGGATGGCTGAATGCGATCGCACATCGTCATAGGCAGCATATCTTGTCTGTCACTGCTGATTATCATGGGTACCTGCCGTCGATTGCCCAAATCTGCTTCGACCCGTTCCCCAAAAGCCACAGCGACTGCCGCTTCCACTTCGGAGGCAGCAAATACTGCGGAGGCTGAGGGCCTTATCACGTCAAAGCGCTTGATTAATGGGACTGTTCCGGCCTCGACAGATTTAGATACCAGTACTTTGGATACAAGTACTGTTGCCGAACAAATTGCTGAGCTAGTTGCGGCAGATCCGCAGGCCCAAATCAATGTGCGATCGCAGCCCTCATCTGCCAGTGAACCGGTGGGCTACGGTCAGGTGGGTGAGACTGTCATTTTGGGCCATTCCGAGCCTGGAACAGATGGCTACACCTGGCATCGCGTCACCTTTCAAAGCGATAATACCGCCGGCTGGATTCGCGGTGATTTGCTGGACATTCCACCGCTAGAACCTGTTGCCAGCCAGCCAGCCACCGCCGCGTCGGTCAATCAGGGCACCAGCGAAGCCTTGCAGCGATCGCTCACTGACACCTGTGGCAGCACTAGAGCCGTCGAGGCTCATTTTGTAACCGCCAGCAACTCTATCTACATCTGCAAAGTAAGGAGTCGACGCATCTATCTTTCTCAAGAAGCGGGCACTGAACAGGTCATCCAAGCAGAGGATGTTGAGGCTCTCGATACCGGCTACATCATTGGCAACGATAATTTTGAATATCGCCTTGACGCCAGCAGCCTAGTGGTTGTGCGATTGAGTGATTCAGGTCGACAAGAAGAAGTTCTGCGCGAACCGGTGATTCACAGTGAGCGATATTAGCTGATGTGCTGAAACAGCTTGGAAAATTCATTGACAGAGCGGGGCGACGCTGCCACAAGTTACACAAAATACTGCCCACCAGACGATTTTCCGGGCCACTCCAGGAGTACAACTTCCTCGCGCAGTTGGGCGCCGGTGGCGGTAGCGATGCGAGTCCGGAAAAGGTCCCTTCCTTGGACTTTGTAGCCCACCTCAGCCGCAATTTCCTCTAGCAATTCCCCGGTGCGGATCATGATTTGAAAGAACGAAGCCTGATCGCCAACGACATAGGCAAGCTGGGCGCCGGGCTTCAAAGCTGGCTGCAGCGTTTGAAAATGCCGCTTCATGCCGCCAAAGTAGAGACTCGTTACTCGATGATAAAGGCGCTCAAACCCCGAGGTTTTGGCCAAGGCAAGGCGGCGCGTTTCGATCGCTTCGGCAAGGACCTTCACTTGACTCTGCGATCGCAGCACCAAATCATCATCATCGACTTTGTAAACATTGCGCGTGTTAGAGCGAATCAGCGACTGCTTAAAATCGCGCAGCTCTTGCTTATTGCTTAAAAAGCCAAGCAGCACTGATTCTAAACGAGTAGTGCGAGTGTAGTCTTTTTCGTTGGGGTAAGGGGGCGAGGTAATAACGGCATCAATTGATTGAGGCGGCAGGAGCGATCGCAGTCGGCGGGCATCGCCCCGATAACAGTGGGCCGGTGTCGCCGCCAGAGTGGAATAATCGGCAATATCCTGCGCCATTTGCTCCACTTTCGCCTGCCAGCTCGACAGCACCGGAGCCTCCCAGCGTTTGCGTCGCCGAATGCCCACCTCCGGCCCAAATTTGAGATTGCTGGCAGCGTGTACGGTCACATAGGCCAGCGCTAAATTAAATAGATTACGAATCGGCTGATGTAGCACCGTGGAGATCGCGTTTTTTAGCACCAAACACTGATGCAGTGGGCGATCGCAAATAGAATTTTTCACCAAAATAGCCTGCTGCTCTGGGGATAACTGCAGCAGTGGCGTTGCGGACATTTGCGGCTGCGCCAGCGCCATAACCTGCTGCAAAGCGATCGCTAAACTGTCGAGATCAATGTTCCAATGCACTTTGGTGCTACAGGCAAAGTGCGACATAGGAATAGCTTCAACGCCAACGGCAGCTAAGCCCTTTTTCTTAGCCTCAACAATAGTGGTGCCCGTGCCACAAAAGGGATCAAGCACCGTTGCATCCTCCATCAAGCCAAACTGGTCGAAGTAATGGCGGACCAAGTGCGGCGGATAGGACAGCACAAATCGATACCAGTCGTGGAAGGCGCGATCGCTTGGCTGCAGCTTATTTTTGTTCAGGCTAGAGACTGTCATCATTTAGCGCTCCGATGCTTCATAAGCCAGAATCACTGCCCCTGGCTTATGAAGGTTAAGACGGGCGCAATAATGCTTATTCCAAAGGGTTTCTAGCATGAATTGATGACACGCCCTAGCGCCGAGAAACATCGAACGAGTCATCAGTGTGGTTACCAGTTAGCATTGCAGGATCTAGTGCTGATGATCTACGCCAAACCTTATCTCAAAATCCTGCTCTTGCTCATAAATATCGGCACTTGTCTGCTTTAGCAAAGTTCTCTAAAAATGAATGCCCCCTTCGGCGGTTAGCGTCGAGGCGCAAGATTCAAAATTGCCAATGCCTCTGTTTCTTTTCGAGTTACAAAGGGCTAAAATCCCTGCGTATCAAGCATTATATAGCCGAATAATGACGGCCAGTTTAGTTTCTATAAGCCAAGCTCTTCTATGCTAAAGCTGCTATTGATACGTCACGGTGAATCCATTAGCAACCGCGATCGCCGCCTCACTGGGCAGGACGACTCTCCACTAACTGCTCAGGGACACCAGCAGTGTCATCAACTGGCCGCCTGGCTACAGGCCTACTCTTGGGCGCCTACCCACATTTACTGCAGTCCGCTGCGGCGCGCGCTGGAGACTTTGAGCGATGTGATGCAGCCTTGGTTGTGGCAGCTTGTACCGCCCCTACAGCCAGATTCCGAATTTTGCCAAAGCGATCGCGTCTGGCTAAATCAGCTCCATCTACGGGCGGAGGGGTTACAGGACGCTCCCAAGTTTCAAGTTTGTTCGTTCCTGCAAGAATTTAACGCCGGCATTTTGGCTGGGCTCACCTGGGCGGAAGCCCAGCAGCGCTACCCGGACCTTTGTCACCAGTTGATAACCAGCGATGATTGGGTGCCTATCCCCGACGCCGAGACGCCCCAGCAAGGACAACAGCGGGCCCAGTCTTTCATCCAAAGCCTGCTGCGAAACCACCAAAATGGCGACGCGATTTGGGTGATGTCCCATCACTGGATTTTGGAGCATTTGATTGCTTGTCTACTGGGAGGCAATCGCACTTGGCAAATTGCTATGCCTAACACAGCTCTGTTTGAGTTCTGGCTAGATCGCGATCGCTGGGAGCAGACTGGGATGACTCGTTATATCAGTGATCTATGGCAGATAAAACAGTTCAACAGTACGCCACACCTGGAAGCTTTCTAGCTGTCTGAGGCTTTCGAGGACAGGCGCGAAAATGCTGCTTCTAGGCAAGTATCGCCAGCAGCAGCATAGCAAGTGTTTTCTTGCGCATAGCTCGAGTAGCGATTGCTAATAACCCCTGAATATCTCAATTAAAATAAAGACAAACCTTCACTCTTTTTTTTCCATGAAACCTCAACGTCTCGGCCATGTAGCCATCTGCGTACAAGATATTGACCAAGCCGTCACGTTTTATCAAAAGCTGGGCATGGATCTAATTTGGCACGACACAGATTGGGCCTATCTCAAAGCCGGAGACGATGGTCTAGCACTGCTGAGTCCCAATTATGACCAGGCGGGGCCACACTTCGGTTTTGTGTTTAGCGATCGCGCCGAAGTTGATACTGCTTACGATCGTCTCAAAGCTGATGGCGTGTTTGTCACTCCAATCCATGAGCATCGGGACGGCACTGCCTCGTTTTACGGTAAAGACCTTGACGGCAACTGGTTCGAATATCTCTACGAGCCGGCGCCGGTGCCAGCCGCACCTGCCGCCGTTTAGCGCGTGCCAGCAATTGACCATTAAAGTGGCCAGAAAAAATACCCGAACTGTCTTCTTTTAATCACTCTTGCTCTGCTAACTATGCACGCTCTTTCAGTTCCTACTTGGATTGTCCATATCACCAGCGTGATTGAGTGGATCAGCGCCATTTGGTTTATCTGGCTGTTTGCCCAGGTCACCGGTTGGTTAGCCTGGCGATCGCTTTCTTTTGCTATGCTGCCAGCGCTGGTAAGTGCGATGTGTGCCTGTACCTGGCATTTTTTCGACAACGCAATGGCACTATCCTGGCTCGTCACCCTGCAGGCAGCCATGACCGTAGTCGGAAACTGCACAGTTTGCCTCGCTGCCTGGTGGATTTGGCGACAGGCAAAGCTGCCAAAAGATACGGCTCAAGAGACTGATTATCCGTGAGAGTGCAAGTAATGGCTTATCAACAGGGCTTGAGTTTACAAATGCGTCAAGCTGATGCGAGCGTATCCTGGTCTTTGAAAAGTTGGCGTGTTCACTTCAGCAATGCTTAGCATTCCGTTCAGCTCGCAGCCTCAATGCCAGCATTAAATTGAAGATCAACAGACTGGCACACATAGGATGGCCCTGTAGAAATTACACATAAAGGGAGCAAAGCAGGCAAATAGTTTTATGATTCGATGCAATCAATTATGGACGCAGTACTTCACCCCATATCGTAGATGGACAGCGAAAACGCTGCTTTTCCGCATCTCTTACTTTGCAGTTCGAATTCTGTCCGCTGAATCCCAGACTTTAAGCCGCAATGGAAAACTTGCTAGATAAGCAAAATTTGTTTGCCGTTTCCCTATTTCCTTATTTAGGATTTTTATTCTTTTTGACGCGCTCTGGTCAAACGCCACGTTTAGCGCTGATTGGCTTTTATGTGCTGCTAATTTTTGTCGCAGTGACGATTCCAGCTGGCATCTACGCTCAGAAAGTTTATGGAGCCGAGTTAGCGAATGTGGATTGGCTGCACGGTTCAGCAGAGCTGTTCCTAACAATTTCCAATATTTTAGTCGTGTTGGGTTTTCGGCAAGCAGTACGGCAACGACAGCGGCAGTAGCCAGAAAAGCTAAAGCACGATTATGGCTACTCCCAAATAATGCTGGCTTTATATTGATGATGTGTCTTGAGGAGATAGGGGTATTTTTACCGCTGGGTCGCCCTCTCTTCGATAAGCTGTCAAGGACGGTCAATGAATGATAATCAATTCTATGGTTCCTAGTGAACAAGCTGCCGATAAACAGCCTCTACATGTTGTGATTTCGGAAAAATTGAAGGCGCAAATTGAAGCTGGTCACTATGAACCCGGAGAACGACTCCCCAGCGAGTTTGACTTAGGTGAAATTTTTGGTGTTAGTCGAACAACAATTCGCAAGGCGATCGCAAATCTGACCCAACAAGGATTGGTTACCACTCAGCAGGGCAGGGGCATTTTCGTCACCGAACAGCACAAAATCAGCTTTTCTATGTCAAATCCGCTTATGCATTTTGACGCCAGACTACGACAGCAAGGCTACGAAGGACGAGTTCAGTCGCTGCGCTTTCAGCTTCTCTCGCCCACAAGCGAAGTGGCAAGGCAGCTACAAATTCGCGATCGCCGAACTGAAGTTTATTGGCAAGAAAAAATTTATTACGCCAACAATACTCCAATTGCCCTTGACGTTTCTTACTATCCCCAAGCACTTGCAGCATCAATGACAGAAGGCTTACAGCAGGAATTTACTTATAGCGCTTTAGTCAACGGCGGGATTGTCCTTAAGGCCGCGAAAGTCAACTTAGAAGGTACGCCCGCCACCTATGAATTGAGCGAATATTTAGCAGTTCCTTTAGGCATGCCGCTGCTGGTCTTTAACTATGTAGCCTATCAGGGCGATCATCAGCCAGTCGTCTGCGGCAAAACCCTTTCGCGTTCCGATTGGACTTGCTACACGGCAGAAATCGAAGTTGACAGCGCTGCTTAGTTTACGTCAAGCAGCAGCGAACGAGTCAGCAAAGTCGGCCAAGAAAAGTAGCAACTGCGATCGCCAGCTAACTTACGCAACCAGAACTAGATCACATCAGCATTGTCTTCCAGAGTCTTCAAATTAGTCTTAGGGATACTATCACCCTCAGGCTCATTGACGTCGTTGGGAACTTCTATGACATCTTCATCAACTGCTTCAGTGTCGTTTTCTTCTGACTCTGGCTCCAAGGTCTCCGACTGAGTTGGCCCACCTAAAATCGTCTTATCTGCAGGTGCAGTGTCAGTAGTTTCATCAGATGGTAAATCTTCAGTCAGCTGATCGACTGGCCTGCCGGCAGCATCGTCTAAAGCTGCTGCTGGCGGACTATCGGATGAGTTGGGAATATTCGTGGCGTCCTCATCAGGCGCGATCGTTACATTATCAAGAGCAGATTCAACCGAGTCTCCTGGTATGGCTTGATCATCTGTCTTTTCATGCGCTTTAGTCGCCTCTGTCGCTGATTTTCCTTGAACTGCGTCTAGCAACATATCTGCCTCAGACATCTCCGGAGTTGATAGGTTCGATGAACTTGTGGGACTGCTGGTCTCTGCTTCTGCTGACCCCATTTCAGGCATCTTGCCGCTCACATCAGATTGTTGATCCGAGGCCGATTTTGCTTGAACTTCTTCATCCTTTGTTGCAGAAGTAGGCTCAGTGGTCGAAGCTTGATCAGAAACTTGCTCCGATGCTGTCGATGGTGTAGCTGTTGCTGGTGCGGCAGAAGCGGGCGGTACAGGAAGAGAATCGGCGTCTTTGCTGGCGGTATTTTCAGCCTTTTCAGTTAACTCGGTTTGAACTTCGGCAGGCTCTTCAATCGTCAATGTCGGCGGCTCATAATCAGGATCAACCAGTACTTTGGCCTGTTCTAGCGAAATTTCACTACGCACTAATCGCGATAAGCCGTCATTGCCTCCTGGCTGATAGTCGATTACCCGAACAATGGTGTTGAGTGCGCCATCAATCAAGTTGCTGTTTTCGTCAATCAGCTCCAGCTTGAGCCAGTTTGTGCCAGGGCGGAAGCCTTGCAAATAAATCGGTTGCCAACGATCAAAGACAAATGCTTCTCCGTTTATAGTGCAGCGAAGACGCCAATCGCTAATCGTTTCATCGGCCTGGGCAACAAGGTGTAATGGTGCATTGCTGAGGTAAAAATCGAGCAAAATTGGCTCAGCGCCATAAGCGGCCTGCGGCTGGTTATAGGTCAACAGCGGCTGACTATCATCAGGGCCGTTTTCTGGAGAATCGACAAAAACATCAAAGGTAATTTGATCATAAGCGCCTTCATTTTTGAAGCTTTCTCCCCATGGACGCACCGCCAGTAAGCGCAGAATGTGCGTGCCGGGGGCTAAATTTTCCAGAACGATGGGTGCGTCGGCATCATAAACCGCTTGATGAGGCTGATTGTCCAAAAACAAATGCAGGTGCGGGCCAAGGCCTAAAAGCGGATCTTTATATATAGGCAGATTTCTCACTTGCAGGTTGATTTCAACTGTGGTGCTATCAATTGTCTGATTATTCTGAGGCGTCGCAATGCGAACCTGAGGCTCATAGACGTCGAGATAGGGTTTGAGCTGCTGAATTCGCTCAGGCGGAGATGTTTCAGCGATCGCCCCAGCCAGAGGATTACTAACGCTGTCAGTTAGCTCATCCGCCAACAGCACAATCGGCACCTCGCGATCGTTCCCACAACTACTGAGCCCAATAGCTAACAAGATCATCAGGAGCGCGATCATTTTTCGCCAGGTCAAGACCATTACCACACACATGCCTGCTACGTCCGTTTCAGATTCTCTCCTACGTTGGGCCCAGACGAAAGCTCAAAACCAAGAATTGACGGAGCAATGAGAGTGTAAACCCAAAAACCAAAGATATTAATCGTTACGATAAGAATCAAATTATTTGAACAACATAAAGTTTTAGCTGACTATTGAAAGCTGCTAACTAAACAGCGAACTGTACGAAAATAATTATTTTTATTAATAAAACTTAATCAAATCTGGCGTTAACCCAAAAAAATCTTCAAATTAATTAATTGAGAATCGTTAATGACTGAGCTCTCAATAGCGTACTTTTTCGTTTATTATTGCTCGGAAGTCAAGCGGGGTGGTTATTCTCCAGGTTGAAATATTGTTAACCCGATCCCAGATAAAGAAACAAATTGTTTATACTGCTTAGTAGTAGCTGTAAGCCGAGTTCTAAGAAGCCCGAGTTTTTAACTTTTAGGTAATGTTCTGGTTGTCGGATTGCAGCACTTGTAAATGCTCGTTTGTCTAGAGAGAGGAGAGTCTCCATGACAACTACTCCACGCGAGCGCGAGGCATCTGCAAGAATAGCGGTTGATAAGAATCCTGTCCCTACTTCCTTTGAGAAGTGGGCTAAGCCAGGTCATTTCGACCGTGACCTTGCGAGAGGGCCCAAAACCACTACGTGGATTTGGAATCTTCACGCCGACGCTCACGATTTCGATAGTCACACCAGTGACCTAGAAGATATCTCGCGCAAGATTTTCAGCGCGCACTTTGGCCATCTGGCCATTGTTTTCATCTGGCTCAGCGGCATGTATTTTCATGGCGCTAAGTTTTCTAACTATGAAGCTTGGATGTCTGATCCCACCGGCATTAAGCCGAGCGCTCAGGTCGTTTGGTCGGTCGTTGGCCAAGAGATTTTAAACGGCGACGTGGGCGGCGGTTTTCAAGGTGTCCAAATCACTTCTGGCTTCTTTCAGCTCTGGAGAGCATCAGGAATTACTAACAGTTATCAGCTCTACTGCACCGCGATCGGCGGTCTGGTAATGGCTGGTCTCATGCTGTTTGCCGGATGGTTCCACTACCACAAACGAGCGCCCAAGCTTGAGTGGTTTCAAAACGTTGAATCTATGATGAACCACCACTTGGCTGGTTTGCTAGGTCTTGGCTGTTTGAGCTGGGCCGGTCATCAGATTCATGTTGCTTTACCGGTTAATGCATTGCTAGATGCTGGTGTTGCCCCTCAAGATATTCCTCTGCCGCATGAGTTCCTTTTCAACAGAGGCTTGATGGCTGAGCTATATCCTAGTTTTGCTCAAGGCTTGACACCATTTTTCACGCTTAACTGGTCGGCCTATTCTGACTTTCTAACTTTCAAAGGCGGGTTGAATCCGGTGACGGGTGGTCTTTGGTTGTCTGACACAGCTCACCATCACCTGGCTTTAGCAGTGCTCTTTATTGTTGCGGGCCACATGTATCGTACCAACTGGGGCATTGGTCACAGCATGAAGGAGATCTTAGAGGGACATCAGGGTGACCCTCTATTGTTCGGCGGCAAGGGACACGTAGGTTTGTTTGAGAATCTCACCACTTCCTGGCATGCTCAGCTGGCTGTGAATCTGGCAGTTTTGGGTTCTTTAACCATCATCGTGGCGCATCATATGTATGCCATGCCTCCATATCCGTACATTGCGACGGACTATGCGACTCAGCTTTGTCTTTTCACTCACCACATGTGGATCGGTGCTTTCTGTATCGTTGGAGGCGCTGCCCATGCCGCTATCTTCATGGTGCGTGATTATGATCCCGAAGTGAATTTCGATAATGCTTTGGATCGGATGATTCGTTCTCGTGACGCCATCATTTCTCACTTGAACTGGGTTTGTATTTTCCTCGGCTTCCATAGCTTTGGTCTATATATTCACAACGACACCATGAGAGCATTAGGGCGTCCCCAAGATATGTTCTCCGATTCCGCAATTCAGTTGCAGCCTGTTTTTGCCCAGTTTGTACAGAACATGCACAACATGGCCGCTGGCGCCACCGCTCCCAATGCCTTGGCAGGTGTAAGTCCTGCTTTTGGGGGTGACGTCGTAGCTGTAGGCGGTAAGGTTGCCATGATGCCTATTACCTTAGGTACTGCTGACTTTATGGTGCACCATATTCATGCTTTCACGATTCATGTGACGGCATTAATTCTGTTGAAGGGTGTTCTATATGCTCGCAGCTCTCGTCTGATTCCTGATAAGGGTGAGCTTGGTTTCCGCTTCCCTTGTGATGGACCAGGTCGTGGCGGCACTTGTCAAGTATCCGGTTGGGATCACATTTTCTTGGGTCTATTCTGGATGTATAACTCCATATCGATTGTGATTTTCCACTTCAGTTGGAAAATGCAGTCTGATGTTTGGGGTACAGCTTCTGACAACGGCGTTGTTTCTCACATTACATATGGCAACTTCGCTAACAGTTCCATCACTATCAATGGTTGGTTGCGCGACTTTTTGTGGGCGCAAGCTAGTCAGGTTATCAATTCCTATGGTTCGGCGCTGTCGGCCTATGGCTTGATCTTCTTGGGTGCTCACTTTGTTTGGGCCTTCAGCCTGATGTTCTTGTTTAGTGGCCGCGGTTACTGGCAGGAGCTGATCGAGTCTATTGTTTGGGCACACAGCAAATTGAAGGTGGCTCCTGCTATTCAGCCGCGAGCCATGAGCATCACTCAAGGTCGCGCTGTTGGTTTGGCCCACTATCTCTTAGGAGGTATTGGTACAACCTGGGCCTTCTTCCATGCTCGAATATTGACTATAGGCTAGCGGGGAGGACTTGAAGAAAATCTATGGCGACTAAATTTCCAAAATTTAGCCAAGCATTAGCTCAAGATCCAACAACACGTCGGATCTGGTACGGAATTGCTACGGCTCATGATTTTGAGAGCCACGATGGCATGACTGAGGAAAATCTTTATCAAAAGATTTTTGCCTCTCATTTCGGTCATCTGGCAATCATTTTCCTCTGGACTTCTGGCAACTTATTTCACGTTGCTTGGCAAGGTAACTTTGAGCAGTGGATTAAAGATCCGCTGAACGTTAAGCCCATCGCCCATGCGATTTGGGATCCACACTTTGGCCAACCTGCAGTAGATGCCTTTACTCAGGCGGGTGCTTCAAATCCCGTTAATATTGCGTTTTCGGGTGTGTATCACTGGTGGTACACCATTGGTATGCGGACAAATGGCGACTTGTACACTGGGGCCGTCTTTTTGTTGATTGCCTCAGCCGTCTTTTTGTTTGCTGGCTGGTTGCATTTGCAGCCTCGCTTCCGACCGAGCCTCTCTTGGTTTAAGAATGCTGAATCTCGTCTTAACCACCATTTGGCTGGTTTGTTTGGCGTTAGCTCGCTAGCCTGGACCGGTCACCTGGTTCATGTGGCGATTCCTGAATCCCGTGGACAGCATGTCGGCTGGAATAACTTTTTGACAACGCCTCCTCATCCGGCGGGTCTGATGCCCTTCTTCACCGGAAATTGGGGGGCATATGCTCAAAACCCTGATACTGCTGGCCATGTTTTTGGTACCGCTGAAGGTGCGGGTACTGCCATTCTCACTTTTCTAGGTGGTTTTCATCCTCAGACAGAATCTCTCTGGCTGACGGATATGGCACATCACCATCTGGCGATCGCAGTGATTTTTATCATTGCAGGCCATATGTATCGCACCAATTTTGGTATTGGTCACAGCATCAAAGAGATTTTGAATGCGCACAATCCGCCATCTGGTACTCCCGGCAATTTGGGTGCAGGTCACAGCGGTTTGTATGACACGCTAAACAATTCTCTGCACTTCCAACTGGCGCTGGCGCTGGCAAGTTTGGGTGTGGTTACTTCTCTGGTTGCTCAGCATATGTACGCTTTGCCTCCTTACGCTTTTATAGCTAAGGATTACACTACGATGGCGGCGCTTTACACGCACCATCAGTACATAGCTGGCTTCATCATGGTTGGAGCTTTTGCCCACGGAGCAATCTTCTTGATTCGTGACTATGATCCGGTCGCAAATGAGAATAATGTTTTGGCTCGAGTGCTTCAGCACAAAGAGGCTATTATCTCTCACCTAAGTTGGGTTTCTCTGTTCTTGGGCTTTCATACCCTAGGTCTGTATGTCCATAACGATGTTGTTATGGCATTCGGAACCCCTGAGAAACAGATTTTAGTTGAGCCAGTGTTTGCTCAATTTGTTCAGGCCGCTTCAGGAAAGATGGTTTACGGCTTTAATACCTTGCTATCTGATCCTGATAGCATCACCCAGACTGGTGCCTTTTGGCTTCCCGGTTGGATGAATGCGATTAATAGCTCTTCTAACTCTTTGTTCTTGAACATCGGCCCTGGTGACTTTTTGGTCCACCATGCGATCGCTTTGGGTTTGCACACTACCACGCTTGTCTTGGTGAAAGGTGCTCTGGACGCTCGCGGTTCTAAGCTAATGCCCGACAAGAAAGATTTCGGCTACAGCTTCCCTTGTGATGGTCCTGGTCGTGGTGGGACTTGTGACATCTCAGCTTGGGATGCCTTCTACCTAGCCATGTTCTGGATGTTGAACACAATTGGCTGGACAACTTTCTACTGGCACTGGAAGCACTTAAGTGTTTGGTCTGGTAATGTTGCTCAATTCAATACTTCGTCAACGCACTTGATGGGTTGGTTTAGAGATTATCTCTGGCTGAACTCTTCGCAGCTGATTAACGGCTATAACCCTTATGGAATGAACAACCTGTCTGTTTGGGCTTGGATGTTCTTGTTTGCTCACTTAGTTTGGGCAACTGGGTTTATGTTCTTGATCTCCTGGCGGGGATACTGGCAAGAGTTGATTGAGACCATTGTTTGGGCACATGAGCGCACTCCTTTGGCGAACCTCGTTCGCTGGAAGGATAAGCCTGTTGCCTTATCTATTGTTCAAGCGCGCTTAGTTGGTTTAGCCCACTTCACTGTGGGATATGTGCTGACATATGCAGCCTTCTTGATAGCATCGACTTCAAGTCGATTTGGCTGACAGGTTTAGCTGTTGAGTGATTGATTAACCTCCTGGGCGCCTTGCGCCCAGGAGGTTTACTTTAGGTTTGGCTGAGCAAAAATGATGGTAGTGCGCTCAAAATTTTTTTGCTTACTAATGAAACGTAGTAACTACAAAGCCTTACTTGCCAAAATTTAGCGTCTCTATTTCCGCAATACCAACATGCCCATTAAGCCGCCTAATAAAGGATGATGAGTTGCTTCAGCAAACCCCACTGAGTGGGCTAGCTTAACCTGTGATACCCCCCCAGGAAATCGCTCTACGCTGGGGCTAATGTAAGCATATTCATCCGTTAAGCCACACTGCTGCGCTGTGGGCACAACCACCGTATCTAAATACCATTGCTGAAAAGTTTTGAGCCAAACCGACTGCGGTTGATGAAAATCAAGAATAGCAGCTTTTGCTCCTGGCTTGAGTACGCGCCGTAATTCCTGTAACCCAAGTGGCAAATCGGTCAGATTGCGCAGTCCATACGCCATGGTGGCTACATGAAACCGATTATTTTCAAATGGTAATGCTAAGGCATCACCTTCAACCCATTCGAGGGGAGCTAGTCGAAATTGTTGCTGAGCTTTCTGATGGGCGATCGCTAGTTGAGCTGGAGCAAAATCCAAACCATATACCCGCCCCGATTTCCCTACACGTCGAGCTAGCAGCATTGCCAAATCACCACTACCACAGCACACATCCAAGCAGGTATATCCTGCTGCGGCGCCGCTCCAATCCACTGCCATTTGCTTCCATACCCAATGCAATCCCCAACTTAATCGTTGATTAAAGTCGTCATAAACGGGAGCAATGCGATCAAAAAGTTGCCGAATCTCTAGTGCCGACGGAGTTGAAGTAGATGGGGATACTGACATTGACGGCAATCAGAATATTTTCGGATGCGCAAACTGAGTTGAGTATCGTCCTAGATTTTCTAGAGAAGCTAATCTTGCGTCCATTCTCTTGCCAGCTGAATTTGATTAGATCAATCAACAGATCTCGTAAGCCTCAACGCTAAGCGCCAATGACCGCGATCGCAAAGAGCAAAAAGATTCCTAGGACAAAATACTGGCGTTTGCACACTGTATTCATGACTCTAGCATGGCTAAATGGCGACAACATCACATGATTGCCCTCTAGTCAGCGTTTTTTAATTGCCTACACGACCAGCAGCCCAGACCTGATATTAGCTATTTTGGGAACGCTGGTTAGCGAATAAAACTTTACTGGGCGAGATTACTTCTCCCAGAAACTACAGACAGGCCAATGTCAGTGCTATCTGTTGCGCCGCCATCGTGACGAAGTCTTGATTGGCTGCAGTGAAAGCGCGAGGTTTTTGCCACTGTAAAGATACAACAGCAATCACGACGTCTCGAAAAAGCACTGGGACAACCCCATGAGCACTGATTTCAGCAGATTCGTAAGCTACTTTAGCATCGGCATCGCTTACCCGTTTGCTATCCGCAGTATGTCTAAGGTCCTTAGTTGAGATCGCTTCCATTACCAAAGGATCTTTTTTAATCAACTCAATTGCGAGGGTTCCAGCTGTTCCTACATCGTTGCCTAAGCCCTCACTTTCAATCAAATGAACCGCTGCCCCATCTGCGCCTGTCACCTTTTGTACGGCCGAAGCGATTGCAGGCAGTGCCGCATTAACATCGCTTTCAGACTGAGCAATATTTGCCATTTCCATCACTAACCAGTGCTGATTTTGCAGCAGATCAATCGCCTCTCCCCGCTGTTTCAGCAAATCGTAGGTGCTGGCGGCCTGATCAACAACCAGTTTTAACTCATCTGGATTCCATGGCTTAGTAATATAGCGATAGACCTGACCTGCATTAATCGCATCGACCAAGTCTTCGACATCAGTGAAACCAGTCAGGATAATGCGAACGGTATCCGGAAATTTAGGAACAGTCTTACTGAGAAATTCCGTCCCTTTCATTTCGGGCATGCGCTGGTCTGAAATAATCACTGCGACTTCGCCCTGCTCTGACAGAATCTCTAACGCTTGTTGGCCGCTCTCTGCCCGCAAGACATTAAAATCTCTGCGAAAGGTTCGGTATAGCAAATCGAGATTATCTGGTTCATCATCAACGACCAACATCTTGGCTTTGTTAGCTTTTCGTGATTGGACAGCAACCATTCTTGAACTCTCCATTTTGCAATGTCATATTTGATAGCTAGCGATGATGGGCCGGACATATCGTTAAGCTCGCTATCAGAATACCCATAGGGTTCAAAAATTCACCTGCTGTGCAGTGAAAGTCTGTGGCAACCCGCTGATTAGCCACATCTATGCAAGGCCTGGCCTTAAAACTGCTTTCAATAGGCTGAAGCCAAGGTCTCGTAAGGAATTTGGCTAAAATAGTCATGATGCAAGAAAATACCCTGACATTTCTTGCAGTGAATTAATTGCAGCATTCGCAATCCCTTATAGAGTGCGGACTCAGCAATATGACCCGATGGTTATCTTAGAGTTTGCAGCTTTTCGAGTAACGGCTATGACCAGCGTAAGATCAGCAGCACAGCTCATAAAAACCAGTCACGATCGCTGACTTCCCCAACAATACTCAGCTCATTATTCAGGTGTACTTTCAGATCTAGCGAAACGGTCGAAGAAATGATGACTACGCTTACGATAACTTTCTGGATATGGCAAGTTCAGAGTCTCATGAAAATCTTTCTGGACTTTGTGTGTTAATCGTTTGGAAACCTGGCGCACAATCTGACTCAGAAGGTGATCACCGGTTTTTTGAATAATTCGTTTCGGCCAAGCTTGAATGAAGCGCGGAAAAGTGACCCAAACCTTAAGATTTAGCTCCCAGTCAATTTGAGTCAGTATTTGCCCAGAACTACTGGTTATCTCATTAAGCTCCAATGCAGCTTTGAAATCAACGTCATAACCAGGTGCAACATAACCAGGAATTTCAATGGTTTCAATCCGATAAATTCCGTGATCCTGGGGCAACAGATGAAGGCCGATTTTGGGCTCAACATCATACCCTAAGGCGCCAAAGTTCCCCACTGTTAAGTCGTAACCGCTACTACCAAGTGGCTTGGCCATCATCGGATGAGCACATCGTAAAAACCAGGCTTGATGATCATCTAAATAACAAACAACGGTTTCACGATCAGCGGCCATGTCCATAGAGCCGGCATAATCTCCGTGAAAGAGAACAGAGGGGCTGCGTTCCGTTTCGATGGTGCTATGATCCTCTCTGCCATCAACTTGATCGACTACATGACAGACAGATTCAATAACCTGATCTGACAAGTTACTAGCTCGGCGATTGGTAAATGGTGTTTGCATAGATGCTTAGTCACTATCCAAGTTCAAAATGCCAATGCCCAGTGGCACAAGTCAACAGCTAGCTCAAACTTTAATTAGTCTAACGGCTATTTTAGCTGACGAATGATGAGTTTTATTCCTTCATCAAAATTTGAAAGCCTTGTGAGCTGTTTGCAGCCTAACTCTTTTAATTCTATTCCATCAGGGAAAATACACTGAGCAGCGGCGCTGTTCCAGATGCCATCTAAAGCTTTTCTCCGCAAGCTTACTAAAGTAGGGTTAGCTTAAGAAAAGAGCGACGTCTCAGTTTGAAGTCATCATCGCGGTTTAAAGTAGCAGAGGTAAGTACTTTTTTATTGAAAGAATTGACTTAAGTCAATTTATGATTGTGTGTTGTAAAAGGGAAGAAACGCATGAAAGCTTTGGTAGTGGGGGCTACAGGCGAAACCGGCCGACGCATTGTGCGCGTATTAGTTGCTCAAGGTGTGCCGGTTAGAGTGCTGGTACGCGATCGCCAAAGTGCCCAGGCGATTTTGCCTAATACGGTCGAGTTTGTAGTTGGCGACGTACTGAAACCGGATACCGTGAAGGCCGCGATCGCTGACTGTACAGTTCTGCTGTGCGCCACAGGTGCTCGGCCTAGCTTTGATCCCACCGGCCCCTATCAAGTGGATTATGAGGGCACCAAAAACCTTGTTGATATTGCTAAGGCGCAGGGAATCGAACATTTTGTCCTGGTGTCATCGCTCTGCGTCTCTCGCTTTTTCCATCCACTGAATTTATTTTGGTTAGTCCTCTACTGGAAAAAGCAGGCGGAAGAGTATTTGGTTAAAAGCGGTGTGCCTTATACCATTGTCCGCCCCGGTGGCTTAAAAAGTGACGACACTGACGAGCGTCCGCTTATCATGGCGCCAGCAGATACCTTGTTCGAGGGCAATATTCCCCGCTTAAAGGTGGCTGACACTTGTGTGGCGGCGCTTTCAGATGAGCAGGCCAAAAATAAAATTGTCGAGATCGTGGCTCAGGAGAGTGCGACCAGCAAGCCCTTTTCAGAGCTGTTTGCCGGCGTTTCGTAAGCCTTAGTCAACAGACAGTTAGCGCTTCCAGAGGCGATTTACGCTCGCTCATCTGCATGCCAAAACTGCCGAAAATCTTCGTCCCGATGGCTAAGCTGAGCGGTTTCTGCTCCCAGGGCCATCAGCTTAGCTACCAGGCGGGCGCACGCCGGTCGTTCGGTAGCATAGTGGCCGGCGTCAATCAAAATCAAACCGCGATCGCGCGCTTCTTGAAACTGGTGAAATTTACAGTCTGACGTCAGGTAGGCTTGGGCGCCCGTTTTCAACACATCGCCAATAAAGCTAGCGCCTGAACCACCCAAAACGGCCAATCGTTGAATTGGTTGTCGTAACTCCGCTCCCGGCGAATAAATTAGATCAGGGGGAGTTAGCCGGGCCTGAATATCAGCTAACGCTTGCTGTAGGGTCATTGGCTCAGAAAAATCGCCAACGCGACCATAGCCAATTCCGGGTTGAGTGGGTGTCACGGGCTCTACGTTTTTCAGGTGCATTAGTTGCGCCAATACATCGGCGGTGCCGTCGTCTACCTGATCAAAGTTGGTATGGGCACTATAAATGCCAATGCCATGAACGAAACTCAGCCGCACCATATCGCCAATAAAAGAACCAGTTTGCACCGACTTAAGCGGGCTGAAGATCAGGGGATGATGGGCAAAAATTAAGTTGATAGGGGTCCCAGACTGTTGTAGGGCAATCGCTTCTGCCATCACTTGCAGCGTTGGCGTCAGGCAAACCAACGCATGCGCCGGCGATTCTAAAACTCCCGGCTCAACCTGCCAGCCGCAGTTGTCCCACTTCTCTTGCCAGTGGGGCGGGGCCCAAGTTTCAAATTGATGAATTAGCTGTGCGATCGTCATATCAGGCTTGGCCGGGTGACGGGGTAACGGGGTGACAAGGTAGTAGGGTGGCAGGGTTGCGGTTAAGCATAGACAAGTGTCCGGCTGTGGGGATGATAGAGCAAGGGAACAGAAGAATCTGGATCCTACTCTCTGAAGTTTTGAACTTTACACAGCAATATCTTTCCTGTTAGATATATCGCATGCTTTATCCTGGCGATCGCTCAAAGCCCAATTGCACTAATTGGTCTACCAGGTCTTCAAAATCAATACCGCTAGCTTGCCAGAGCATCGGATACATGCTGGTTTGGGTGAAGCCGGGCAAGGTATTGATTTCATTAATGAGAATTTCGTCCGTGGCTTCCACATAAAAGAAATCGACCCGTGAGATGCCCGCTGCGTCCACGGCCTGAAAAGCCTGCACCGCCATTTCCTGAATTTGTTGGGTAATGGTGTCGGGCAGTGGAGCGGGAATCGTCAAGTCAGCCTGGCCGGCCGTATATTTGGTGGCATAGTCATAAAAATCGCTGGCAAACGTAATTTCGCCAACAACGGAAGTTTTAGGGACATCATTACCCAGCACCGCACATTCTACTTCGCGAGCATCAACGCCGGCTTCGACGAGAAGGCGGCGATCGTAGCTAGCTGCACTATCCAACGCGGCCTCCAGCTCTCGACGCGATTGCACTTTGGCAATGCCGACGGAGGAACCCAGATTTGCGGGTTTAACAAACGCCGGATAGCCAATTTCCGCCTCAATGCGATCGCACAATTTAGGAAACACGCACGGATTCGACCAGACCTCAGCCCGAGAAACCGCCACATATTTCACCTGGGATAAGCCCGCTTGGGCAAAGGCAGTTTTCATGGCAATTTTGTCCATGCCAACGGCTGAGCCGAGCACGCCTGAACCGACAAATGGCATTTGCAACAGCGACAGTAGACCTTGGAGAGTGCCATCTTCGCCATTGGGGCCATGCAGCACGGGAAACCAAATATCAATATTGGTTAGCTGCTGCGGCTCGGGTAAACGTTCCGCCGGAGTGGCTCTGTCGGGAGCATTAGGCAAAGGTTCCCCGGACTGTAAAACTTGTGCGGCAGCGTCTCCAAACTGCCAGACTCCTGCTTTCGTAATGTAAACAGGGATGACGGTGTATTTATCTTGATTGGTTCCGCGAGATAAGGCACTGGCGATCGCCTGAGCGGAGCAAATCGACACTTCATGTTCGCCAGAGCAACCGCCAAATAAAACGCCTACCCTTGTTGTTGCCATGATTATGCTCCTGCTTTGGGCTGATGCTGCGACCCACAGTCTCAGGAGAGCGATCGCCCGAATTCCCTAGACTGCCTGTCTATTCATACTGGGTTTAATAAGTATTCCTACCATTTCAGAACCATAAAAAAAACCCTGAGTTTCTGCAAAAGAAGCTCAGGGTACGACAATCAGGGTGCATCTACCAATCCTGTTTTCCATTCCTAGACCATTGATCCGGAGAATATCGATACTTGACCCAGGAGCACCAGCAAATAATGGTAAATACTTCAGGGGATAACTGTCGCTGTGCCCGTTCCAACTTTGTGGGTGGGAATTTACAGGAAAGCATGACCTGTAGACTCTTGCGAGCACGGCTCTCAGTGCTCCAACAGCGCAATCGACTGCCCCAGATTTTCTGAATCAAGATGAGTATGACTGATACCGACCTGCTAAAAAAAATTCGCGCCATTGTTGGCAAATCCTATGTGTTGACTGGCAAGCGAGCGACAGAACGTTTTCGTACAGGCTTTCGATCTGGAACCGGCGAAGCGTTGTGCGTTGTGCGACCCGGCACTCTGATGGAGCAGTGGCAGGTGCTACAGGTCTGCGTTGCCGCCGACAAGATCGTGATTATGCAAGCGGCCAACACTGGCCTGACGGAAGGCTCTACCCCATCTGGGCGCTACGACCGAGACGTCGTTTTGATCAATACCCGGCGGATGACGACGCTGATGCCGCTGCATGGCGGCAAACAAGTCATTAGCTTTCCAGGAGCTACTCTGTTTGCGCTGGAAACCCTGTTGGCTCCTCTGGGACGCGAACCCCATTCCGTGATTGGCTCATCCTGCATTGGAGCTTCCATTGTCGGCGGCGTCTGTAACAACTCTGGAGGCGCCCTGGTGGAACGCGGCCCGGCTTACACCGAGCTGTCAGTTTATGCCCAGCTTGATGAAACTGGGCAGTTAAAACTAGTCAATCACCTTGGCATTGACCTGGGCAAAACCCCAGAGGCGATTCTCACCAATCTTGACAATGGCTCCTTCGATCGCACCCCACCCGCGACCAGCAAACGGGCGTCCGCCAGCGACTACGCACAAATTGTGCGAGACGTAGATGCAGCTACCCCAGCGCGGTTCAATGCCGATAAGCAAAAGCTTTATGAGACTGCCGGCTGTGCAGGTAAATTGGCGGTCTTTGCTGTGCGGCTTGACACGTTTCCTAAGCACCAGGCGGAACGGGTTTTTTACATTGGTACGAACGAGCCGCAGGATTTAACTGAGCTGCGTCGGCAGGTCTTGGCTAAGTTTGAAAATCTGCCGGTGAGTGCTGAATATATGCACCGCGACGTGTTCAATATCACCGAAGTCTACGGCAAAGATACGGTGTGGATGATTGACAAGTTGGGCACCAGTCGCCTGCCGACTTTTTTTGCCCTTAAAGGAGCCGTTGATGCTCGGTTAAAAGGCTTGCCGGGTTTGAGAAATTTCACCGACCGATTCATGCAGTTTTGGGCGCGACTGACGCCGCAGATTTTGCCATCGCGAATTCTGGACTATCGCGATCGCTTCCAACACTATCTGATCTTGAAAATGAAAAATGATGGGATTCAAGAGGCTGAAGCTTGGCTGCCTGGCTTTGTCGCCGACCGGGAAGCCGATTTTTTCGCATGTACTCCTCGCGAGGCCAAACTGGCTGGCCTGCATCGCTTTGCCGCAGCCGGGGCGGCCATCCGCTACATGGCAATTCACGCGGATGAAGTGGAAGACATTTTGGCCCTCGATATTGCTTTGCGCCGCGATGACCGCGACTGGTTGGAAGTTTTGCCGTCCGAACTCGCCGAGAAGCTGACCTGGAAGCTGTATTACGGCCACTTTATGTGCCATGTGATGCATCAAGATTACGTGGTGAAGAAAGGCGAGAATCCCCAGGCAATCAAAGCCGAAATGCTGCGCATTTTGGATCAGCGCGGCGCGGAATATCCCGCTGAACACAATGTCGGGCACCTGTATTCAGCTAAGCCGGATCTAGCTGACCATTATCGAACCTGTGATCCCACTAACAGCTTTAATCCAGGCATTGGCAAGATGTCTCGATGTAAGCACTATGCCTAACTCGTCAGCGGCTTGTCCCAATGTCCATTGCTAGCCGGGACCCACTAGCGGCAGCCGCATTATGCTCTAGGAGTGCCATCCGGATTGCGCATCGGGTAGAGCGTTATGGCGATCGCTTGTACAGCAGCTGGCGACAAGCGCAAATGCACCCATAACTTTCTCAATTTGTTGGAGCTGTCAGAGTTCATGATTTTTTTTGATGGTGTATCTAATTCATTCCGTCTAAAACGGTCTTACCAATCGCCTTGCCACTCTCCTGAAATTCGTGAGCTGCCCGCAGACTTTCGACCGTCAAAGCGCCGCCATGTTTATTGACCGTTGAGATCAACGTGCCATTGTCCAGAAGTTCTGAGACTCTGGTGAGCAAGTGGTGCTGTGCAGCCATATCGGCTGTTTGGAACATTGATCGAGCAAACATAAACTCCCAGCTAAAAGAAAGTGCCTTGGGCTTTATGGCAGCGATATCCAAAGAGCCGGGATCATCGATGAGAGCAATATGACCGCGCGGCTTGATGAGCTTGATGGTGGCGGCAAAATGCTGTTGAGTTTGCGTCAATGAGGCCACATATCGTGGCGCTATCCCCAGAGCCTTCATTTCCTCATCGAGGGGATTACGGTGGTTGATTACATAATCAGCCCCCATCTTTTCAACCCAGGCTCGGGTCTCGTCTCGCGACGCCGTCGCAATCACGGTTAGCCCAGTGAGTTTCTTGGCAAGCTGAATTAAAATAGACCCCACACCGCCAGCACCGCCAATAATCAGCAGCGATTCACCCGCTCCTGCTGCTTCTTGCAGCCCGAAGCTGTCAAATAGAATTTCCCAGGCCGTAATACTGGTTAAAGGCATGCCGGCTGCTTCTGCGAACCCTAGCGACGATGGTTTGCGGCCAGCAATCCGCTCATCCACTAAATGAAATTGCGCATTGGTACCTGGACGAGTGACATCGCCGGCATAAAATACTTCATCACCCGGCTGAAACCGCGTGACGGCTGAGCCCACTGCAGTTACAACTCCAGCGGCATCAAACCCTAGAATGCGAGAGCCGCCCTCTGGCTGCACAGCGGCGCGTAGTTTGACGTCAACCGGATTCACCGAAACTCCTTTGACTTCCACCAGCAGGTCGTTGGGTCCTGGCTGCGGCGTCGGCGCTTCAAATTCGATCAGAGCATTTTCGGCAGCGATCGGTCCTGCCAACTGATAACCAATGGCCTGCATTTTTCTGTCTCCCTACGAGTCGTGGAACCGATATTGGCATCATAATTATTTGAATAAAAAAGATAAATAGGCTTTTTGCGAAAAAATAATTCGGATATTTTTGATAAATGGATATTTTATCGCTGCGTTTATTCTTGCGGATTGCGACGCTCGGCAGCGTTTCGGCGGCGGCACAAGACCTTTCCCTTTCCCCTGCCAGTGCTAGCGCTCGGCTCTTTAAACTCGAAAAAATCGTGGGTGTGCGTCTGTTTAACCGCACCACCCGAGCAGTCTCGCTGACAACCGATGGCGAGGTCTTTCTGCCCTATGCACAACAGACCCTAGAAACGCTGGAAACTGGGCTGAGTGCCGTCAGGGGGCAAAGTTCAGCAGCTCAAGGGCGACTGAGGATGACTATGCCCGGTTCCTTCGGACGAATGTATGTGATTCCTCTCCTGGCCGAGTTTCAGTCTCGCTATCCGCTGGTCAGCCTGGACTTACGGCTCTCGGATACCGTTTTGGATGCAGTCGAGGGCGCCTATGACTTAATTATTCGCAATGCCCCGCTGGTCGATAGCAGTTTGATCGTGCGTAAGTTAGCCGACGATCGCCGCATTCTTGTCGCCGCCCCAACCTATCTGGAACAGCACGGGACTCCAGCGACGCCTGATGAGCTAACAGAGCATCAATGCATCTGTCTTGCCGAAGCCACAAAGTGGTCGTTTGCCAACGGACAAACGATTAACGTGCCGCACTCGTTCGTGATTGACGATGGCGAAGCTTTGCGCACAATGCTGGAGCAGGGGATGGGCCTCGGCGTCAAGTCACTTTGGAACGCTAGCAAAAGCCTGAAATCGGGGCGGCTCGTTGAAGTCCTGCCAGATTTTCCTTTAGTTACGGAGGCTTCTATCTGGCTGCTTTATCAAAGCCGCCGAATTATGGCGCCGAAAGTGCATGTAATGATTGATTTTTTGCTGGAGCATTTTCAGCCGATCGCGCCCTGGGAGTTACAGGATGATTTGTGAGCCGAAAAATTCCTCGAAACAGTTTGCAATTAATGGAGCATTCGCGATCGCTGCTCAAATTTCCTGAACTCGAATTTGACGCAGGATAGATTGATCGACAGCGTATTCAGCAGACTTAAATTGTCTTTCAGCCAAACAACGACCATTTATTGCCACTTAGTAAACAAAGACAAAACAAATAGCTGATTAAAAAGTTTTGTCGTCTTCGTCACCTGCTTCTGCTATTAAAATAGCCTCAATTTGACTGCAAAGCTCGGGAACTTTATTAGTCGCCACATCCCAAACAATGTCGTAATCAACTCCAAAATAATGGTGAATAAGCCGATCTCGCATCCCAGAAATCGCCCTCCACGGAAGTTCTGGATACTGCTCTCTAACTTCAATGGGCACCTGTTTGATAGCTTCGCCAATAATCTCGATGCTACGAGCAAAGGCCCGTTTGCGAGTTTCGTCCTGTTGGAACGCTTCTGGTGTAATGACAGCAACTTCTCCCGCTAGATAGTCGGCTTCGTCCAGCACATGGCGGAGATAGTCAGGCAGTTTAGGCGACATATTCCACTGACTGTAAAATTCGAGGGCCGATATGCCGACTCAGGGACTCAGTTGTCACAATCTCTACGGGGCGCTGTAGAAGCTCTTCTAAAAAGAACGAAAGCGCCATAAAACTATCAAACGATTTTTGTCCCGGTTCAAACTCAACTAAAAAATCCACGTCACTTTCTGCTGTTACTTGATCGTGGATAAACGACCCAAATAAGCCCAACCGCTTGACCCCTAACTGCCGAATTGTCGATTCGCTCTGATGCAAACGATTAAGCACTTCACGCTTACTCTGAACAGCACCTTTCATCGACGAAACTTCCGTTTGCAACTTGGATATTGTCATCCTAGCTTGACGATAAATCTCCTCCCGAAACTTTCCTAGCGACCCGCCGCTGCTCGCTTTTGACCCAGTGTTGATGAATTGCCAAGTTCGAGCGATCGCGATCGCTCCTTGCTCTAAAACAAGAAATAGCGCTGAGCCATTGGTAGGACGTCAGCCGGTTCACAGGTGAGGAGTTCGCCATCGGCGCGGACTTCGTAGGTTTCGGGGTTGACCTCCATATGGGGCTGGTAGGTGTTGAGCTTCATGTCGGCCTTGGTGAGGCTACGGATGCCGCTGACTGCCGCGACGGGTTTCTGCAGGCCAAACTGGTCACCGATGTCGCTGTCCGCTGCTGCTTGAGAGACAAAGGAAAAACTGGTGGCGGCGATCGCCCCGGCATAGCTGCCAAACATCGGTCGCATATGGATGGGCTGCGGCGTGGGAATGCTGGCATTAGGGTCGCCCATCTGCGCCCAGGCGATCGCCCCGCCCTTAATTACAATCTCCGGTTTCACCCCAAACATCGCCGGCTTCCAGAGGCAGAGATCGGCAAGCTTGCCTTCCTCAACGGAACCAATCATGTGCGCCACGCCATGGGTGATGGCGGGATTGATGGTGTACTTGGCGACGTAGCGCTTGACGCGGTGGTTGTCGTTGCGATCGCTGTCCTCACTCAACGCCCCCCGCTGCACCTTCATTTTGTGGGCGGTCTGCCAGGTGCGGATGACGACTTCGCCGACGCGACCCATTGCCTGAGAATCCGACGCGATCATACTGAACGCCCCCAAATCATGCAGGATGTCCTCAGCGGCAATGGTTTCGCGGCGAATGCGCGATTCGGCAAAAGCCACGTCTTCAGGAATGCTGCGGCTGAGGTGGTGGCACACCATCAGCATGTCGAGGTGTTCTTCCAGCGTGTTGGTGGTGTAGGGCCGGGTTGGGTTGGTGGAAGAGGGCAGCACATTGCTCTCACCGCACACTTTGATAATGTCCGGCGCATGGCCGCCGCCCGCACCTTCGGTGTGATAAGTGTGAATCGTCCGCCCCTTGAACGCTGCGATGGTGTCTTCCACAAAGCCTGCCTCGTTCAGAGTGTCAGTGTGGATAGCCGTGAGGATGTCGTACTCTTCGGCGATGCTGAGGCAGGTGTCGATCGCCGCCGGAGTCGTACCCCAATCCTCATGCAGCTTCAGGCCCACGGCGCCGGCTTCTACTTGCTCCCGGAGTCCCGGTTGAAGAGCGCTGTTGCCCTTACCCATAAACCCGAAGTTAAGTGGGAAGGCGTCGATTGCCTGATACATGCGAGCAATATGCCACGCGCCAGGAGTACAGGTCGTGGCATTGGTGCCCGTGGCCGGCCCAGTGCCGCCGCCAAACATTGTAGTGACGCCCGAGGCGATCGCTGTCTCGATCTGCTGGGGACAAATAAAATGAATGTGAGCATCGATGCCGCCCGCCGTGAGAATCATGCCCTCGCCGGCGATCGCTTCGGTACTCGGCCCCACGATAATATCTACATTGTCTTGAATGTAGGGATTACCCGCTTTGCCAATTTTGGCGATGCGACCATCTTTGAGGCCGATATCGGCTTTGACGATGCCCCACCAATCGAGAATCAGCGCGTTGGTGATCACGGTATCCACTGCCCCATCCGCCCGCGAAATCGGTGACTGCCCCATGCCGTCGCGAATCACTTTGCCGCCGCCAAACTTCACCTCGTCGCCGTAGTTCGTAAAGTCCTGCTCCACTTCGATGATGAGTTCGGTATCCGCCAGGCGCAGGCGATCGCCCACGGTCGGCCCGTAGGTTTCAGCATAGGCACGGCGATCCATCCGATAGCTCATTGGGCAGTCCTCACATCTCAAAAACGCACTTCACAGGTCAACTGTAGAGAAAATCCGCGCTATCCACCGCCAAATCACCTACAGTCGGCATTATTCTACGGCGACTTGCTGCTGGCAAACGCTGTTCGCCGCGATTTGTAACGATACGGTGGTTCAGAGGGGAAGGCCATGACGGTGAATTCAATTCTCTGAATCCCTACACTTTCTTTTATCTTGAGCTAAATTGCCGAAACCCTTATATGTCAATCTTTTTAAGTCGTAGATATGTCTAGATGACTCAATTATGAGTCACGAGTCAGGGAGTAATTCATTATTCAGAAAAGCTGCAAACAAAGCTGACAACAGCACCTTGGTAGCTCCCCTCCGAAGCAACCTGCCAAGGGTCATTGACTTCTCTGTACTCAGCACGTGTTTGCGACTCAAAGAAGCCTAACCTTAGAGCACGAAATTCAGAAGTATTACAGTCAACTTCCATCCGCACATAGTCTCCAGCTGATCCGACCATATCGAATGTCAAAATCTCTCCGTTATCAACGAGACTGTTGACATCAACATAAGCGGATCCAGAAAATTGCTCATCAACCAATGGGTCGGCAGTGCCTGGAACCTCTTCCCAGGCAGGATTATCTAGCTCCAGGATTCCCGCCAACGCAGAAGAAAATGATATGAACAGTCCTATCAAAAATGCTGGAGCCGCTAATAGTTTCATATTGGTATAGTACGTAGGTGAAGAAATTTAGCCACGAATTTGTAGACATTTCAATTATGATCCATGAATCAGGGAGTAATTCATCATTCAGATTCTTGAATTCTTTTTTCCATCTCTGTGACTAGGTAATACATAATGCTCACAGGATTGTGGGTAGGACTTAAATCGCCTGCGTAATCGCTCGTGCCTCCTTGACTCCTGTTCAAGACTTCTGAGGTGTATTTATAATATGCATTGTTGGCATTCCTCTGCATTTCCGTCATCAATGGAGTGATATATTTTGTCTGAGAGTCAATATAGGCCCTGTTGTTCTCTGCTTTTAAATAGGCTTCCTGAGCTTCGTTCAGCAATCTTTCTACTTCCGGTTCATCGTCCAAAGAAATAAACCATAAACTCACCCAATCAAGACCAGCACTAATCAATTCCTCACCTATTATCTGCAAAATACTACGACGTGTTTGTAGGCGGCGAGTTGGATCGATATCTGCCGTAGGAGGACCTCCGGGGAGTTCTTCTTCAGGATAAGTATCAAGAAAATAATCACATTCTTCAGGAATACCAACTGCCCCTACAGTCCCTCTTAGCCTACATACCCGGGCCATTTCTTGGCCAAATTCATCAAGTAATCGTAAAGCCTCTTGGTCTAAAGTATTATTCTCTTCTTCAAGTTCTCTTATTTTAGATTCGCTACTGTCAATTGCTTCTTGCATCCTTAAATTAGCGTCATAAATTTCCCTGAATTCTTCCAGGATTTCTCGTAATTTAGCTTCATCTAAGTTCTCATCATTTTCAATAGCGCCAGTAAGACCTAGAATGTCGCTGATTGCTGTTTCTGCTGGAATATGGCATAGAACTCTCCATATCTCGCTATTTCTTGGGCGATTAGGTTCAGGATCATCCCAGTAAAAAGAAATGCTATAAGAGTCATAACATACTCCATATATATTCGTTCTTAAAGAGGCAGGAGGCTCTCCAGTTCTAGCAGAGAAAAGCTCGCTAATTGATTCAAACTCTCCTGTAGTAGTTACATAAACATAATCGGCTTCCCTCCCTCTTACGCTGCCATTTGGGTTGTAGTGAGCTACAGCATTGCCTAAATACAAATGCACTCTTTGAGACCCTCTGGAGCTATTTACGTACCGAACCATGATCCCCTGAATGCCGTTGATACTTATATCAGATTGAATGGCCTCTTGTGCATAGGCAGGAAGGCTGAGCCCACTTAATATTGAAAGGCACCCTATTAGTGAAAGAGTTTGTTTCTTTTTGAATTTGCTCATTTTAATTATGATTAAAAATCATTTATAGAGTAGATGGTACCTGTTGTGGATGTGTATGAGAGCTTTTCAGTACAAGCGCACTTTCAATGGGATGCCACCATAACCTAAGCCCCCTTTCCGGGCACCCTAACCCTACAAACAACAGGTGCTCACATGACTTCTGGTGAAGCGTGGCTTAATACGGTGACTTAGGCGATGTGATGCCTCTCAGGACTGGTTGATGGTCGTGGTAGTCATAGCGGGAATGTACCTCTACTACCGCTGAGCCATGAATCAGCCGGATAGGCGTTGAAAGGGGCAAACAAATGACTTCTGAAAACAAACTTGCCGCTCATCTGACCAATCTCAAAGCTAGTCTCAATAAGCCAAAGCACAAGCCACAAGTTCATGGCCCGCAATAGTTGACTGATTATAATGACAATCATTAACGGCTACTATTATCAATGACTGAACTCCTTCAGTATCTATGAATGAAGGAGTTCAGCAAGCTGTTGCAGAAGTGTCAAGACTGTCTGATGAACAACAAGATGCGGCGACCTGATCTATGTGAAAAGCGATCGCACTCCGCAACCAAGCGCGATCGCTGGTGAGGCCAGCGGTTTCGGCATAGGCGCGTCGATCCATGCAGTAGCTTATGGCAATTTTATTGATAACTGTGAGCTTTTAACACCTGAGATACTTTTGGGTGCGATCGCTGAGCGGGCATTCCCAACCCCATGCGGAGCAATGCCCGCACCATGGCCTGCTGATTGCAAGAACGCACATTTAATACATCCAACACGTGGCGCAGATTTGTCGCTGCGCCGCTTACCAGCGCATGCTTAGAAATCCTGGGTAGCAAGTCAACTGCCGCTTGAGTTAGCGCCCATTGCCGTTCAGCCGGAATAATTTGAAGTTGCGCTCCATTGACCAACAAAATTTGAGTATCGAGACGATGACGCTGACGCCACCGACACAACCGATAGGGTTGGAGATGATGTAATCGCGTATCTAAAATCAACAGGTCAGGCAGCGCCTGTCGCTCATGCAGATTTTTTAAGATTTGGGGTAGCACCACATCCGGCGACTCCCAAATCACCGAGAGATTTTGCGATCGCAAAATCGCTGCCCAAATCTGTCCCTGCAATCCGTTCGGAAAGACAATAACCACAAATTTTTCCATGCCACCAAGATTCCGGTAGAGGCTGAATAAATCCTTGCACAGTGAAAACTACACAGTCCGATATAGGAGAGCTGTATTTTCAGCTTCAATGCTTTGTAGTTTAATGTTGCCCAGCAATTGACATCGACTTCTGGATGCCGCACAACGATTCTCGCTTGCCGTGCAATCGCTCTCGTCTGCCGCGCTATGGATTTTTAAGAGTAGCGGCTCAGTTGCAAGATCGGCGTGGAGCGCCCCCATAGTCCCATGGCAATTATGTGGTGGTCGTCAGCGATCGCTCAACGTAGTAAGGTTGCAGCCACAATGGCCCTCTCTCCCAGTCAATGCTTTCATCTTCTCTACTGAGACGAATTTCAATGAGAGGAGCGATTGCACTCAATAACCAAGCGCGATCGTCCACAGTTGGTCCGGAGGTTTCGGCATAGGCCCGACGAGCCATCCGATAGCTCATAGGCAATTCTCAAGGCTCAAACATACAGTTCACAGGCCACCTGTAGAAAACTGCCGTTATCTACCGCCAAATCGCCTACAGTCGGCATGATTCTACGGTGACTGGCTGCTGGCGATCGCTGTTTACCGCAATTTGTGACGATGCGGTTGATTGAAACAGAACAAAGTCATTCCCCTTATTCGCCCATCCTAAAATGGCTTTAGCAGTCATTGAAAGCTCTATGATACGGGCATTATGATGACTTTGAGTCGACATAACATGGGGAATATTTCTCTCTAATAAGCAGCTATGTTGCTAAGTCTTTGGTTGGGATGCAACTGGCAAGTTTGCTATTTGTATTGAGAATTCATCAGGTGTAATAAAGCTGTTGATGAGACAATGCTTCAAAGTGTTTATGAAGTATTGGTCAGGCAGTCAAATGAGTACAAATTCAAGCCAGAGATTAGAATACCTCTACAAGGAATATGTCCGGCTCAGTGATAAAGCTGAAGACTTTATCAAAAACACGTATGACGACTTCAAGATGTTCGGCGCAGTGAGCGCAATCATAGTTATTTGGAAACCTATTTCTGAATTGATTGCGTCCATAAACTCTAACGTTGATTCCAGCTTAATTTTATTCCTGGGCTTTTTAAGTTTGCTTACAGTTATAGGAATGATTGCATTACTGAATTTAGTCAAGCAATCTTACACATGGTACTTCGTTCACAACTTACAAGCTTATGAAACAGAAATCAAAAAAGAGCTAAGTGAGGCGGAAGATTCACAAGTTTTCAACTTCAACATAGCAAAGGAAGAAAAGCGTTTTGTGACAGCAGTGTATCGTTTATCATTTAGAGCCTTCGTAATGTCTTTTGCTTTTGCCGTTATTGCCATACCATCCATCATTCTATACTACTCAAATATTCTCTATGCAGTTATCTATTTACTAATATCATCACTTGGTTTCTTAATTGTCTATCTACAAATTTTCAGAAGAATGATCAAGCAATATTCCAATAGTAGATATTTGTAAATCATTTTTTAGCAAGCCGTATATCAAGCCTTTCCTTGCCATATTTGAATGTTCCACAGCATAAAAAGTCGATAAATCCAATTCTCTAAAAATTTTGCATTATTAGCATTCTTTAGCCTGAATTACCTGTATCGACTCATCGCAATTGCCATGTTACACACAGATGAAACCTTTATTCGAAGAACTGCTTTAACTACCCTAGCGATCGCTGTCACAACGGCGGGGTTTGCAACCCTTATCCATTATTTGGAACCTGACCCATATCCAATAGATCGGGTCATTCCTCTTGTGATGTTGCTAATCTTCTCGTTTCTGTGGTGTTGGCTTTACCGACGCCCTGACAGCCTGCAAAAAGTGATGAAGGTTGGCTTAATCGCCATTTTTTTGGGAGGAAGTGCTTTGCCAGCCTGGCTTTCTCTCGGGCAAGCCATTTACCTACCCGACGTCACGCTAGTTGATCGGTTGCCGCCAATGAGCAGTTTTCCGATGGCCATCATCGCCATCATGTTTATATTTGCCACTCCGCAGACCATTATCACCACTGCTGTCGTGGTTTGGGCCTTCGTCTCTTTACCCGTCCTGATCTATTTAATAGTTCACCCGACCGAACTCTGGAGTCCTCGCGGTTTGGAAATGGCTGTGACACTTGGCCCGATTACTGCGATTGTGTCAACCCTGATTCCCTTTCATCAGGTATTGCAACAGAGACTCATATCCTTACAAGATGAACGAGCCCTCATGCAGGTGCTCTCTGAACGGGATTCCCTCACTCACCTTTATAACCGCCGTGCGGCTGAAAAGTTTCTCTCTATTTGTGTGGCAGATGCTACTTCCAGTGATGGAGTGATTTTATTTGATATCGATCATTTCAAACGCATCAACGATACTTATGGACACCAGATTGGTGATGCTGTCTTGGTGGCCATAGCAACACGCTGTAGCCAGGTTTTGCGCAAAAGCGATTGCCTTGCCCGTTGGGGGGGCGAAGAGTTTTTGGTGGTATTACGGCATGTTGGAACTGAAGTAATCGAACGGATCGCTGAGGAGTTGCGGCTTGCCATTGCCTTAGAGGAAATTGAGCCTGCAGGCATTGTCACCGCATCATTTGGAGTAAGTTTGGTAAAGCCTACTGACACGATTGAAAACTTATTACAGCGGGTAGACAAAGCAATGTACGCAGCTAAAACAAGCGGACGCAATCGCGTGATGATTGACCATTCCTTGAATCAATAGCAGTTCCTGACAAAAGGCGATCGCAGCTTGACTATGTTTCCAGTTTGAAAAGATATGAATAGTTTCTCGCCATCGATTCAGAATCAAACAGACCGCGCCAGAGGGCAGTATTTAACTATGGCATTGCAGGAATTACCGGAGGCAGAATTCATCCTGTCGGGCCTTGAGAATTTAGCTAATAGTCACTCTGAAACTGTTGGAGCGCTGTTGATTGAGATCGCGTCAACGCGCCTAACTGAAGCGGGCTGCACGCAAAGGATTCAATACCCAGAATTAAGCTCACGTCGCTGGCTTTCACTGCGATCGCAAAAGCGTCAACGACGCTCGATTGGGCTCAAAATTTGGTTGAGGCGGCGCAGCTCTTCAGAGGTGCCCATGCCGATGATCATATCGCCGGCACACAGCATCGTTTCCGCATTAGGGCCGACGATTAGGCTATGGTCAGCGCGGCGAATAGCCAAAATCAAAGCTCCTGATTTGAGCCGTAGTTCTGCTTGACCCAAGGTTTGCCCGACTTTGGGACAATCGGCTACCGAAATCAGAAATTCCTCGACATAAACCGTGCGATCGCTCCCCGATAAGATACCTTCCAAAAAATCCACTACCTGGGGCCGCAGCGCCGCCGCCGCCATGCGCTTACCGCCCGTAATATACGGCGATACGACCACATCAGCGCCGCCCCGCTGCAGTTTCTGGACGGCTTCTTCGCTGCTGGCGCGGGCGATCGTGCGAATTCTGGGAGCTAGGGTTTTGGCCGACAACACGGTATAGAGATTTTCGGCATCCGAGGGCAGGGCGGCGACCAGACAACTAGCCCGCTCAATCCCCACCTGCTGCAGCACCTGATCTTGAGTCGCGTCGCCCTGCTGGCTGATAAATCCCAACTGTTGCGCATCTTGAATGGAGTGGTCGTCAGAATCTACGATGACAAAAGGAATTTGCTCTAGGGCAAATTCGGCGGCTACTTGACGTCCGGTGCGACCAAAGCCGCAAATAATATAGTGATTGGTCAACGAATCCATAAGTCTGCGGCGTTGTCTTAAGCGAATTCCAGCTTGGAAGTGTCCCTGAATCAGCGCTTCTGAAAACGAGTTCAGAATGTAGCCGATAACGACGACTCCCATCAAAATCAGCACGATGGTGAAAATGCGTCCCCGTGCGCCCAAAGGCTGCACCTCGGCAAACCCGACTGTTGCCAGGGTGATCACGGACATGTAAACCGCATCGAGCCAAGTCCAACCTTCAATTAGCTTGTACCAAAGGATGCCGATGACAACGACTCCCCCCAGCGCGATCGCCCCCCCAATGAGATGTTGTCGACTGCGACGATAGGTCGCTTCAATCACATTGTCAGCAAAAGCCTGACGGGGAAAACGAGTCATAGGAAGCAGGCTTAACGCAGATCAAAGATGCCAACGGCAACAAAGCTCGTCATAAATTGTAGGCGGTCATTGCGAAAAATTTAGGACCACGCCAGTATTTAGGCGGAATGGCCTCTAACTGATGACGTTGGGGGTAGACAGGTGGGATGACGCCTTTAGAAGCTGTCGCCATTGATTGGTCACAAGACTAAAGCTGTATGGTGTCGAGACTAAACCGGTGAGGAAACCTCGGGATAAACCGCGTTGACCGTTACTATTTGGCCTGTGCGGGCTGCCGCTGACGCCGCCGCGGCCACCTCTAGCGCATACAGACTTTCTTGGGGCGTGACGTAGAGAGGTTTGCCATCCAGCAGTTTGTCTAGAACGGCAATGGTGTCTTTCACAAACAGTCCTCGCCGTGAACCCACTTCGATAGGAGTTTCCCCATCAGCGGTAATCAAGGCGCCTTGCTCGCGCTCAAAAACCAGCGCTCCGCGATCGCCCTCCACTTCCATCCGGCGTTGCGATCGCCAAGTTCGCTCCCCCTTGGCATACAGAACTTCGGCCATCAGCCCAGACTGAAACCGTAGTTGCGCCACGCAGCGGCAGTGACAAAAATATCCCGCTTGTCCACCATCGGCGTACTGAATTTGGCTGGCGACCCAGTCCACCGCCCCAAACAAATTAGTCAGTCGATGAATTCGCGATAGCGCGCCCATCAAGGGAAAGCCGAATCGCTGTTTGTGAAAAGCCCACTTTTGTGGGGCCGGTGATACTGGTGTGGCAGTACAGTAGCGTACATAAAGCGGCGTGCCAATTTTGGACAGGTTGGCCCGCATCGCCTGATGCAGGCCGCCCAACAGTTCTATGTGCTCGACATGCAGCAACAATCCTCGCTGCTGCGCCAACTCAGTCAGCTCAACGGCTTCAGTAGCAGAAAGCGCCAGCGGATATTCGACCACAACGGATTTACCAGCATTTAGCGCGGCCCGGGTAACGGGAGCATGGTCGCAGTTGATATTGCAAACCATCACCATGTCCAACTTCGGCTGTTGCACTAGTTCTTGCCAACTGTCATAAACGTGGTCGATGTGATAGTTGTTGGCAAAGTCGCGGGCGGCGTCAGGTCGATGACTGGTCACGGCGCTGACGGTAGCTCGACTGTCCGATGCCAAGGCTCCCACCCGAAGTTTGGCCACAAAGCCTGTACCGACCAGGCCAATTTGCAGCGATCGCCCCGTTTGTAGCGCTTCTTCAGTTGCCATCCACTCAACTCCCCCATCACAATCTTCTGAAATCTTAGTTGCCAATAGGACTTACGCGACGCCCTGCATTATCCAAACTTAGAGGATGTTGCGTCCGATTCCTCCTAATATTTGGCGATCAAGGGGCTGAAATCAGATTCAACTGCGGTCAGTCCTGGCGCCAAGAAACGTGGTATCCCCTACTTGGCAAGGATGCACTGTGAGAAAAATCTAAATCAACTAAACTTTGAGAACAGGTTACGCGGTGTCCGTTGGTTCACGGGTGCGAACGTCTGGCTAATGGGCATCCGCATGATAAATGCCGTCTTTAGAGCAAAATAGCAGGACTAGACGTTGCTGAATTTGTCACGCTGCTTTCATGCCCCCATAGGTTATAAACTCTCTAAAGATGGCAATTTTAGATGATTTTGGATAACGCCATCCAGAGTACTGACAAATCATATCTCTATCGATAATCACAATTTCAAAGAAGTCTATGTCAATTAGTTAATATCCCATAAAGTAACTACTGAAGCGCAATAATAGCGATTTGCGAGAATCCTAGCTTCTTCGATAAAGATGCTTTAGGATATAGAAGAAAAATAGTTTTAGTTGTATTGCTTAGTTTATTCAAAAGGTAAATTCAAATTTCTAAAGGGTTTTAAGATTCGATTAAAAATTTAGACTCGCGGTTCTGCTTCGAACGAATAAAATAACCTCAACTTATGTAGGCAGTAATCTCTCAACTTCTCAAGCAAATGACGAAATGGCTTCTTATCAAGTAACTCTCATTAACGAAATCGAAGGTTCGAGTACGACCATTGAGGTTTCCGACGACGATTATATTCTCGATGCGGCAGAGCAACAGGGAATTGATTTACCCTATTCCTGTCGCGCGGGCGCTTGTTCTACCTGTGCAGGCAAAATTACTGCTGGTAACGTTGATCAAGACGAACAATCCTTCCTCGATAAAGATCAAATTCAGTCTGGATTTGTTTTGACTTGCAAAGCATTTCCTATTTCTGATTGCATTATCAAAACTCACAAAGAAGAAGAACTTTACTACTAATTGTTTTGCGGAGTAGAGGCTATCGCCTCTAGCTTTTGGCAATGACTCGCCTCAGATAGCTCCTCCAAATTTTGCGAAACGAAGTTATAGATTTTTAGCCGTAGGCTATCCGCCGCCTACAGTTATTAATCTAAAACCGTCAATCCAAAATCATCAGCTCAAAATCCCAAATTGAAAAGGTATTGCTCAGGAAAATGACGTTTAAATTGGGGGTTTAAAAGCTAAGCTTAAAGCCATTTGTACTGGCTCCGTCAGCGTACCAACACTTCGGCTCTCGTGTTCTATTGGTCACCATGATCGGAAGTCATGTTTGCGGCAGGCGTTGGCTGCGGTGCTGAACCCAAAGCAGCAAGCCGTTGATGGCAAAGGCTAGTCCAGCGACCGCAATTGAGCCCACCCAAATCTTATCGATGCGATTGGTTTGAATGCCGTCAAACAGCAGCTTACCCAGGCCACCAGCGTTAAATTTGGCGCCAATAGTGGCGATCGCAATGGCGACAATGGCGGCAATTCTTACCCCTGCCAGGAAAACCGGCAGAACCAGCGGCACCTGCACCCACCACCAGCGCTGCCAAAGATTCATGCCCATGCCGCGAGCGGCCTCCAAAATTGGTGGGTCGATATTAGACAATCCCACAGTCAGATTGCGCACTAAAATCACCTGGGTATATATGACGATCGCTACAATTACTGACCGAGCATTAAGCCCAAAAACTGGCACTAAAAAGATCATGAGCGCCAGGCTAGGGATTGTATAAAGCACCCCCAGGAGCCCCATCACCGGCACCGATAGCCAGCGCCAGCGCGTAATCATCAGCGCTAGTGGCACCGCAATTAAGATGGCAATTGTGAGAGTCGCCAGGGTTATCTGCACATGCTGCCACAGCAGCGTGCCCACCTCTTCCCATTGACTAAGTAAATAATCCATCAGCGGTTAGCCTCCGCCGCCCGAGAGCGAATATGTTCCAGCGTCAATTGACCAACAGGTTCGCCGGCCTGTACGACGGTCAAAGCCGGGGTGCCAGTCTTGAGCATCAGGGAAAGGGCATCGCGTAAGTTGTCTGCCGCTTGAATCAGGGGACAATCTCTAGCCTGCTCCTGATTAGGTACCTTAATCATGGCGGTAGTGACCGGCAAGAGTCCCAGTTGGCGCACCATATCATCGGTGCCTAATAGGGCTTGGATAAATGAGTCAGCCGGCTGAGTCAATAGATTGAAAGGCTTGTCAAACTGCACAATTCTGCCGGCATTCATAACCAAAATGCGATCGCCCAGCCGCAGCGCTTCATCGACATCGTGGGAAACAAACAAAATCGTTTTTTGAAGCTGCCGCTGCAGGCGCAGGATTTCAGCCTGCAAATCATTGCGCGTGATGGCGTCGATCGCGCCAAACGGTTCATCCATCAATAAGTAAGCTGGATCCCCTGCCAGCGCCCGAGCAATACCCACTCGCTGCTGCTGCCCACCGGAGAGCTGAGCCGGATAGCGATCGCGATATTCTGCGGGCGGCAGTTTCACCAGGTCCAGCAGCCTCTCCACTCGTGCCCGAATCTTTGCCTGCGGCCATTTCAACAATTTTGGAACAACCGCAACATTGGCCGCTACGGTTAGATGGGGAAACAGACCGGACTGCTGAATGACATAACCAATTTGCCGACGCAGCACGGTTGGCGGCAGCCGGGTAATGTCTTGGCCATCGATGCTAATGCGGCCAGAAGTTGGCTCATATAGCCGGTTGACCATCTTGAGCAAAGTCGTTTTGCCACAGCCCGACGGTCCCAGAATCACCACCAATTCCCCAGATTTCACCTCACAGGTAATCTGGTTCACCGCTGGTCGCGGCATGCCCGGAAACTCAAGGGTGACTTGCTCAAACAGAATATTGCCCATCGCGATGCTGCCGGTAAAAAGCTACGGATTCGGGTTTGATGCCTGATCCCTTTGATTGCTTAACTTTAGAAGATATCGCAGAATTCGGAAGGTGCAGTCGGAACAGCCCGGAACACGGCGTTAAAAATCACCGCAACGTCCCTGGGTGAATCCACTGTCCAGGTAAATTCTTGGCGATCGCGGCGCTTATCCGTCCGCGCTGCCCTCCAACCAGCCAGATTCCACCAAAAATAGTTCGGCAACGGCCTCGGGTTCCTCGCCTTCCCCGGTGACCTGAAAGTTCAGGGACTGCATTACCTCATCCGTAATCAAAGGCGACAGCTCATTCAAAACCGTCTGCACATCGGGCTGGTTGTCTAAAAGCTCTTGCCGTACCACCGGCGCCACTTGATAGGGGGGAAATAGCTGTCTATCATCTTCCAAAACTACGAGATCAAAGGCGCTAATTTCACCATCGGTGCCAAAAGCTACGGCGACATCAGCTTCGCCATCAGTCAAGCCTTTGTAGCGCAGCCCCGCATCTACCGCCTTATAGCTTTTAAGCTGAAAATCACCATAGGCTGACTGTAGTCCCGGCAAACCATCTTCCCGCACTTCAAATTCTGGCGGCCCAATCAACACCAAATCACTGGCCTGAGCCGCAAAGTCAGAAATCGTTGTGATGCCTAGCTCACTGGATTTTTCCTGAGTCATCGCAAGGGCTTGAGTATTGTTCATGGGTGATGGCTGCAGCCAAACCAAGTTGAACTGGTCTTTGTACTGGGTCGCCACGGTCTCATACACCACGGTAGGATCGCTGTTCACCTCTGCTTTCAGCACACTCAACAGTCCAGTCCCCGTATATTCAGGGTAAAGATCGATTTCTCCGCTTTCCAAAGCTGCCTGAGCGACTGGAGTGCCACCTAAATTCAGCTTGCGCTCGACTTCGTAACCAGCATCTTCGAGCACCAAGGCATACATTTCACCCAGGATCAGCTGTTCAGTAAAATCCTTTGAGCCGATTCGAATCACGGCGCCGCTGGAATCACCGCCGCCAGCACACGCGATCGCCAAAAAGGCCGTACATAACAGCACAGAGAGCAGTGAGAGCCAGCGCCGCCAACGTTCTATGATTAAGATTCTCAATCCGGTGATACTCCACATCAGTCTGTTTTGAGAATAACATCTGACCTAATTAACCTTGAATCGAAGCGTGAAAGCCGTATTTTTGTCTGCAACAAATTGATGGGCGCCATGCCTCTCCAATTTATTGTCCGTAATGTCAATGATTACGCTTGACAAGCACGCTCTTCAGCAGCTCTCAGCCATCATCCGTGAACTAGCAGTTGTCAGAAGCGATTAATGATGGTTGTCACGTTTTTCAATTTCTTTGCGAATAGTATTGAGGTCAATGTAACGATCGGTGGCATTTCGCAGTTCGCGGGCAATCATACCCTCAGTTGAAACAACAGTAATATGGGTATTTTTTGAGCGCAGCAGCTCGATCGCCCGCTCAAAATCGCCATCGCCACTAAATAACACGACGCGATCATATTGCTCAACCGTGTTGAACATATCAACCACAATCTCGATATCAAGATTAGCTTTTTGCGAATAGCGCCCAGAATTATCGTCGTAATATTCTTTGAGAATTTTGGTGCGCACCGTGTAGCCCAAACTAATCAGAGCATCTCTAAAGCCACGTTGATCTTGAGGATCTTTGAGACCGGTATACCAAAATGCATTAACCAAACTCAGCCCGCCATCTTCAGAAGTAAAATACTCAAGGACGCGGCGGGGATCAAAAAACCAGCCGTTTTTTTGTTGGGCGTAAAACATATTGTTGCCGTCAACAAAGACTGACAAGCGTTGCGTGGCGACAGTGAAAGGCATATGAGTAAAGGGATTTAACTAACAGGGAATATCACTTGATGATTTCTGGAAAAAAGCGAAATTTCGCTTTTTTAACGAGAATTTAGCTCAAAAGGATGAGCATTTAGGGAAGCCGATTAATGGCAGATTTCTAGCAATTTATCCGCTCACAATCTTACTTTCGAGCAGTTGACTAAAAAAGGCTAATCATAGCATGAGTAAATCAAAACGACCCATGCTATCTCTGAAAATGCTGCTATTGACAAGCGCTCTTGTCCGACAAAGTTTGTATAAGCTAAGGAGCTATATAAATAAAACTTCAGATAAATAGTCTAAATAGTAAGTGTAATAACAAAAATGAACATACAAAGTTTATTATAACGATTATTTTGCTCTTAGTTGAGCTCCGCCATCGTTGCATATCGGGCCGCTCAGTCGGGACGGTAAACTTTCATGATGCTTTGCGATCGCGTCGCATCGTTTCACGAATCGGGTTTAAGACTTCGCGCTAGGCGGACTTAGGAAGCAACTGAGCTACTGAGCGAGCTGCACTTAAATAACCCACCTAAGGCAGAAAGTGGCTGTAAAGGTTTGGCATTGCCCAACTCCAACGACTGAGTACGCTATTTTCCAGCAACTCCCTTAAGTCTGAGAGAGCTTCAATGGAATGTCTGCCGGCGGCTGATTGATATCGCGCTGTCGAGCCTTTAAAACTGCTGTAGAGTTGAAACACCAACACAGCGAATAGGGCGCTGGCGCTGTTGTGACGACTTTGTGTATCAATCCACAATGCCCTGAACCGCAAAACGTGGACGATCGCGATCGCTGTCAGGCTTGCAGCTCGCGGCTATTACTCGGCCAGCGATTTCGGCCTGTGGAAGAATTGGGTCGCGGCGGATTTGGGCGCACGTTTCTCGCTTGGGATGAGGCAGAGCGACCGCCACAAAAATGTGTGATTAAGCAGATTGTGCGATCGCGAGGCAGTCGTGAGCAAGATGTGGCCGAAGCTAAGCGCCTGGCAGACCTCGGACAGCATCCACAAATTCCTACCCTGATTGCCATTTTGGAATCAACCCGAGACCTTTGCCTAGTACAGAGCTACGTTGCGGGTCAAAATCTAGAGCAACTCTTGCAGAGCGATGGCAGGTTCAATGAAGCGCAGGGACGATCGCTGCTCCTGGCACTGTTGCCCGTGTTGCAGTTTATTCACGGGCGCGGCATTATCCATCGCGATATTAAACCCGAAAATATTGTTTCTCCAGGAGCCGATCAGCTGCCGGTGATAGTCGATTTCGGGGCCGCTCGCACGGCGCCGACCGCAACGGACTTAGAGCACACTGGCACCGTTATTGGCAGTGCTGGGTATGCCGCTCCGGAACAAGCGCTGGGCAAAGCCGTCCCCGCCAGCGATCTTTACGGCTTGGGAATTACCTGCCTGCATTTGCTGACTGGGCAGCATCCTTTCGACCTGTATTCGGTGGCCGTCGATCAGTGGGTGTGGCGCGACTTTGTGACTGAGCCGCTGAGCCAGTCTTTTGAGAATATATTGAATCGCCTCGTTGCGCGCTCACTGCGTAGCCGGTATGCCAGTGCCGACGCCGTATTGACCGACTTGGCTCCAGCCGGGATTTTGGCAGCTCGCGTCTCAAAAGCGCCGCTCGTGCCTACTCGAATGACTTGGCGCTGCACTCAAGTTTGGCAAACGCCAGGCAAGACTCCCAACGCAATCGCCCTCAGCCCCAACGGACGAGCAATCGCCACGGCCAATCGCGATCGCTCTGCCCAGCTCTGGGAGCGCCAGACTGGAACAGTGATACATACCTTTGCCCAGCGGCTGGGCTGGGGGCAAGGTCATGCTGATGCCGTCACCGCTGTGGCATTTCATCCTGACGGGCAGCGTTTGTTTACCGCCGGCCAGGATGGCACGATTCAACACTGGGATTTGACCACCTATCAGCGGCTAGCAGTTTGGCGACAACCGGACTGGCAAATTACCGCGATCGCGCTCACTGCCGATGGCAAAACGCTGATTACTGCCGGCATTGGCGGGCGCATTTCGGTATGGGATCTTGAAGCCGGCAAACGCCAGTTCGATTTGGTACGCCATGCCGGTACTGTTCACGACTTGGCCTTAAGTACCGACGGCTCCCGCCTTGCCAGCGTTGGCGAAGATAGCACGTTGCGGCTGTGGGCCTTGCCCAGCGGTCAGCTTCTTCACACTTGGACCGGTGCGGTGGCGCTGCAGTCAGTCGCCATCAGCGCCACCGCACCGGCCATCATTACCGGCGATCGCTCGGGAAAATTCGTAGCTTGGTCACTAACGGACTTTGCCGAAAAGACAGAGCTGACGCAAACTCAAGATGCGGCCAGCGCGATCGCCTTCAGTGCCCACGAGCAGTGGCTGGCCCTCGGCAGTCGCGATCGCACCCTGCAAATCTGGCAGTGGTGGGGCAGCGATCGTCGCTGCATTGCTAACCTCCAACACGATTGGGGCATTACTGATCTTGTCTTTACGGCAGACGACAATACGCTAGTCAGTACCGCTGGCGACGAAACTATTCGGTTTTGGCAAAGGCAGCTTTAGCTATGCAAGTTAAAGCACTTGATGCCCGATTAGCGCTTGACATATTATTCGATGGCTTGCCGCGCCTTCAGTTTCAGCGTCTGTAGCTCTAGCGTCTGTAGCTCTACCGCACTTAAATTAATAGACAACTGAAACCATACGAGGCTCTAATTCGCTACAGCCCACATAATTGATAACTTCTGTTGCAAATATCAACTTAAAGTGAAAAATTTTCACATTAAATGACCCCTGTTAAATATCAGAATAAATTGCCAAGAATAATTTACTGGTCATTGTCTGATTAATTACAAAATGACTATCTGATTGCTTTATTTGAACGCTAAAATTCTGACTTAAAACCCTAAAATTCCGTTAGTATTGCCATCCCAAAGCCAACCGCCAATTTCTAATCAATTCCTCAGGTTGAGTTGGGTTTTGGCTAATACGCTGCTCTAAAGGGTATGGGATGGTTAGAACTGAGGGATTTCGCTCTGCAAACCAAACTTGCACCCTTTCACTTGGTTGCCTTATGGATTCATCGACACGTTCTACGGTTATTTTGGGTGGCGGTTTTGTGGGGCTGTTTACAGCTCTGCACCTCTGTCATAAACGCTATTCTCAGCCGATTATTCTAATTGACCAAGCCGAAAGATTTGTCTTCAAGCCGCTGCTGTATGAGCTACTCAGCAGTGAAATGACGACTAATCAAGTTTGGCCGCGATTTACAGAACTTTTGAATTGTGACGCCGTTACTTTTGTGCAGGGGCGCGTCGCCGCCATTGATCTGGAAAAACAGGAAATAAAGCTGGACTCTAATCTGTGCTACGCCTACGATAAGTTAGTGCTAGGTCTAGGCAGCACGGCCAACTATTTCGGCATTCCCGGTGCCCACGAGCAAACCTTTTCTCTCCGTGATGGCAGCGATGCGATCGCCCTGGCTCAGCATTTGCGGGGGCGTTTACAGCAGGCTAGCCAAACTCGCGATCGCCAGCAGCGGCAGGCGCTTCTCACAACCGTGATTGTGGGCGCTGGTCCGGCGGGCATTGAGATGGCAGCAACCCTGGGGGATTTGTTGCCGGAATGGTATCGCAAGCTCAATGGTGATATCGACGAAATTCGCATTGTCGTGCTCAATCGTTCCGAGCAGATTCTCAAAGGCGATCTGAATGGAAAGCTGCGAGAGACGACTTTACAGGCCCTTGATAGCCGCACTGTGCGCCCTGAAATTCTTGCCAAAGCCACTGTGCAGAAAGTCTTGCCGGATCGAGTCATGTATCAACAAGCGGGTACAGACCATGAAATTCCCGCCGCGACGGTAGTTTGGGCGGCTGGCAATGAGGTTCACCCGCTGATTAAGTCGTTGCCAGTGGAGGAACGCGATCGAGCAGGGCGCTTAAAGGTTTTGCCGACGCTACAGCTGCCTGCCTTCAGCAATGTCTTTGCCGCTGGAGACGTTTCCATATTGGATGAGCCCCTGCCGGCGACCGCCCAGGTTGCCTATCAGCAAGGAGCCGGCATCGCTCACAATCTTGTAGCGCTGACTCAAAATGCGCCGCTCAAGCCGGCAAAAGTTAGCCTGCGCGGCACGTTAATGAAGCTGGGGCTGCGGGAAGGCGCTGCTTACCTCTTCGATAAGGTCTTAATTTCTGGTCGAGCAGGTCACTTGATGCGCCAGGGCACTTATCTAGAGCTGCTGCCCAACCCAGTCCATAACTTTAAAGCCACCATCGAGTGGCTTACCGAAGAAGTATTTCAAGCCCACAGTCCTGCTGCCCGACCGCAGCCAGCCCCAGCAGGACGTTTCAAATGGGTGGGCGATGGCCTCGTCGTCACGGCGGCTGCCGCCAGTCTCCTGCTTTTCTGGCGCACTGTCGAACCTGTCACCTTCACCAGAACCCTCGAACCAACCGGTATTCCCACTGTCCTCAATTATTTACAGGGCAGCCAAGCGTCCGAATAACTCCCGCCCTCGTTCTTTCTTTTCGGTTTCCATACTCATTCAGGAGAAGTCATCATGGTCCTCGAGTCTGATCTGTCCTACGGCATGCAAACTGAACGCAGCATGCTCAAAACTTCCATCGCAGTCATGCGAATTATGCTGGGAATCTTCTTTATTCTTTCTGGCATTGCCAACTACCTACATTTTTATGAGCCCGGTGGCTTTTTTGAGACCATTACCCAGGGCAAGCTGCGGCTTTGGGGTTGGGGCTTTGAAGGGATCGGCCCCCTCCCCGCCATCATTGCCTTACCGTACGCCTATTTGCTACCGGCCTCACAGTTAGTCGTGGGAACGCTGTTCGTAGTTGATCGCCTAGTGCGATGGGCCGGCCTTGTAATTATGCTGATGTTGTTCAGCTTTATTTTGGCCTTTGGCTTAGTCGGCCCCAATGGTCTAATTCCCAGTAATCAAGCGAATTGGGACAAGAATACGTTTATGCTGGTGGGCGCTTGGATTTGTGCCTCCTACGATCGCTATAAAGTCAATCGTCAGCAGAAAGCTGAGCAGCTACAGCGATAAGCTCAATTAAACGCCAGGCATGATAGAGACATCATCGTGAGGGTTCGATGTCAGCAAGCGTCAGAAATTAAAGAGTATTGCTGTGTTGGGGAAGTAGCGCTTGCGGCTTCCCCAATAGCATTTTTACTGGCTATTGCTACATCCCAAAAAGTCCTCTTCTACTTGCCTCAGAGATAACTTCTATCAGAATATTGCTTCATAATTTTTCTGAAAATCTGGAAGAAGTAAACTGAAAAGAATAGTGCAGTCGTCAGGTATATCACTGCATATAAAACTTTTGAGTGCCATAAAATTAGAAATGGAATCAGATTGACGGCAGCGACGCAAGCCAAAGCTAGTGATTTGAAGGAGGTTTTATAGACCGCAACAATAAATCTAGATTCTTCCTTACCTAAATTGAAATTGTAAATTCTTGAATTTTCGGATTCTTCTAAGAGCTTTTTGATTTCCAACTCATAAGCTTGCAGGTTGTGAACAAAATACCAGCCATAAGCTTGCTTCAGTAAAATTAAGTAGGCAACTATTCCCATAATCGCTAGCAAACCAAAGAAGCCCAGCAGCAAAATCAGGGCCGAATCAAACTGAGGATTAGTAGCTAAAATCGCCTCATAAATCGGATTCCATACAATTATGACTACGCTAACCGCGCCAAAAAGTCTGAGATCGTTGAGCGAATCCTTAATAAGTTCGTCAGACTTTTCACTGAGTCGAGAATATTCTTTATAGAGATATTCGAGTTTTTGGCTGGAGTCGATATTCATATTTATTAAGCTTAAAGTTGATTTTCAGAGCTTATTCACAGCCTCTAATGTTATGACTATTCATAAGTAACGTATGCAGCGCCTTGGCAGTAAAAGTATTAGCCTCTAGTTTGTTAAGTCAGGGCGGAGGTGGAATAGTGGTTATGACAGGGTTTCGATGTTTATTTAATCATGTGCTCCATGCTGCCTAAATGGCATGGCAGGATAAAAGCCGTCATCTCTACAACATGATGGGTCACCAAGATTCCAGCATTGGCTTCCTTTCATTGACCAATCCCATGAATCTGACTGTGCCAGCATCGTTAGCGCGGCCTCAGACCGATGTCGTCCACGTGTGGCACCTCCGCTGCTCTGCCGTGGCCGATTCGGTGCGATCGCACTGGACAGCCTGGCTTTCCGCAAAAGAGCGCGATCGCTTAGCTACATACCATCGCCAGATCGATCGCGATCGATTTATTTATAGTCGTGGCGGACTGCGATATCTATTAGCCAGCTATCTTGGCCAGGCACCCAAATCAGTACATTTGGTTTATGGCCGCCACGGCAAGCCCGATCTGTCTCAGCGGTCAGGCTCGCTGCAGTTCAACGTTGCTCACAGCGGTGACTGGATAATTTGGGGGTTTAGCTGCCGATCCCTAATCGGGGTTGATGTCGAGATCCGGCAGCCACGACGGCGGCTGTCGGCCTTAATTCAGCATTGCCTGACCGTCGAAGAACAGGCGCAATTGTCCGCCACACCCGCAACTCAACTAGGACAGTTTTTGCACTACTGGACGGTTAAAGAAGCGCATCTCAAAGCGATTGGCTGGGGGCTTAGCCATCCTCTCAATCAGGTGCAGGTGATGCTAGAGCCAACTCCCCGGTTAGTTCACGCCGCTCCAGTGCCCGACAAGCCTGATTTAGACTGGCAAATTGAGCTATGGCAGCCAGATGCTAGGGCAATCGCCGCCGTCTGTGTCAGCCAAGAACCCGGCCAAGGACCATGCCAGATCCGACATTTCTGGTTAACACCGACATCCTGATCTGATTAAAGGCAGAGGGTGGACTTTGAAACCCTAAGAATTCAAGCTCTTCCCATTTTCTTTCCCGATGCCGTAATCTGCTCGCGTATCCCAAGCGCCGCTCATCGGATGGCTAGTTCGGGAATGTAGTCGCCCGGATCACGGGCTACCCATCCCAGGTTGGAGTTGGTGCGCACTTCAAAATACAGTCGACTGGTGGGGTCAGCATCGTCAGCAACCTCCAGATAAGGCGCTGCGATCGCCACTGTCTGGCCCGCCTGCACGCGATTGCCGGCCTGTACGGTAGGCGCCATCACCTGGGCATAGCGAGTCTGAAAGCCGTCAGCATGATTGATCACAATCAAGGTGCCCAACACAGCATCTTCTCCGACATATGCCACGGTGCCAGCGCCAGCCGCTACCACCGCGGTGCTCACAGCCGCTTCCAGGGTGACGCCACTGCTGAAGACCAGTTCATCATTCGCCTCGTCGGTTTGCCAGCCATAGCCGGCGACAATCTGGCTGGGCGTTGCCAGTGGATAGTTAGACAGGGGATCGCGATTAGTCGAGGTGGCTCCTGATGCCGACCCCTCCAACAGCCAAGTGACTCCCGGCACGAAAATTTGTGTTGGCACCGCCTCCGGACAGCCATTCACTTCAAACAGCACGTCTGCCCGGGTGCCGTGAGCCGCTGCCAGATCTTGCCAAGTTTGTCCCGCCGTCACGGCCACGGCCTGTCCGTTAAAAGGTGGGATTTTCAGCGTCATTCCCGTTACGGGACGCTGATTAGCCACGGCTGGATTCATGGCCAATAAAGTAACTGATAGTAGGTTATGGTCGGCAGCAATGCTCTCCAGCGTATCGCCGGACTGAACGGTGTAGTCCTCCACTCGCTGCAGTGCCGGTGCGGGACACAAATTTTCGGCGCTATGGGCCGGTAGACCGGAGAATGGCACGGCGATCGCGCTGATGGTGGCCAGCAGCGTAAGGCGCAGAACAGCGATTAAGCTCAACTCTGGCTGATGAAATTGCGAGCGTGCTGTGGTCATAGCTGTCTGACTTATTCGACGATGAGAACTGTCAATGTCTGTACAATAAAGCGTCTGTACAATAAAACTTACGGGCTGAACGTAAGATACTCAAGTGGTTTCAGCAAGTCTGCACTAGGTTAGAAAACCAGCTCTTGAGCAAACTATTTCTGAGCTTTTGCCGTTCTTCTTAAACTATAGTGACCTGCTTCTGGACAATAAGGTTTCCTCAAACCTGGCGATAGACTGCCCACCCTTGACGAACATCAATACTGTGAATTTCCCCAAAGGACTTTCCAGAATCGCCATTTGCCTTACCGTTGTTTATCCAGATTGCAGCCATAGTCATTATCAGATCCGTTGGCAGCAGGCTCAGCATTCCCATATGATTGAGTACACGGCTGAAGGGTTAAAGCGATAAAAACAGCAGCACCAGTCTTGCCCGCGATCGCCCAGCAATCAACTATTTAACTTCTACGGATTCCTGTCAACGTCCCCTTATATTTTCGCTAAAGTAGTAGCAATTTGTACGCACCAAATCGCGAGGAGAATTGCGATGGGCTTGGCTCTAAAGCAAATCGGGCTATCGGCGGCCACTCTGCTCATAGGAGGCGGTTTAGGCTGGGCTGGACACCAACAATGGCAAGCACAGCGGCCAGCGGTGGAGACCCCAACCGCAGCCAATTCAATCGTGCCCGCAGCCCTGAACACGGCCCAGCAAGCACAACTGCCGGAAGTGGCGATCGCCGCTCCCACTCCCAGTAACCCTAATTTTATTGCCGATGCCGTTAATCAAGTTGGTGCTGCGGTCGTGCGCATCGATGCGCAGAATGGCGATATCGAGGCGGCTGAAGGCTTAGACAATCCTTTTTTCCGACGCTTTTTCGGCGACGAGATGCCGCTGCCGCAGGAGCCCTTTCAGCAGGGAACCGGTTCTGGCTTCATCATTGCGACCAATGGCCGCATCATCACCAATGCCCACGTGGTCGAAGGGGCGTCTCAAGTCACCGTGACCCTGACCGATGGCCGGACTTTTGAAGGTGCCGTGGTTGGCATTGACAAGGTAACCGATGTGGCAGCCATCCAAATTGAGGCGGAAAATTTGCCTGCGGTGGTATTCGGTGCAACCGCAGACCTATCGCCGGGACAGTGGGCGATCGCGATCGGCAATCCGCTGGGACTCGACAATACCGTTACCGCCGGCATTATCAGTGCGTTGGGACGCAGCAGCACCGAAGTGGGTATTCCCGACAAGCGAGTGCAGTTTATTCAAACGGATGCTGCGATTAACCCCGGCAACTCTGGGGGACCGCTGCTGAATGATCAGGGCGAGGTAATTGGGATGAATACGGCTATTCGCCGTGATGCTCAAGGCTTGGGTTTTGCCATTCCGGTCGAGACGTTCAGCCGCATTGCTCAACAGCTATTTGAAGACGGTGAAGTTCAGCATCCCTATTTGGGCATTCAAATGGTGCTGTTGAATCCTGAAATGCGCGATCGCATTAATGCTGAAGGCGAACTCAACGTCAAGGTTGATGCTGATGATGGCGTATTGATTGTGCGCGTGCTGGAAGATACCCCAGCGGCAGCCGGAGGACTGCAAGCCGGCGATATTATTCAGCAAGTCAACGGTAAGTCAGTCGAAACGCCCACCGATGTTCAGGCTCAGGTAGACGCTGGCGAAATTGGTCAGCCGTTAACTGTAGAAATTTTGCGGGCAGGCGAAACCCAAGCCGTCACCGTGCGGCCGATGCCATTACCCGCTCAACTTCAGTAACTGGCTGTATGTCCCGCGCCCTGATTCGTCCCGCCGGTGAAGCAGACTTAGAGGGTATTTTGGCCATCTACAACGATGCCATTCTGCACACCACCGCCGTCTACGACTATGCGCCCCACACTCTGGCCATGCGCCAAGCGTGGCTGGCGACAAAGCAGCAGGCTGAGCTGCCAGTTATCGTGGCTGAGGTGCAGGGGGAAGTGGCTGGCTTTGGCTCCTTAGGGCCTTTTCGCGCGTGGCAGGCTTATCAATACACCGTCGAAAACTCGCTTTACGTCGCGACTAACTATCGCGGCCAAGGAATTGGCAAACAGCTCCTAACACATTTGGTTACTGCGGCTGAGCAAAGGAATCTGCACGCGATCGTTGCTGGTATTGATGCCGATAATATCGTTAGTCTCAAGCTGCATGAGCAATTGGGCTTCCAAGAAGTGGCTCATTTCCGCCAAGTCGGCTATAAATTCAATCGCTGGCTAGATCTCAAGTTTATGCAGCGCTTATTGACTGCCCCAGATACATAGTCGAACCGGTGCGGAGAACTTTTGCCCATGGTTGCCGTTCGTTAGAGCCGTTTTTGCAACAGAAAATATCCTTCTGCCGCCGCTTCAGCATTAGCCTCTTTTACGCAGTCCATTAACGAAAGGCAGAAGTGAAAAGGCAAAACTAAGAACCTTGCTAAATCAGAGTTTTAGCATCGCAAATACCCTAATCAAACTGCGGACTGCTAATGCATAGGGCTGGCTTTACCTAGCTCCCGTTTCTGGTTAACCGATTTTAGTGGGAAAGTTGATCGGTCAGCAGGGGTGGGGAAGACGATGCTCGCCGGGCGAGACTGGCGGCATTGCCGGATTTGGCGATGTGGCGGGTGATGAGGAGGTGAGCGGCGGGAATGTAGTAGAGGGCGAGAATCGTGGCACCGCCGAGACCGCCCGCGATCGCGATCGCCAGGGGCGGCCAAAATCCCGTGGGATCGAGCAATAGGGGAATAAAGCCTGTAATGGTGGTGACAGTGGTGGCGACGACGTGGCGAGTGGCGTGCAGCACCACCTGTTCAGTGGCGGTGCGATCGCCCTGACGCGCCCCAGGACTCTCCCGTAGAGCGGCCAGCACCACGATGGAATCGTTGATGGCGAGACCAATCAGGCCCAGGGTCCCAAGGATGGCGGTGAACCCAAACAGCGCGTCAAAGACTTTCAGCGCCAGGGCGGCGAGGCCCACCGCGAGCACAGCCACCGAACCAATCAGAGCGGCCAGTCCAAAAGAGTTGAACGAGAGCACCAGCGTCGCGGTCATGAGAATTGCCAGGACGCCCACCGTCGAGAGCAGGTTGGCGACGGCATCGCCGCGAGCATCCGCTTCACCGCCATATTCCAATCGGTAGCCGGGGGGCAGTTGCCAGTCCGCTGCCTCAAGCTGCTGCTGGAACTGGGTGAGGATGGTGTCGGGCAGGGCGCCGGCGGTGAGAAACGCCTGCACGGTGTTGATGCGCTGACCGTCCCGGCGGGCAATGGTGGCGAGGTCGGGCTCTAGGCGCACGGCAGCCAGGGACGAGAGAGGAATGGTGTCGGTGCCGCTGGGGGCCACCAGATCGAGGGAGGCGACTTGGTTCAAATTGGCGCGCTGAGTGTCGGGCACCCGCACCCGCACGGGCATCGTTTCTGTGGCGTCCAAAATGGAGCCGCCGACGGAACCGTCGAGACTGGACTGGAGCTGCTGGGCGATCGCTCGGTTATCCAATCCGGCCCGGCGCGCTTGGGCTTCGTCGATCTGCAAGGCTAGCTTGGGCAGGGCTTCGGTGAGGCTGGCGCGGGTATGGGTCACCTGGTCAAACTGGGTTAACTGGGCGCGCAAATCATTGCCGATCGCCCGCAGTTCAGTCATATCCGAGCCGTAGATGCGCAGCTCAATCGGGGCGTCAAAGGGTGGCCCCTGCTCCAACTGCCGCACGAGGATTTGAGCTTCGGGAAAGGCGGCATCAAGATCTGCTTGCAGGTCTTGAATGGTGGCCCGCAGATTGTCCGTGCCCTGGAGCTGCACGATGCCCTGGGCGTAGTAAGGCGCATTTTCCTGGCTGGCGACGATGTTGTAGAAAAAGGCGGGGGCGCTTTCTCCCAAAAACCAATGCACGTCTTCGACGTTGGGATGCTGCTGGATGCGATCGCGGGCGGCCAGCACTAGGTCACGGGTTTGGGCGATCGCGCTCTGATTGGGCAACTGCACCTCAATCTGAAACTGGTCGCGATTCGTCGGCGGAAAGAACTGCTGGTCGAGGGTGCCGAAGACCGCAAATCCCGCCACGGGCAGCACCATCGCCAGCCCAATGCCCAGCCAGGGCCGCTGAAACGCCCGCCGCAGCGTCCACCGATAGGCTACTGTCAGTGACTCATTCGACAAGCCATGTTGCCACCAGTCGGCTCGCCAGTTCAGCGGCTGCCAGTGATGCAGTCGGGCCGCCACCGCCGTAATCACCGTTAGTGACAGACCCAAGGAACTGATCAGCGCCAAAATTACCGTCAGGCCGATGGTGCCGATGAATTCCCCGGTGCCGCCGGGGGACGTGGCGATGGGGACGAAGGCTAGCACTGTGGTGAGGGTCGAAGCCAGCAGCGGCACCAGCAGATGACTCACTGTTTTACCCACGGCATCCACCGGAGCCAGCCCCGATCGCAGGCGGCTCTGCACTTCATCTACCACGACGATCGCGTTATCAATCAGCAGCCCCAGCGCAATGATGATGCCCGTGACCGAAATTTGGTGCAGCGGCACACCGAGCGCCTTCATCCAGCCAAAGACCATGAGAGTCGTCAGCGGCAGCGCCAGCCCGACAATCAGCGCCGACTTCGCCCCCAAAACCAGCAGCGAAACCGCGACCACGAGCAGCGAGCCAAAAATCAGGTTGCCGATGACGCCGTTGATGCGCTGCTGCACGTATTGACTCTGATCGAGCACAATTCGCAGGCCCAAGCCGTCCGACAGCGCAGATTCATAGTCAGCCAGGGCTTGATGCGCCGCGTTGGCCCAGAGATCGACGCGATAGTCTGATTCCACCGTGGCGGCGACGACCACTGCCGGTATCCCGTTGACAACGGCTAGACTGTCAGCGGGATCTTGTACCCCCTGCTGCACTTGAGCGATGTCTCCCAGCCGCGCCGTGACGCCATCGCTCCCCACCTGAATAGGAATTTCGCGCACCCGCTCCAGCGAGTCCAGCGAGCTATTGACCTCCAGCAGGAATTCGTTGCGATCGCTCTGCACTTGTCCCGCCGACACTTTGGCATCGCTGGCGGCAATTTGCTGCGACAACGACTGCGCCGTCAGGCCCAACTGCGCCAATTCGCTAGCGGTGATCTCCACGCGAATTTCTTCGTCAGGATTGCCAAAGCGTTCCACTGTGTCCGTGCCGGGGAGCGATCGCAGCGTGTCTTCCAACCCTTCCGCCAGCCGTCCCAAAATCAGATAGTTCGGCTCATCCGGCAGCTCCCACGTCAGCCCCACAATCAGAGCGCTGGCGCTGACATCACTGTCGCGATATTCCGGGTCGGAGGCGTCGGGCGGCAGTTGCGGCACCGCATCGTCGATTTTGCCCCGCACCTTGCCCCACACAGGGTCCACATTGCGGATCGACTCCTTGAGATTCACGCCAATCACCGAAATCCCCGTGCCCGACGTGGATTCAATGAAGTCCACTTCCTCCAGTTCCGCCAGCTCGTCCTCCAGCGGTTCCGTCACCAGCGACTCAACCCGCTCCGGCGTCGCCCCCGGCAGCAGCGTGATCACCTGAGCATAGCGCTGGGTGATTTCGGGGTCTTCCAGACGCGGCAGGGAGAACAGCGCCGATAGGCCCCAGACGACGACCAGGGTGAGGGTGAGGATGAGCAGTTGGCGGTTGCGGTAGAAGAGGGTGAGCATGGTGGGGAGTGGGGGGTGGCAGGGTATGAGGGTGGCAGGGTGATGGGGTGATGGGGTGGGTGGGTGAGGTGAGAGAATTTTGAATTAACTTAAAACTCAAAACTGAGAACTCAAAACTGCTCCCTGTTCTCCGTTCCCTGTTCCCTCAATCGCGGAGGATTGGTCGGAGCACAGGCATTCCTCAACGCGGGCCATGAAGACGTCGAGGAAATCGGGGAGGCGATCGCTCTCGATGTACATGGCGTCAATGGAGCAGGTGCCGCAGCCCGCACCGCTGTTTTGTTGCATGCGATCGGTGGTCAGAGACAGGACACCGGGCCAGGGAAAGTGGCCGATGGGGGCATCGGTGGCGTAGAGCAGTTGGGTGTCAGAGCGCCAGAGGGTCGGGTTGATGAAGTCTTCACTGGGCGACTCCGACCGTCGCCAGCCTAGTTGGTCGCCGTACTGTTCGGCGCGGCGGCTGGCATCGGTTGCGGGCAGCGATCGCCAAATTTCCTGCTGAGCAGTGAGTCCGTATCGCCCCTCGCTGTGGCGGCTCCAGAGGGCATCGATGGTTTGCAGGTCGGTGCAGGGCAGAGCGACGATGTCGTCAGTTTCGATGTAGGGATAGAAGTAGTCGTATCGACCCGAGAGCTGCATCAAAATGGCGATGGTTTCCAGATTTGCCCCGTACCAGTCGCCAGCTTGCAGGGTATCTTGCAGACGCTGATAGTCAATTTCGACAAGGGTTCCGGCTTCATCGACCTGGTCGAGGGTGAGGCTCGCCACCACGGTCTGAAAGACCTGCCGCATGGGGTTAGCCGCATCGGTGTATTGCACCTGCAGCTTCATCACTTCGCCATTGGGATGGTTGAGCAGCACAACATCGGCATCGTATGGCCCGGTGGTGCGATAGGCGATCGCCTCTTGTCCGGCCACGGTGACGGTCTCAGCGGGAACTGCGGCCCCCTCTACCCATGCCTTTAGCGGCTGATCGTCAGGATTACGGAAAATCTCGATGCTGATGTGCGGCGGCTGTTCGGTCTCGGCTCCGGCTTCAACATAGCGTTGACCAAAGGGCAGGTATTCTGACTCTTGCCAGATATCCCAGCGATACTGCAGAGCCGCGTCCGGTTCGGGGGATTGATAATACATGGCGCTATCGACGAAATAGCCTTCGGGATAGAGAAAGCGCACTCCTCGTTGCCCATCGAGAGAAACCTCGTAGCGGGTGTCGGACGACAGCACCAGCGGTGGTGATGGGACAATTTCACCCGGCGAGCCGTTGGCGATCGCGAAGCCTGTCAATATCCCTGCTAAAACTAACCGCTGCATGTGCTGGCCTCCGTTGGTCAAAATCAGAAAACTGATTTTAGAAACATCCCTAGAGAAGCCAAATCCGCCTCTCCAGTTCCTAAAACAGACATTTCTTAAGGGCTCCAGGTGACCTGTTGACCGGGAGCGAGGCGGTGGGTGCCGGAGGCGATCGCGCGTTCCCCCGGTTGCAAGGTGCCGCGCACGAGGGCGCGATCGCCGTCGGTATGGACCATTTCAACTTCGCGGCGGCTGACGGTGTAAACGGCTGGTGGTAAGTCAGCATCGGCATCAGGGTCGCTGAGCACGTACACCGACCAGAGGCCGCGTTCGCTGGGCACCAAAGCCGTGGTGGGCAGCCAGATGCCGTCGGCGGATTGGGTTTCGGCCAGGTTGAGGCGCACAGTTTGGCCGACGGTGAGATTCGCCGCCGTCATTTGCAGCACAACGGTCACGGTGCGGCTGTTGGCGTCCAGTTCCGGCAGCAGGGCGGTGATGGTGGCAGGATAGACGAGATCGCCCACGCTGACAGACACTTCTTCACCTGCCGTCAAGATGTCAGCCACCGCTGGGGGCACGCCGACCCGGGCTTCCAATGGCCCTGCTTCCACCAGACTTAAAATCGCCTGACCGCTGGCCACGACAACGCCTTCGTCCACCGTACGGGTGCCAATTTTGCCGTCAAAGGGCGATCGCAGCACGCTCTTGTCCAAATCCACGTCGATCTGGCGAATGCTGGCCTCGATCTGACTAACCTGGGCGGCTTGGGCGTCGAGCTGCTCGATGCGGGTGCCGGTTTGCAGTTCGCTGAGCTGGCTCTGGGCTTGGGCCAGTCGATTTTCCAAGGCGCTGGTGTTGTACGCCTCTTGGTCAAACTCTTCGCGGGAAATTGCGCCCTGGGTGTAGAGGTCTTCGCGGCGATCGCGCTGCAAACGGGCCAGCGCTAGCTGCTGTTCAATTTCTCCTACAGTGGCCTGAGCGGTGGCAATGTCTTCCTGTCGGGGGCCGGCCTGCAACTCCCGCAGTTGGGCGACAGCCGTTTGGCGCTGGGCTTCGAGCTGCTGGCGCTGAACTTCCAGGGTGCGAATGTCGAGCCGCGCCAAGGGTTGCCCCATCACGACGAGATCGCCCTCATCCACCAACACGGTCACGACGGTACCGGGCCGCTCAAATCCCAGAGTGCTGCTGCGTCCGGCTACCAGTTCACCCGTATATTCCCGCTGGGTGGTGTACTCGCTGACGGCTTCTGCCACAGTCACGTCAACGGGCAGGGCTGCCGCGACTTCTGGGGTGGGTTCCGTTTGAGCCACTGAGCGGTAGAGGGTGACGCCCCCGAGGGAAAGGGCGATCGCCACGGGCACCAAGCCCCAGCGATAGCGCCGCCAGCGACGCGGGCGAGACTCGGGCGTGGGGCGATCGACAGCCGAAGCTGATGGCAGCGTTCCAGGATCAAACACCATAAGACATACCCGAAGAATTTTTGTCAACAAGTTGGTATTCAACTTGTTGTTTAGCTGGCTTGAGCTTATACTCAACTTATTGAGTATGTCAACAGCGGTTCAAAATTTTCCCCTATGGCCCTTGCCCACACCATCCTCACCGTCTTGTGCGAATACCCCGCCAGCGGCTACGACATCAGCAAGCAGTTTGAAAAAACCGTGAGCTGCTACTGGAAAGCCAGCCAGCAGCAGATTTACCGCGAACTCGGCAAGATGGAAGAAAAGGGTTGGGTGTCGTTTGAGCTGGTGCCCCAAGCCGGCAAACCCGACAAAAAGATTTACGACATTACCGAGGCCGGACAGCAAGAGCTAACCCGCTGGTATCCGGAGCCCACCGAGCCCGCTCCCATTCGCGAAGATTTGCTGGTGAAGGTGTTGGGCGGTGCCCACATGCCCAACGACAGCCTGATGCACGAGCTCCAGCG
>JBCCJU010000003.1:0-64936 GCA_039027715.1 Cyanobacteria bacterium P01_C01_bin.120
CATACAGCAACGCCGCGATAGCTCGGGCGTGGGCTTGAAGTTCAGCTTTTTTAGCAGCATCCATAAAAGAACCTGGGTGAGGGGACAGTCTCAAGTTTAGTACTGAGCATTTATACTTGTTGCAAAACTGGGATGCACTCAATTTACTATCACCGGCGGTATCACCTCAGCCCTCTGAGCAAGCTGCGCTAACTTAAGGAGAGGCCCCGGCCCCCGTGCTCGATTCGGGTCAGATGGGGAGTGTAGCCGATAACTAAACCGCTCCTTGATGAAGGAGCGGTGCCGCAGGCGGTGAGGTCACGAGCGCTGAACGTAGTCCAGAATATCGGTCTAGCAAAGCTTTGAAGAGATTTGGCCCGCCGCCGTCTGGTGGCGAAAAACTAAGGACATTAACCAATTTTGGATTTTGAGTGAGCTGCCAGTCGACGAATTCAAACTTCAGAGTGACTACTCCAGTCAATTCTCGCTCGCTAGCGGACTGATTCGACCCGATCATCAGTGGCGGCAGCAGAGACAGCGGCCTCTTCCTGCTCTGGCTGATCAAACAGAAAGGCCAGCGGATAGCTCATATTTTCGGCAAATCCAAGAATGCCGCGATCGCGATATTCATAGAGCCGCTCGCCAGCACTATTGAACAGAAAGGTGCCACCGCGCTGGGTCATGTAGCGGGCATCAGGCACATAGGTCGACCAGTGACTTAGCACCTCGGTCATGTTGCGCAGCCGCAGCGTAGCCAGCTCAAACGGTCGCTGAAAATTGCTGCCCCCAGCCCAGCGAAAAAACGAGCCCTTCATCGGGGGCAGGGGCGTATCATCGACCACTGCCTCATCGTCGATAAGCTGCGGTGCCGAGCGATCGCCGGTATAGCCCCGCAGCACTTCTCGCAGGGTGCCGGGACTGGCAATTCCCGCGCACATCAGCATCAGATTAACCCAAGCGGCCTGCCCCGGTCGCAGCAGAGGCCAATTCCAGGTCAGTCCAGAATAAAAATTTAGGTCTTGATGCAGTGTCGCTGTGGGATCAACCCATAAGCAGTCAGCCGGAAATTCGGTGAAATCAGTGAACTTTTGTCCAGAATTGCGATCGCCGATGCCCACAGCCCGCACAGCAATTCCCTCAGCCTGCAATCTTGACCAGTCGCGCCGCAGCCACCAGGCATATTCCAAACTGTCGAAGTCACCGAGCTGAGGCCAGACAACGACTAAGGTGCGTTCTGTCGATTCACGCTCCGACAAAATGGGCACTTGAGCACCATCGCTGACCCGTTCTCGAGGCGTTTCACAAAAATACTGATAAACATTCATAGGTTGAGTGAAAAAAGCGATCGCTACTTCTGTCAATCTACTGCATTCCTATCTCTGTAATAATCAGGCTTTATGCAATGGCATTCGACTTTGGTCCTCTACGTAAGTCCGATTGGCGACTTGAGTGAGCAAGTCGTGTGGGCCAAGGAAACACCGATAATGGCTGACGGGGACTCTATTTGGGTGGTGCTGCATCGGGCGCTGGGAACTCGCATTTATACTTTGAGTCCAAATTTGGAGGGTAGTACACACGTCATGATGCTGAGAAAATTGGTGGTTTGACCTCTTCTCTCTTTGTCAGAATGATCCCGTCCTTCGATGCGAATAATGAGTCAGTCAGTGCGCCAGTCCCTGTGTTACCGATAACGGCCCATCCAAGTCGGGGCGATCGCGTTCTGAACTCTCGCTAAAGAATTTTGCGGCCCCCACTTTGCTGGCAGATGCGCAAGTTGCCGCTAGCCCAAAGCTGGATTAATCAGCTGAAATATGATCGCGTCCTGCTATTCCTGAACAATCGGCAAAAACCATAGAGCTAGAGCCACTGCAACAGCCTCAGCCGTCATCTACAGCCTCAGCCGTGGAGCGGCAGCTGAACTCAGAGCTCTGCTGTCAAAGGTTTCTGAGTGGATGCATCCACGTTATTCAACATATGCAATTCCCAGCTTTGATTTTCGGCAAGGCGCAGCAGTTGCTGGTGGTGAGCTTCCAAAGAGGCATGATGGCCGACGCTGAGATAAGTAGTGGGGATGGCAGCGAGCGCTGTATAAAGTTGAGCTTCGTTGTGAGTGTCAAGAGCGCTGGTAGCTTCATCGAGAACGGCATAGCGCGGCTGATGTAGCAGCACCCGAGCAAAGCTAAGACGCTGCTGTTCGCCCAGAGAAAGCACATCGCTCCAATCTGCCACCGTATCAAAGCCGTCAAACCGTTCAGCTAAATCTGGCAGGTTAACGTCTTTAAGAACGGAGTGAAGCTGCTCGTCAGTTATCTCAGCCTCCGCATGGGGGTACAGAAGCTGCTGACGCAGGGTACCAAGAACCATGTAGGGCTTTTGAGGTAGGAACAAAAGCTGCTCTAGCTCCGGTCGCTGAATCAGTCCCTTGCCAGAGTTCCATAGCCCCGCGATCGCCCGCAGCAGGGAACTTTTACCGCAGCCGCTGGGACCTGCCACCAGCAGGGAGTCATCGACGGTTAGTTCCAAAGTCAGATCGGCAATCAGGGTGCGCTGATAGTTAGGCGTTTGCAGCGTCACATGATGCAGGCTGAGGTGGGGCGCCACTTCTTGAATAATCACCGGCTGGGAGGCGGCGATCGCAGTGCTGGCCGTCGCTTCCTCCGCCTTAGGCAGGGAGTTTTCTTCTAAATCAGTTTTCTCCGTTTCTGCATCGCTTTCTATATCGCTGACTTCGGTTGATTCATCGTCTTCAGTTGTCGTTTCGGCCGCTGTCGCCGGGTCCGTGTCATCTATTTGGCCTAAAGAGGCAGCAAAGTCATAGAGCCGATCGATGCCGGCACCGAAAGCAGTCAGCGACTGGAATCGGGCCACCACCACATTCAGCGAAAAGAACACGCGAATAAATGCCCCTTGGGCCTCACTCACCTTGCCCACTTCCAAATCACCGCTAAAGACGGCTGGCGCCACCACCAGGGCCGGCAGCACAAAAGGAATAAATTCGTAGGCGTTGGTGAGTCCGTTCAGACCCAGTTCCCAAACCAGCAGACGTTTGTAGTTGTCAAAGGCCTGCATAAAGCGATTTTCGACCTGCGCCGATTCCTGAGATTCTCCCTGATAAAAGGCGATCGCTTCGGCATTTTCGCGAATCCGCACCAGACCAAAGCGAAAGTTGGCTTCCCGCTTTAACTGTTCAAAATTGAGCCGTACTAGCGGTTTGCCGAAAACGCCCACAGTCAAAATGGTGCCGACAATTGCATAGCCAATTAAAAATAGCACCAGTTCTCGCGAGATACCCCACAGCACGCCGCTAAAGGCGGCGATTTCCAGCAGCGATGAGGCGACCACCAGCACCAGCGTCAGCGACTCTTGGGTAAAACTGCGTACGTCTTCAGCAATGCGCTGGTCGGGATTATCAATATCCGGACTGAACTGATTGAGGCGATAAAACGCGCGATCGCTGAAATATCGTTCTATAAATCGTTCAGTCAGCCAGCGCCGCCACTGCAGTCCCAAGCGATCGCGCAGATAGGTGTATCCAGCCAAAAGGGGCGCATACACCACCAGCACGCCAATAAAAATCAGCACCGTTTGCCAGAAGCGAGCTTCATCTTTTGCCGAAAGCGCCGAAATCAGTTCGCCCCGCTGGCTGTTAAGCAATACGCTCAGGCCGGTATATCCCAGCAGCAGCACCACAATCAGCAGCAACAGCCCCCTGGCCTGCCACTTTTGGTCCCCCAGCCAATAGCCCTTGGCAATCACCCAAAACCGCCGCACTCCTTGAAAGTTAAACCGCTCCATCACCAATCGCGATCGCCCATGACAACTTTTCTATTGTGTCATTTTGTGAAGCTAAGGAATGGGGAATGGGGATTTGGGAATGGGGATTAGAAATTTATCCTGGCTCGATTTTCCGTACTTCACTCCATCCAATGCCTTGTACAGGCAAATGGCCATTTACTCAAACGCCCAACCCCCGCACGGGCGAACGACCGTTCGCCCCTACCCCCGACTTCCCCTGTCACCCAACCACCCAATTACCCAGCCACTCTTCCACCCAGCTACGCTTTTACCCCTCCCCTTCGCACTCCAATCTCCCTCCATCTACCCTCCCCTTCGGTAACGCTTTCCGCTAGCCTATGCGTGAAGGCCAGGAACCGCATCATGACTATCCAGACGCCAGATTGGGTGAAGCACGCTGTTTTTTATCAAATTTTTCCTGATCGGTTTGCTCGCACTCGGCGTCACCTTGATCATCCAGCGATGGCGGTGACCTTAGAACCCTGGAATGCGCCGCCAACGCTGGCAGGTTACAAAGGCGGCGACCTTTGGGGCATTGTCGAAAATCTAGACTACCTGCAAGAGTTAGGCATCAATGCAATTTACCTGACGCCGATTTTTCAGTCAGCCTGCAATCATCGTTATCACACCCACGACTACTATCAGGTCGATCCGCTGTTGGGGGGCAATGAAGCCTTTGCGGACTTGCTATCAGCCGCCCACGATCGCGATATGCGGATTGTGCTCGACGGCGTGTTTAATCATGCCAGTCGCGGCTTTTTTCTGTTCAACGACATTCTTGAAAATGGTCCGCATTCTCCCTGGTTGGACTGGTTCAAAATTGAGAACTGGCCCCTCTCCGCCTATGACGGCAGCCTGCCCGCCAACTACACCAGTTGGGTATACAACCGCGCCTTGCCACAGTTCAATCATGCGAACCCGGCAGTGCGGGAATATATTATGCGCATTGGCGAGCACTGGATTCGTCAAGGTATCGACGGTTGGCGACTGGATGTCCCGTTTGAGGTGCAGGTGCCAGGATTTTGGCAAGAGTTTCGCGATCGTATTAAAGCCATTAATCCGGAAGCCTACATCGTGGGTGAGGTTTGGCAACCGGCGAGCGAATGGCTCGATGGCAAAACCTTTGACGCCGTGATGAACTACGTGTTTGCGGGGCCGACCCTAGCGTTTTCAGCCGGCGATCGCGTGGTCATGGAATACGCTGAAATACCCGACTATTACCCCTATCCGGCGCTAGATGCAGCGGGCTATCAGACCAAAATCGAAGCATTATTGGCGCTTTATGACTGGGAAATTCATCAGGTCCAGCTCAACTTAATTTCGAGCCACGACGTTGCCCGGGCCCTGTCAGTCATGGGTGAAGACATTGACAGTTTGAAGCTGGCGGCGCTGCTGCAGCTAACGTTTCCCGGGGCGCCCTGTATTTACTACGGGGACGAAGTAGGGTTGGCCGGTGGGCTCGATCCCGATTGCCGTCGCGTCTTTCCCCCCGAAGCGCAGTGGAATCGCGAGCTGCTGGAGCATCATCGCGCGTTGATTACGCTGCGCCATCAGTACCCAGCGCTACGCACCGGAGACTATCAGCCAGTTTTGGCCGACGGCAAAGTTTATGGGTTTCAGCGACAGTTGGGAGACGAACGCCTGTGGATACTGGTGAACGCGGGCGAGCGCGATCACACTTTCAGCCTAGAGGCCATTTTGCCCAATTTTCAGGGCCATTGGAAAGTGCTGCATGGCCCCCTGACGATCAGTGCCCCATCAAATAAGCCATCAAGCGTGACGATTCCTAATCGCGCGGGGGGAATTTTGACTCTGCTTTAGCGGCTTTGGCCGCCTGGGCCTGCTTTGCCGTGGTTAGTCCATTGGGTCGACGAAACAAAATAGTGATTAAAGTCACTACCGTTAGCGGAATGACGAAGAGCAGCATCACATTGCTAAAGAGGCCAAGCTTGTCATGCCCCACAGCATCCAGGCCCAGATAGGCAGTGTAGGCAATGTAATAGCTGATGAACAACATGCCTTCCCAACGGGAAATCCGATTGCCGGTGTAGAAAATGGGCAGCGATGCGATCGCCACGGCCAGCATGACTGGAATGTCGAAGCTAATCGCCGCATTCGATACTGGAACGCCGTTGAAGGTCGCCGTCACCCCCAAAATAGTCAAAATATTAAAAATGTTGCTGCCCACGACATTGCCTACAGCAATGTCACGTTCGCCTCGATAGCAGGCCACCATTGAGGTGGCTAGCTCCGGCAAGGATGTGCCAATTGCCACAATGGTTAAGCCAATAATCAGCTGACTAATGCCTAGGGATTCAGCGATCGCAGTGGCGCTGAACACCAGCATGTTTGCACCGGCCACCAACACTCCCAGGCCAACGATTAAAACGATGAGACTTTTCAATGCCTGCCGCCAGCCGCGCTGTCCCGCATTGGCATATTCTTGCTCATACTCAGCTTGAATGTCGGCATTTGACTCCCGACGACTTTGATAGAGCAAGAAAACGGTGTAAACCACACTCCCCACGAGCAGTGCCAGTCCGTCGATACGCCCGAGTTCGCCATCGATTGCAAACATCAGCATTAGCACCGTCACCCCAATCATAATCGGCACATCCAGCCGAATCAGCTGCTGCGCCACAGTCAGCGGCACAATCAGCGACGCAATGCCCAGGGTCATCAAAATATTAAAGATATTGCTGCCAATCACGTTGCCCAGGGCAATTTCAGTTTGCCCTTGAAAGCTCGCTTGCAAGCTGACAGCCAACTCCGGCGCGCTGGTTCCATAGCTAACGACCGTCAGCCCAATCACTAAAGGAGACAGTCCAATGACAGCTGCCAGCCTAGCCGCCCCACGCACAAAGCCTTCAGCTCCAGCAACCAGCAGTACCAGCCCCAACAGCAGAGACAAAACAACAAGAAAACTCATATCAAGCTCGCAGCGGCATTGTCAGATCAATGGACAGAGCAGGACAACGGTTGTCTGCTGAATTGGGGAAAAACACTTTATTTTTAAGCTTAAAGAATGATGACAACCCACAGCGCCAGCGATTGGTATTGTCTGCGCTGTAGTCACCAGGAGCAAAACCTGATCGCCCAGCGGTAAAAAACCGACCAAAAGCTATACAGGTAAAAATCCCTTCAAATACCATGCTAGGGCAAATCTGGGATTCAAGGCAGATTCCACGGTTTTATTAACTTCTATCAGTTAGGCATGATAGCAATTTGTGATTCTGAAAGCTGTCATCAACTCGTTAGGCAAGGCTTCAGCCTCCAGCAAGTAGATAAGTAAACGAAATTCTCCCCGAACGGTTATCACGTTGGCAAACTTCAAGCCGCGCCAGTCAACCCTGGCAGCTTTTTTCGTTAAGAAATTTGTAAACTGAAGGCGCATCTTTCTAGTCATAAAATCAGGATTAGAAAGATACCGGTTCAGTTTGTATCCGATTTGTACTGAGAGTTATGTCGCTTGCTCCTTGGCGATCGCCCCTGGCCCGTGCCCTCCATCGCAACCGCAGTCGCGCCTACAGCCGCTATCCTCAGCTTGCGACCGTACGTTCCAATGGTCGACCAGCCAATCGCACAGTCGTGTTTCGCGATTTTTTACCGGAGACTGACAATTTGATGTTTGTGACGGATGTCCGTAGCGAAAAAATCGATCAAATTGACCACTCTTCTGAGGGCGAATTGTGTTGGTATTTCACGCAAACGCGAGAACAGTTTCGCCTCGGGGGACGATTGCAGACCATCACCGCCGCCGCCGCGGACCCAGCAGTGATATCGATTCGTCAACAGGCTTGGGAAAAAATGTCTGAAAAAAGCCGACAACAGTTTGCTTGGCCCGAGCCCGGGCAGCCGCGATCGCTAACGGGCCATGAGCCGGTCGATTTAAGCGAGTCACCACCGCTAACGCCCTTCGCCGTATTGGTTTTTGAGCCCGATACTGTGGACCATTTGGAACTGCGCGGTGAGCCGCAAAATCGTTATCGCTACTGGCGATCGCCCGATTTGAGCTGGAAAATGATGGAGGTTAATCCATAAAGTCTTATCGGTGATTTTGATTGATGCAGGCAGGCGATTCCCAGCTTGAGGCAGGCAATTTCTGCGACTGCGGGCAGCTCGGCCCATCTAGAGTGCCACAACGTAACCGTTTTTATCATCTAAATTCATTTTCGCCTTCTACTTGACTGGCCTCAAATCGAAAGACCGCATATCATATGTGGACACAAGAATTTGGAGTCTTTGCTGGGATGGGAATCAGTCCTGCAGTTGCCTTTACAACTGTTTTATTGGCGTTGATGGTGGGGGCCGGAGTTGTCAGTTCCTCGTGGGGATACGCCTTGGGACGGCAGGCGCTGACGGGAGTTCGACAGCCTGATGCTCGCCCAACCAGTAGCGCCGCATCGAATCAGGCAACTCCCGTCTCAGGCAGCGGAGCTCTCCTGCGGGATGAACAAGAAATTATTCAAGAGGCCAAGCTGCGGATGTCGGGCAGTCCAGCCGACAGCGGGCAGTAGTCCTGGGTTTTTCTTCGATCGCTGCAATGTTCCCAATCGCGGCTTTCATCAGCGCACCACGCCACGGTTTCGACCCTTTAGCGTTAAGTTTTTCCCATAGGCCAGCTGGTCAGTTCTTTTCAGCAATATCTGTATTTTGCTAAGTTGCCTGGTTGTACCGATGCTTGATCTTTTCCCTTCATTTTCCCGATAATGCTTGCTCAGACGGATGTGCCGCTGCCAGTTGTGCCGCCCGATTTGACTGGGGCAGCGATCGCGACGCGACTGCTTTCAGTCATTGCCTTGATTGGCATCAACGCCTTTTTCGTGGCCGCAGAGTTTTCCATTGTTTCCGTGCGGCGATCGCGCATTAATCAGCTGGCCGAAGCCGGCGATATTCAAGCCAGAACGGTACAGAGCTTTCAGCGCAGCCTCGATCAGCTCCTTTCAACCACCCAAATCGGCATTACGCTATCGAGTTTGGCCCTCGGATGGATTGGTGAATCCACCGTTGCCACAGTCTTGCTGCAGCTATTTCATCAGCTCTCATTTACCGTGGCTTTTCTAGGCACGATGGCTCATTCCATTGCCATTCCCTTGGCCTTTGTGCTGATTGCCTATCTCCAGATTGTACTTGGCGAGCTGGCGCCGAAAGCAGTGGCCATGCTGCATCCGGAACGCTTAGCCCGCCTGTTTGGCCCGCCCAGCCTGACCATTTCTCGCCTATTCAAACCCTTTGTTTGGGTGCTCAATCAGTCAACTTGGTGGCTGTTGCGCTTATTTGGCATCCGCTACGTTGGCAGCCAAAGCTGGTATAGCCGGGTCACACCGGAAGAACTGCAGCTCATCATCCGCACCTCAACAGAATCTCCGGGACTGGATGAGGACGAACGCGAACTGCTCAATAACGTCTTTGAATTTCGTGATGTGACAGCCGGGGAAGTCATGATCCCGCGGACCCAAATTACCGCCCTGCCTAAGACTGCCACTTTACAAGAGGTGCTTAATGTAATTGCAGAAACCGGCCATTCTCAGTTTCCAGTTATTGGCGAGTCACTGGATGACGTTTCCGGCATCTTGTCGCTTAAAGACCTGGTGGGGCCGCTAGCCCGACACGAAGCTATGCCCGCCAGCCCAATTAACGATTGGATTCGCCCAGCCAGATTTGTACCAGAGTACACCCAGCTCCATGACCTGCTGCAAATCATGCAAAAGTCGGGTAAGTCAATGGTGATGGTGGTGGATGAATTTGGCGGCACGGCGGGACTATTAACGCTGGCGGATGTGACTGGCGAAATCATTGGTGACAGTTATGAACTGGAAGAAGACGTTGAAGTTGCCGTCAGCATGTTGGATGACCAGTCCTATCGCATCAAGGCTCAAACCTATATTGAAGAAATTAATGAACTCCTGAGCGTAGAACTGCCAGTTGAAGAGGACTATCAGACGTTAGCCGGATTCCTAATTCACCAACTGCAAAAAATTCCAGAGCCGGGCGATCGCGTTCGCTACAACGACTTTGAATGGACCGTAACCGATGTGGACGGCCCTAAAGTGTTAGAAGTGGTGGCCCGTCGGGTTTTCTAGCGAAGTTTGAATTTTAGCAGTCATTGCGATCTCTTCTACTACCGCCAAATCAAAAAAGGCGCCTAATGGTTAGACGCCTCTTGCCACAACCTTAAAATGAGCACCGAAAGCTCCAGTCCTTAGCTCATAAGCCCTTCGTAAATAAGGTAAGCAGCTTCACGAGGGTTTTTGCCCCAATTAATCATGCGTCTTAGAGCGCTTCGCCATCAACGCTAATTTCTTCGGTGCTGTCTTCAACCGTCACTGCAGGCTGCTGCCGCAGGGCTTCCTGCTGTCGTAAGCGGAAGTTTTCTGCTTCTGTACCAATCGCCCGATTTTGATGTTGAAAAAACTCTTCAGAACTCATCGTCGGCGTCAGAATAGCGTCGTGAATCAGCTCATAAGGATTGGCGCTATCACCAAATATATTGGGGCCGTCATCATCGGTGCCAGCGCTTTCAAAGGGGTCCAACTCCGTTTGGGCGATCGCACTGTCAGCCACGATGCCAACGCCTAATAAAACCAGGGAACCGGTCAGCAAGCCAGTACAAATTTGTCTTAGTGAAGCCATAGTGAATCAACTCCTCAGCGTGATCACAAACAGTGCCGACGCAATCTACGCCCTACTTTAGCAAAGAATTTTGATAGCGATCGTCAACGCTATGCAATCCTTCGACGTAATAGAGGCTGAATAAGTGCCAGCGATAAGCCACAAAACGCCACCAGCACCGCTATTGCAGCCGCCATCGTAATCTCAGCGAACGGCGCCGACAGCACCACACTGCCCAGATCCCAGTCGCCCGGATGTAGGTAAATGTAGCGGATGGGCTCAATCGCGTAACTCAACGGATTCACACTGGCTACTACCTGCAGCCACGGCGGCATAAAGGACAGCGGCACCAGTGCCGTGCTGGAGAACAGTAGCGGCAAGTTCGTCACAAAAATGACGGCAATCAGCTCAATGTGGCCCGGCAGCGCGAAAGACAGCCCCAGACTTAAGGCAGTGACCCCCAGCACCATTGTTGAAACAATCAGTAACACCAGCGCCAATCCCACCAGATCAGGTAATCCTGTACCCAGCAGCGCGCTTAAAACAATGATGATGATGGTTTGCATCATGCTCATGGCCGCAATAAAGATGGCCGAAGCCGCCACAATCGAATACCGTGAGGCCAGCGGCGCCACCAAAAACCGATTCAAAAAGCCAAATTCGCGATCAAACATGACGGGTAGCCCCGCATTCAAAGCTCCCCCAAAAGCCGTGAAAACAATAATTCCGGCGCCTAGAAACTGACCGTAATTCTGGCTTTCGCCAAACATGCCGGCGGGGACATTCTGAAACAGAGCCCCAAACAAAATCAGCCACATCACTGGCTGAATGATGCCAGCAATCAAAGTAGACGGTCGTCGCTGCAGCTGAATAAACAGTCGCCGCGTCATAGCGCCCGTCTCTTGTAAAAACGCGCTGGAAAAGAGCCCTGGCGTAGTGGTTGGCTTGCTTTCACTAACCTGAGCTTTCCATTGACGCAGGTCAGGATTGTCGAGCGAGATTTTGGGTTTCGGCGTAAAAGTTGTGCTCATGATAAAAAGTGATGTTATGAAATCCAGAAGAGCGAAGGCAATTCACCAAACTGCCAGTATTTTAACGAGAGGACGATCGCCCACTGGCAAATCTTTAGCTCCCTTTCATAGCTTGCTTGCGCTCGGCCTTCAAATCACGACTGCCGGCAGCGGCGATTTCGGCGTCCAGCAAAGTACGACCAGTGGCTGCCAAATACACGTCATCGAGGCTAGGTCGCGATTGTGAAATACCAAACATCGGTAAGTTAACGTTTTTAAGCGCCTGCTGCACGGTGAGTAGCGCATCCGATTGGGCTTGAACTACTAGGTTAAGGGAATTTCCTTGGGCTCCATTGACGATGACTTCTTCCACACAGGCCAATTGCTGCAGCAGTTCCTTAGCTTGATTGGCCTCGTCGTCAGGGGTGAATTCGCGCAGGCGTAGGGTGATGCGATCGCCGCCCACTCGGTCTTTTAGTTCGCTGGGGGTGCCCATAGCAATCACCTGACCCTGATCAATGATGGCAACGCGATCGGACAGGGCATCTACTTCTTCTAAGTAATGGCTGGTTAACAAAACTGTGGTGCCGGCTGCGCGAAGCTGTCGCAAAAACTGCCACACGGCTGATCGCGTTTCAATATCCAGGCCCACCGTTGGTTCATCCAGCACCAAAACATCTGGCTGGTGCAGCAGGCCCATAGCCAGATCAAGACGTTTTTTCAAGCCCCCTGAATAAGTGCCCGACTTTTTATCGGCCCAGTCCGTTAGTTCCAGCAGCACGATCATTTGCTCAATGCGATCGCGCGCCACCTGGGACGGCATATGATACAGCGCCGCCTGCAACTGCAGCAGCTCTCGCCCGGTAAGTACTTTGTCGAGGGCCACATCTTGAGCAATGTAGCCTAATCGCTGACGCGCTAAAGCCGGATTATCCAGCACCGACTCGCCGCTGATTTCGACCCTACCGGCGTCAGGTGCTGTCAACGTGCAAAGACAGCGAATCGTGGTTGTCTTACCGGCACCGTTCGGCCCCAGCAGTCCAAAAATTTCCCCGGGAGCGATCGCAAACGACACATCTTTGACCGCTTCAACATCGCCATAACGCTTTTTAAGTCCCTCTACCAATACCGCTGGAGGCATAGTGTGTTTTTAACCGGCTTACTAAAAGTTATGTGGTCATTTTACCGAAGCAAAGAGCATACCGGGCGGGCGGATAGCACCGTGGCAGGATGCCCCGACTCCGTGTCACACCAAGCAAAATCACGGCAGTTTTTTTGAGCCGGAATGAACCCACGACAACAAAGGAATTCTAAGAGAACTGCTTTATGTAACAAAGCCTATTCCATGTCATTAAACCGATATCGCAAATGTCGACACCACGGCAGCTATTTCTGAATACTCCAAACAGCAACCTGCAGTAAGGGCAGGGGTGTTGATTCTGCAAAACTCTCGCATCGCATGAATGATGCGTCCCACAGCCTGGTTCGAGACTTCAACCCTGTCCCTGATCAGAAGTATCTAAATCGCCATAAGTTCAACGACTATGCCTGGCGGCATACGAATATGAGATATTAATAGATGCGCAAGAATTATGCATTAAGAGGGCGAGCTTATGCAAAAGCTGATTGAAGGCATCCGACAGTTTCAGAGCAGCTATGTGCCCTCCCATAAAGCTTTGATGGCTGAACTGAGCAAAGGTCAGCATCCCCGAGTTCTCTTTATCGGCTGTTCTGATTCCCGTGTCAGTCCAGAAATCATCACTCAGTCGGAAATTGGTGACCTCTTCATCGTTCGCAACGCCGGTAATATTGTGCCCCCCTTTGAAGCCACAAATGGTGGGGAAGGAGCAACCATCGAATATGCAATTGAAGCCCTGGACATCAAGCAGGTTATTGTCTGTGGTCACAGTCAGTGCGGCGCCATGAAAGGACTACTGCAGCTGGGTGAATTAGAAGAAAAAATGCCCCTCGTTTATGACTGGCTGCGCCATGCCGAAGCTACTCGCAAACTGGTCGTTGATAACTATGGTCATTTGGAGAAAAAAGCTACCCTTGACGCTCTAGTAGCCGAAAATGTCTTAACCCAAATTGATAACCTCAGAACTTACCCCGTTATTCGCTCCAAACTCTACATGGGAGACCTCTCAATTCACGGCTGGATTTATAAGATTGATACGGGGGAAGTTCTAGCTTACGATTCCGAAACTCACGCTTTTATGCCTCCCCACAGCAAACTCTCGCAAAAGACAGACTACACTCTTCAGTCGGTTGCGCCTCAAAGCTATCTGCCAGGAGCCGCCCGTCTATCGCGCCAGCAGTCCGAGCGAATTTTTCGAGGGTCTGCCCGGGCTCGAAGATAGTTTGCTGCCTCCTTGGTTTGTTACTGCCTGGACTAGAAGGTCCGAAGGCTAGTTACCAGCGCGATCGCTCTGACTGCATAGCCTAAAAGCTGAAGTCCTTGATGACATAGCTTTACATCCATTGAATGATGACAGCCTATGACCAAATTAGTTTTGATTCCCATAAAAGAGCAGGCTATAGTAATGACCAGTCTGGGGCTGTAGCTCAGCTGGATAGAGCAACCGCCTCCTAAGCGGTAGGTCGCGCGTTCGAATCGCGCCAGTCCCGTCCTTAATGACTTCGTGAATTTTAGGCTTCTTGATTTTTAATTACATTACCCATATAAATGGCAGTGACTTGAGAATCAGGCAAACGTGTAGCGATAGCTGAGTAAAAGTCTCCTCCAGAAAAGTCAGAAGTTTTAGTACGTGGGATTCAAAGTAAAATGCATCCTTTGCAGTAGTGCCATAGCAGTGTTGCTAAAGCTGAGTTGGGATGGAGAGAATTTGCTTCCCAGCAGGTATTTAATTGACTCATCAGCTGACAATTTCACCAGTAACATTGACGAAGTGGCAGCATCGAACAGCGTCATGCTAAAAGCGATCGCATCTCTCACAAACGCCTAACGCGACCTCTGAATGTAGGATTACAGAAGCCAGCCGTACCTATGCCAACTGGGGTGATCGTTGGTGCCATTCAGTAGCTTGCTCGTAGGCGTAAGCCATTTCAAATAAAGTTTGTTCTTGCAGGGCATTGCCAATCAGCTGCAGGCCAATGGGTAAGCCCGATGAGTCAAATCCACAGGGAATACTGATGCCGGGAAGTCCAGCCAAATTGACCGGAATCGTCATCAGATCCAACAAATACATGCTGATGGGGTCTTCGATTTTAGCCCCGGCTTGGAATGCTGTGGTCGGGGCCGTCGGACAAACGAGTGCGTCAACTTCTTGAAAGGCCGCTTCGAAGTCTTGCTTGATGAGGGTGCGAACTTTTTGGGCCTTGAGATAATAGGCATCGTAATAGCCCGCCGAAAGCGCGTAGGTGCCAATCATAATGCGGCGCTTGACCTCGGCGCCAAAGCCAGTGGCCCGAGTTTTGCTATACATCGAGACGAGATTGTCTTCCTCGGCCCGCGCGCCGTACTTAACGCCGTCGTAACGGGCTAAATTCGACGAGGCTTCAGAAGGGGCAATGATGTAATAGCTGGCAATGCCGTAACGAAAGCGCGGCAGAGAAATTGGCTTAACGGTGGCGCCCAGAGCTTCATATTGAGCGATCGCTGCTTTTACAGCTTTATCGACTTCTGGATCAAGTCCTTCGCCAAAGGTTTCTTGAATAATGCCAATGGTGCGACCTTTGCAGTCCAATCCTGGCTGAAGAGTCTGAGTATAATCGGGGATTTCCACATTGAGGCTGGTGGAGTCCTTGGAGTCATGACCCGCGATCGCCTGGAGCATAATCGCTGCGTCCTCAACGGTGCGACTTAGCGGTCCAATTTGGTCAAGGGAGGAAGCAAAAGCCACCAGTCCGTAGCGAGACACTAGACCGTAAGTGGGCTTCAAGCCAACAACGCCGCAGAGGGAAGCAGGCTGACGAATCGAGCCGCCCGTATCTGAACCCAACGCAATGGGACATTCAGCGGCAGCGACTGCCGCCGCTGAACCCCCAGAAGAGCCTCCCGGCACCCGACTCGGATCCCAGGGATTCCCCGTGACCTGATAAGCCGAATTCTCGGTTGAGCTGCCCATGGCAAACTCGTCGAGGTTGGTTTTACCCAGGGCAATCATCCCCAGGTTCGCCAACCGCTGAGTCACCGTAGATTCGTACGGTGGCACAAAATTCTCTAAGACTTTGGAAGCGCAGGTAGTGCGTACACCCTGAGTGCAAAGGTTATCTTTCAGGCCAATGGGAATACCTTCTAAAGTGCCGATCGCTTCCCCTGCCGCAATTTTTTTGTCTACCGCTTCAGCTTGAGCGATCGCAGATTCCTGTGTCACCGTCAAAAAGCTGCGAACCGTTGGCTCAATGGCTTGGATGTGATCGAGATATGACTGTGTGATCTCGACGGCAGAGCGTTCTTTTGTAGTGAGTTGACGGTTTAGCTCGCGAATCAGCGACATAGGGGCCTCAAAGTGCGCTCAAAAATTAGCAGGTGCGTTATCAGGCTACCAGTATAAACCGCAGCAACCGCAGCAGTTGTCGTCTGTTCAGCGTCTTGGTGCCCGAAAAGGCGTGAAGTTACGCCAGGTCGTCAGGCTATTTCCTGTGGTCCTACTAGCCTTGTTAATCCGAGCACTGGTATTTTCCGTGGCAGATAATCGCGGCATCCCGTACGCGGCTTCCGACAGATGTAGCTGGCTGCCACCGACGTTAGGATGCTATGTGCAGTGAAAAATGAGTGTAAGACATGGGATTATTAGTGGACGGCGAATGGCGCGATCGCTGGTACGACACAGAAAGCAATGAAGGTCGGTTCAAAAGGCAAGACTCTGCCTTTCGGAATTGGGTGACAGCCGACGGCAGCGCTGGTCCCAGTGGTGAAGGTGGCTTCAAAGCCGCAGCTGGACGCTATCATCTCTACGTTTCCTATGCTTGTCCGTGGGCTCATCGCGCTCTAATTTTTCGTAAACTCAAAGGCTTGGAAGCCATGATCGACATTTCGGTCGTTCACTGGTTTATGGGTGAGCATGGCTGGACTTTCAAGTCTGGTGAAGGCGTCATCCCCGATCCGTTAATGCATGTTGACTACTTGCATCAAATCTACACTCAGGCCAAGCCAGACTATACCGGTCGCGTCACCGTTCCGATCCTGTGGGACAAAGAGCGGCAGACTATTGTCAACAATGAATCGTCAGAAATCATTCGCATGTTCAATAGTGCGTTCGACGAATTGGGTGCAACTCCAGGCGATTACTGTTCGGAGAATCTGCAAGACAAAATTGACGAGGTCAACGAACGCGTCTATCACACCGTCAACAATGGTGTTTATAAGGCTGGTTTCGCCACCACTCAAGCCGCTTATGAAGAGGCCGTTGAGCCCTTGTTCGAAACTTTGGACTGGCTAGAGCATTTGCTCGCATCGCAACCATATTTGTGCGGCGATCGCCTCACCGAGGCAGACTGGCGTCTATTCACCACGCTGGTGCGCTTTGACCCCGTTTATTTTGGCCACTTCAAATGCAATCGCCAGCGCCTGGTGGACTACGAAAATCTCTGGAGCTACGTCCGTGAGCTGTACCAAATGCCAGGCATTGCCGAAACCGTGCACTTTAATCACATCAAGCGGCATTATTATCAGAGCCACGAAACGGTTAATCCGACGCGCATTGTTCCAGTGGGGCCTGATATCGACTTTTGGCAGCCATCCCGGCGATCAACTGCAGTAGCCGTTCATTAGCCACATTAAATAAGCGAATAAAAATGAGGCGCCGTTTTGCTCCAGCAACGGGTCTGTTGAGCAAGCGCCTGCGGATGAAGACTGATGCCCTTCGCGGTACACTAAGCGTCAGACTTAAGGGGATTTCTGGGAATAAAAATGCCCATTCTACGATGCGTCACGCTGCGCTGACAGCATTACGAACGGTAAATTCTTTCCGGCAGATTCCCTAACAAGTCGGACGTACTGAAAAGGACTGCGGCAATGGGCTTTGTCATTGGATTAATCATTGGGGTGGCTCTGGGAGCCGCGATCGCCTATTTTCTCACGTCTAAAAAAGCGGCGGTACAATCAGCCTCAGTACAAGATTTGCAGCGGCAGCTGGCCCTAGCCGAGTCAGAACATGAGCGCCGCCTAGAAGAAGTCAACGACCAACTGCAGCAAGCGTATAGCGCTCAAGCCGCATCAACCGCGCCAACTGCCCAGGCGAGCCCCTCATTAGCTATTTCTCCAGCGGCGTCTACCCCAAGTATTTCCGCTTCCCCCCCGGCTGCCAACGAGTCAGAGTTGCCGCCACCAGCGCCCCCTACGGCTGAATCATCGCCAGAGCTAACACCGGCAGTTGTGCCTTTTCCCACCATCGCCACTGCACCGGCTCCCGTGCCGCAGCGAGTAACGGAAAGTCCGGCAGCTGTTAGCGCGGCTAAACCCAAGCGTCCGGCCAAGGCGCTGCAAACGAGCGTTCGAATTAGCGATCCGAGTGCAGTGTTGGCCGCCAGCTATTCTCCCCAAGCCCAGACGCGCAGTGAAGTCGCCGCTGCGATCGCCCAGGTTTTACCGACGGCGGCGGCTCCAGAACAAGCTCGCTGGCTACCCGTTTTGGGTCGGTTGGCCCGAGACGCCAATCCTACCGTGCGCTTATCAGCGGTGCAGGCCTTGGGGCAGATGAAGTCTGCAAAGCGCCTGCCAATTTTGCAGCGATCGCTCAAGGATGCTAGTCCAGCAGTCGTAGCTGCCGCCAACGCCATCATTGCTCAAAAGAAAGGCTATTCGCGATCGCCGACAACTCCGAAAAAGCGTCACCTGCCCAAGAATCGTTGACGAGCGACTGCTGCTAGTTTTAATTGGCGCTTCCCAATTGGGGCGTCCCAACCGCCATCGCTTAGCTTTCATCTACGATAGGTAGGGCTGGCTTCCCGACTTACCTATGCATGATTTATCGGCCACGCCGCTGCTAACGGCGCTCGCCATCGCTGCCGCCAGAGAGCACACTGCGTTTTATGCTCCTGGTCATAAACGCGGACAGGGCGCTTCCGCTCGGCTGCGTGACTTGTTAGGCATCGCGGCTTTGCAAGCGGACCTGCCAGAGCTGCCAGAGTTAGACAACTTGTTTGCCCCTAGTGGGCCGATTGCCCAGGCTCAAGCCTTAGCCGCTTCTGCCTTTGGCGCCGAGTCCACTCATTTTCTAGTCAACGGCACCACCTGCGGTCTGGAAGCCGCGCTGTTGGCGGTGAGCCGGCCAAAAACCAAAGTGCTTGTTCCCCGTAATGCCCATCAATCGGTGCTGTCAGCCCTGATTCTGTCGGGAGCTCAGCCACTTTATTTGACACCACTCTATGACCTACCGTGGGATTTAGCCTTTGGCATTACGGCTTCGCAGGTCGAACAAGTCTGGCAGCAGCATCCCGATATTCAAGCTGTAGTCGTGGTGTCGCCCAGCTATCATGGCGTCTGCAGCAACCTTGCCGCAATCGCCCAGTGCGTTCACAGGCATGACGCCGTGCTCATCGTAGACGAAGCCCACGGCCCGCATCTGTCTTTTCATCCTGAGCTGCCGTTAGGGGCGATCGCCGCCGGCGCCGATATTGTCGTACAGTCTACTCACAAAGTATTAGGGGCCATGACTCAAGCCTCAATGCTCCACGTGCAGGGAACGCGGGTAGACCGCGATCGCCTAACTCAAGCGCTGCAGTTAACCCAATCTACTAGCCCCAACTATTTACTGCTGGCCTCCCTAGATGCCGCGCGCCATCAAATGGCCACAGAAGGAAAAGCACTGCTGTCCAAAACGCTGGCGATCGCTCAACGGATTCGGCAGTCTCTTAGCCAGCTCTCGACGCTGACAGTCTTGAACTCCGAGCACTTGCGAGCCCACACGCCAGAGTTTCAGCTTGACCCCACCCGGTTAGTCGTCGATGTCTCTGCCCTGGGAATTACTGGGTTTGCCGCAGATGAGTTTTTGCACGAGCAGCAGCGAGTGACCGCCGAGCTACCGACCCTAAGACAATTGGCTTTTATTCTAAGTCTGGGGAACACGCTTGAGGACGGCGATCGCCTCATTGCCGCATGCAAGTCTCTGGCTCAACCGATAGCCCAACTCCCCCAGACGAAAGCGTCAGCGGCAATGATGACATTGCCCCTATCAACAGCCTTTCTGACCGCATCGCCAATGACACCCCGAGAAGCCTTTTTTGCTCCTGCCGCAACCGTTTCCCTCAATGACGCAGTGGGAGCAATTGCCATCGACACCGTATGCCCCTATCCGCCCGGCATTCCACTGCTGCTGCCGGGAGAAGTGATCACCCCCGCAGCGATCGATCGAATTCAGCAAATACAAAATGCGGGCGGCATGCTGACCGGCAACGCCGATTTCACCTGGCGAACCCTACGAGTCGTGAATTCACCCTAACAGAGGCTATGGATGGCGGTTGATCTACCGCTTTGTTTCCGCTCCTCGCCAGTTCTTTAAAGCGTGAGTTCGACGGCTTAAAAGATAGCCTTAGGGAGAGTCGGCAAGTCTTTGACCTCCTACGCCGCCCCCCCCAGAGTCCTTTTGGGCAGGCCTCGCCAATACCTCCGTTCTCTGCAATGTGTAGCACTATTGAGCAGCGCTATTGAGCAGAATTGGTGTCACTATGCGCCTTGAACGATTTAGCTGGGTTCGTTGGTACTGCTAGCAGCAGGAGAATTTATTCTGAAACTGACGAAAATAAGGCGGCTTCTGATTGGTTGTCAAATAGGTGGACTTTGTCCAGGGCGATCGCCAGCCACAACTCCTCCCCAATACCAAACGTGAAATCGGGCTCGACGCGAACTTGCAGGATGTCTTGCCCAAACTGGACGGCCAAGTAGGTTTCGCTGCCGAGAGCTTCGATGCGTTTGACAATGACTTTTAGGTTCTTGGGGGCGGGGGAGCTGAGACTGAGATGTTCGGGGCGGATTCCGAGGGTGACGGGCTGGCCATCGTAGAGTTTCAGAGTGTTGGCCCAGGATTCTGGCAGGGTCAGGCGAAAGTCGGGATGGGTGATGAGCAGCGGTGCGTTGACCTGCACCGGCAAAAAGTTCATCGGGGGCGAGCCAATAAAGGACGCAACGAAACGGTTGGCGGGGCGGCGATACAGCTCCAGCGGCGTGGCGCACTGCTGAATTTGTCCGGCATTCATCACGGCGATGCGATCGCCCATCGTCATCGCTTCAATCTGGTCGTGGGTGACGTAGATAGTGGTAATGCCGAGCTGGTGCTGCAGGTTCACGATTTGGGCGCGGGTTTCGGTGCGCAGCTTGGCGTCGAGATTCGACAGCGGCTCATCCATGAGAAAAACTTGAGGATTGCGGGCGATCGCCCGCCCCAGCGCCACCCGCTGCTTTTGGCCACCGGAAAGCTGGCGGGGCAAGCGATTCAGCAGGCCATCGATTTGCAACATGCGCGCCACCGCTCGAACGCGCTGGTCGATCAGCTTGTCGGCGGGGGCGAGATATCGCAGTCCTTTGGGCAAGCGTCGGGTCGCGCCAGAGAGGGCCGTTTGCCAGCGGGTGCGGCTGGCAAGCGCCCACTGGAGAGCTTGGTTGGCATCGGATTCCGCATCATCCGCTAGGTAAGAATCTGCCGGCTCAGTCAACAGTTGAGCATAGTGCCCCCCCATGCGACGCAGTCCGAACGCCAGGTTGTCGTAAACGGACAGGTGCGGATACAGCGCGTAGCTTTGGAACACCATCGCGATGTCGCGCTGCTTTGGCGGGAGTTGGTTGACTTGGCGATCGCCGACCCAAATGTTGCCTGCGGTAATTTCTTCCAAACCGGAAATCAGGCGTAGCAGGGTGCTTTTGCCGCAGCCTGACGGCCCCACCAGCACCATAAATTCGCCATCGTCAACCTGGAGGTTGATGCGTCGCAGTACTGCCGAGTCAGAGGCGGCTGATTCCCCTGCCGTGGACGGCGGCGGCGTTTGCGCCACAAAGGTTTTGTACAAGTTTTCCAGGACAACCTGCGCCACGGTCAAATCTCACCTCAGTAAACAGAACGGTTTACGGAGGTGATTCTACCAGACGCGCTATTCTTCTGAATCGTCGCTGGCCTCACCATTGGCCCCATTATCGACCCAGGAGGTTGGGGTGACGGCGGCAATTCTTTCGCCTTTGGCAAATTTGTTCAGCCGGTAAGCGGTGGGGGCGTCGCGACCTTGGCGGGGAATGCTGTCGATCGCAATCTGGGCGCAGCGAGACTGGGTCGTGATCACCGTGACTTCGCCCCCCGCTGGACTGGGCGCGATCGCCACTAGATTGTCCGTCTTTTGCTTGAACAGGAATGCCTGAGTACCAATGCCGCCCCGCGCCCCGAGGTGAATCCCGGAAATCGGCAACCGCTTGGCAAATCCCGCCAGCGACACCATCAGCACACAGTCCCCATCGTTTTGAATCCGGACACAGCCGACAATGCCTTCCTGTTTGCGGAGACGCAGGGCTTGGGGGCCTTGGGCGGTGCGTCCCATGACCGCTAGGTTCTCGTCGTCGATCGCAAAGCGGATGAGCCGCCCGCCCGACGTGGCGATCGCCAACTGTTCACCTGCTTTCGCCAGAGTCATAAAGGCCAGCTCATCGCCTTTTTTCAGCTTCATCGCCGTCAAGCCCCGCCCCGTCAGGCTTTGAAACTCCGACAGCGGCACCCGTTTAATGCGGCCCTGCTGGGTGAGCAAAATTAGGTCGTGGGTCAGCACGTCTTCGGTGAGAACGAGTTGAGTCGCGATCGCCTCGGGGTCGGTGCCTGCCGAGTTGGGCAGCAGATTCACCAACGGCACCCCTTTCGACTGTCTCGACGCCTGGGGAATATCGTCAATCATCAGGGTAAAGGCTTTGCCGTCGCGGGTGAGCACCAGCAGTTCTTGGGTAGTGTTGGCGGCTGCGGTTTGCAGCGTCGGGTCTTCGTCTTCCTGGAATTCTTGACGAGCAACGTTGAGTTGGCGAGCTTGGCGACGCTGATACGCTCGGGTGGACGATCGCCGCACATAGCCCTTTTGCGTGAACTCCAACACCACCTCTTCTTCTTTGTGCTCAGCGAGAATCTCCGCCAGTTGTTCGGTTTCTTCCTGGCGCTCCGCCTCGCTTTGGATGCGGGTGCGGCGCTCGTCACCGAACTGTTTTTTCAGCGATCGCAGTTCTTTTTTCAGCGCCTTGAACAATTCGTTGCGATCGTTCAGCAGCCGCAGCAGTTCGGCGCGGTGGGCAGTTAATTCATCGAACTCAGTTTGCAGATTTTGCCGTTCGAGGCCGGTGAGCCGTCGCAGAGGCATGGCGAGAATCGCGTCGCACTGGCGATCGCTCAGCTCAAATGCCTCCCCGAGAGAAACTTTGGCGGTGGTACCATCCGGCGCATGGCGCAGAATGTCGATGAGCTGATCCAGATTTTCTAATGCCCGAATCAGCCCTTCGACGACATGCAGCCGATTTTCGGTCTTTTCGAGGTCGTAGCGGTATTGGCGAATGAGGGTGGTTTCACGAAAATCGAGAAACGCCTGTAGGATGGCGCGCAGAGGAAGCTGTTGAGGCTGCCCGTTGTCCAGCGCCAACATGATTGCCCCAAAGTTGTGCTGGAGCTGAGTCTGACGATACAGCGCACTGAGCACAACTTCCGGCTGAGTTTCGCGTTTGAGTTCGATTACCACGCGCATGCCGTCGCGATCGCTCTCATCTCGAATGTCGGCAATGCCTTCAATGCGGCCATTGTTCACCAGATCAGCAACCTTTTCGATCCACCCGGCTTTGTTGACCTGATAGGGCAGTTCCGTCACCACGATCGCTGTGCGTCGCTGCCGTCCCCGACCGGGTCGCACTTCCTCTAGCTGGGTGATCCCCCGCACGGGAATGCTGCCGCGACCGGTGCGATAGGCATCCTGTACCCCTTTGATGTCGATAATTTCGCCCCCAGTGGGAAAGTCTGGACCGGGGATCAGCTCAAATAGGCGATCGTCCGACAGTGTGGGTCGATCAATGAGGGCAATCAAGCCGTCTATGACTTCCCCTAGGTTGTGGGGCGGAATGTTGGTGGCCATGCCCACAGCAATTCCCGAGGAACCATTCAGCAGCAGGTTGGGCAATTGGGCGGGGAGAACGATGGGCTCCTGCTGGGAACTGTCGAAGTTGTCGATGAAATCAACCGTGGCTTCACCGATGTTGTCGAGCAGCGCCTCAAAGCTAACGGCAGCCAGCCGCGTCTCGGTGTAGCGCATCGCGGCTGGCGGATCGTTATCCACCGAGCCAAAGTTTCCGTGCCCCGCCAACAGCGGATAGCGACTGGAAAAGTCCTGCACCATGCGCACCAGGGCATCATAGACCGCTTGATCACCATGGGGATGATACTTACCCAGCACGTCACCCACGACACGGGCACATTTACGGAAGGGACGATCTGGACTCAAGCCCAATTCATACATGGCGTAGAGAATACGCCGGTGCACTGGTTTGAGACCATCACGCACATCTGGCAACGCCCGCCCGACAATGACACTCATGGCGTATTCCAGATAAGATCGCTGCACCTCAGTATGCAGAGGAGTCGGCACGACTTGCCCTGATGAAAGTATGTTGAGTTGTTCCGCCATGAATCCCTGTCCTCTGAAATTGGGAACAAATAAAGTGGTTCGGCTGTATTTTGCCCAATCGAGCGAGCATTAACAATGCTGTAAGGTAAAAGCACAAGTTGCAATTTTGCAATATTTTGCAGTTACGATCAATTTATACATTGGTTGATCCGCCCCTCATATTGGGCAATGTAGCAAGGTTTGGCATTGATTTGAGGCTACCGCTATCTAAGGAATGACTATGAAGACCGTTTTGATCGTTGAAGATGACATGATTAATGCTCGAGTATTTTCGAAAATTTTGTCGAAACGCGGTGGTTTTGCCGTTAAGCATACAGAAGATGTGGAAGAAGTCATGATGATCGCCCGCGATCGGGAAGCCGATGTCATTTTGATGGATGTGTCGCTGGCTCATAGTTTATTTGAAGGAAAACCCGTTGACGGCATCAAGATTACCCAAATGCTGAAGGCTGATCCGGTCACCTCTGACTTGCCAGTCATTTTGGTGACAGCCCACGCCATGCAGGGCGATCGTGAAAACTTCCTGGCGCAAAGCGGAGCCGACGGTTACATCAGCAAGCCCGTCATCGACCATCAAAAGTTTGTGGACGATATTGCCGCCCTGATGCCGAAATCATAGCAGAACACCTGTACTAAGTTGTGAATATTTTGTGATGCGGTGGGTAGGCGTAGAGGTTTGGACACGAGCAATTTATCAGGGTAGTTCTGAGATTTTGCATTGATGCATCGCTGCACAGATAGCCCCTTATGCAGACTAAATCACTTCAACAATTTCATTGACTGCCTCCGCCTCACCTACTCAACCCAGCCACCCTCACCCCTCACCCCCCCATGCAACTCCACCTCTCCACTTGGCTCGAAATTGAAACCTACCTACAGTCTTCAAAGGGCATCATTTTTCCCATTGGTTCAACCGAGCAGCATGGTCCCACTGGGTTGATTGGTACCGATGCGATTTGCGCTGAAACGATCGCGCGCGGGGTTGGCGAGTCCACTGGCGCGGTGATTGGTCCCACTATTAGCGTTGGCATGGCGCTGCACCACACGGCGTTTCCCGGCAGCATCAGCCTGCGCCCAAGCACGATAATTGCGCTGATTCAGGATTATGTGAAGCCACTGGCAAAATCCGGGTTCGAGCGATTCTTCTTTATCAACGGTCACGGCGGTAATGTGGCTACTCTCAAAGCCGCTTTTGCAGAAACCTATGCCCATTTAGCCGATTTGGACTGGGAAAATGCCGGACGCGTGCGCTGTAAAGTAGCGAACTGGTACATGGCGAGATCGGTGTATGCGATCGCCAAGGAACTCTACAGCAACCAAGAAGGCTCCCACGCGACCCCCAGCGAAGTGGCGCTAACTCAGTTTGCCTATCCTGACCACATCAAAAAAGCTGACCTTAATCCAACTCTTGCCCCAGCCGGTCACCCCATTTACAGCGCCGCGGATTTTCGTGAACACTATCCCGATGGCCGCATGGGCTCTAATCCAGCATTGGCGACCCCAGAACACGGCCAGCGGCTGTACGAAGCGGCGGTAAAAGAGCTGAGCAGTAATTATTTACAGTTTCTGGCAGCCGATTAGAGGACGTCATCAAGACGATGACAGCACTTTGTGAGATCAGCACTAGTGCTTTCTGGAACACCGAGTGGGTACCCCAAGTTTTGGCTCATCGCTATGTTTACTTGAATGGGATGTTATCACCCCAGCAATATTTTTCTCTGTAGAAATTGACCTACTCCCCAAGCCAGTCTGTTTAACTATTAGCCTGATGAAGATTTCAATGAAATAGAAAAAGCGTCCTCCTTCTATTTTACTAATCAAGAAATATTGCTATAGTGTGTCGTTATATTTTCAAAAAAGAGCACGGGATTCAAGGATCTAAGCGCTCCAAAAATTCACCCTGATTTCATCGCAGCAGAACGAGATTTAAAGAATCTGATAACTGTGCAACTGTTTATGTGATTAATAGCAAAAGATTAGTGAAATGCTACCGAGTCAGAACATAGGATAGTATCGATTGCGGCATCAAGTAGATTTTGTCGAAGCGATCGCGAGTCATAGTTGGGTTTCATTCTTCAACCACAATCTCTCGTTGCGTAAAATAGTTAAGACCAAGGTGATTTTCCTCGATGAGGACTTCGTTTTCAAGCTCATGCATCTAACAATAAACAACATCTCAAAGTGATGGAATCGACCCATCAAAAACTGGAGAACCGCTGTATTACACTTTGCCATTCTGACCCTAGAACGGCAAAGTATAAACAACAAGTTGCTTACACAGAATCAGAACACTCTCTCAAGCTTGACCAAGAACCTGAGCGTAAATATCCATAATTCTCACGTAGTTTGCCTTGGCTGTGAATTTTGCCTCGAATTCTCTTCGTGCTCTTTGTCTCATCAGCGCGAGTTCAGATGGATTCGATAAGCACCAGTTGATTTGTTGGGCCAGGTCTTCAGAATCGCCCGGAACGAATAGCAACCCTGTCTTACCGTGTTTGATTAGTTCTGCGATCGCCCCTATTTTGGCAGCGACGACAGGTGTCCCCCTCGAAAAAGCCTCAACAGCGACCCGCCCAAAAGTCTCGTACCACTTCGATGGAAATACTAAAAAGCTGGCATCGCCCATTATCTTATGGACTTCTGGTAAAGGCTTGCGCCCCAACCACTCAATATTGGAAACGTTGCGGGTGAGTTCTTCTACCCGTTTGGACAGAGGTCCATCTCCAATGATCTTGAGTGGATAAGGGTGTTCCAGTTTCTCCCAGGCCTGTAAGAGGGTGTCCAAACCCTTTTCAACAGAGAGACGCCCAACATATAAAGCGTATGCCCCTTTTCCTTCACCTAGGCCGGGATCTGGATTAACGAAATTAGGTTTTACTAAAATCTTTTCTGGCGGGAACCCTCCCTGAATAAACTTACTACGAGCGAACTCAGTCAGAGTGATAAAACGATCAACTGCCTTAGACCATGTTCCCAAGGCCCGATGTGCTGTGATCATTGCAGCTGTTGCCGTACTAGCAGCCTTGTTCTCTCGGTAGCAGTTGTGGATGATGCCGGGATAAGGAATCCACTTGTCCAAACAATCTTCACAAATCTGTCCATTCCGAAAGAACAGAGCGTTAGGGCAGAGCAGACGATAGTTTCTCAGAGTTTGGACAACGGCAACGCCCTGCTGCTTAGCCGCGTAGTGAACTGCCGGTGAGATCAGTGGAAAGAAATTTTGAACATGCACGACGTCATATCGTTCTTGCCTTAACCGCCAGGTCACTTCCTTGTAGGACTCATCAGACCAGATTGTTCTGGTCACTGCATTAATCTTCGACATTTCACGTAAGCGATCATTACTTTCTTCATAAACATCGACTTGATGTCCATTTTCTCGTAATAGTCGCTCTTCAGACTCACGAGATTCATCTTCTCCGCCTCTAATTTGATATCTATTGTGGATACTTAATATACGCATTATTTAAATAGCCCAGCGATGAAAATTATAGGATTTAAATTAGATAAAAATTTAAATATAAGGATATCCTAATAACAGTATTGTAGCTCAAATTTTCGGCAAAGAACTTACACTATATGTCAACCTTTAGGGTCTGCAGAATTGCTCGCGGAGCGGGCTTTTTCCATATACCAAGTGCCAACTCCTCCCACTTCATTTCAAGAGATGATTCTCGGTCTTCAATGGATACGTCTGCGATGTCCTGATCGTCTTGAGAGATTTCGACGGCAGCGCCAATAACGGCTTCAGTCATCTCTGAAAAGAGAGCTGGAGAATTGGTAGAGTTGTTTAGTAAAAGATCGAGGCAAGTAGTAGATTGAGTGGTGTGTCTTTCCCATTGAACTCCGTTGCTGCCAAATCGGACGTAAGGAATCCTAAGCTTAAAGCGAATATTTTCACTTTTCAAAATGATGGGTAAGGAGCAGTCTTCGGGAAGCTTACACTGTTGAATCTCAGCGAACCCACCAAACTCGAAGCGGAGTCTTAGATCTTTGACTAGAATCTTTTTCTGACTAATTTTATACTCTCCTTGATAAGGATTTTTAATGTCAATATCCGTTGCTAAGGATATCCCAGCAAGAATTTTATTATCTTTTTGAACACTCCTAAAGTAGGCCGCTGAAAAGTCTTGCTCACCATGTAGGAATCGCAGCCTCAAATAGCAGGGACGTTGAGGTGTTCCCCAATAGGCAATTAGAACGTTGCGCTGATGCCAAAAATCGCTCCAAGTAACTGATCCGAGAGAAAATTCAGGCGTTAAAAATGTTGTGAATCGCTGTCCACAAGAAAGTGTTCGGATTATCCGTCTAGGTTTATCTAGCTTTTGAAATAAATGCTCTAAATCAGAAGGACAATCGTAGGTTAAAAATCTTTCATCTGGAGGCGGATGTAAACTTGATGCTGAAAACTGGACAGACTCTGTAGTTGATCGCTTCAGCAAAGCAAGCACTTCGGGCTTCAACAAAGTGCTATAACTCCGGGTGTGAGAACCTGACCATTGGGTCGTTGGGGGATGAAAGTTTTCGGCAATATTTTGCCATGCCAAATAATATAAATCGCAGATTAGCTTTTGGGCATTTGAATCCTTCACATCACGCCGCAAGCGAGCAAGATTTTTTAGAGTAACAACTTGATAGTTTGGGCTATTATACTCACTAAAAGATTGCTGGTGAATCGTATGGCTATGAAATGTACTCAGGAGTGATACCCCATCGCTGATAAGGGCTTCATCTTCCATATATTCACCAAATACCAAAATGACATAAATCGTGTTGACAATGATGTTTGTATAATCTAAGGACAGCTCTCTGTTTTGAATATATAGAATGGATTTTTGAATAGAATTTTCAACTTTCCTGTGAAAGTCTGTCGGCAGTTTATTGCGATGTAAGATTAGAATCTCAATCAAATAAGTACTAATAAAACTAGCCCAGTTTTCATCAATCCGGTAAATGCCGACTAAATGCTCCTCCCAATACTTAGGCCAATTTCCATAATGCTTGTGCCCACATTTTCCAATCTGAAGACTGATAATCTTCCTAACAATTTCCGTTGCTCTGCTGTACCATCTATGATCTTCTGAGCAAAATAGAGCAACTGCATATCTCAGAGAATCCCGAGTCGAGTGTACCGGCCAGCCTCTCATTCCTTTCAAGAAGCTGTGCGGAGTATATGAGATGGATACTAGCTTGAGCAGCGGATTATATCGGTTGTTGAATGACGCCAGCGCATAGATTTGTCTTCCAAACAGGTCCAATTGATGATTACTGTCCATGAAATAGTTAATGGGCAGGGCTAAATATATTCATTTATCTCTCGTATTTTTCCTGATTTCCGGATTTACACTATTGCTAAAAATCTTAAACAGTGAAATCTTCACAGTTGCAAGAAGTGTTCTTAAAGTTACTTCCTTTCAATTTGAAGGCTTTGTAATATTGACTTTGAAAAATCGGCTGCAAACTCTTATTTGAGTCACTTTTGAAGAATTTCAGCATAAATTTCTTCAAGTACTCTAGTTTGCTTATGGCGATCGAAATTTTCTCGTACATGCTCTTGGCCTCGAGCACTGAACTTCTGCCATAGCTCGGCATCATCCAGTAGCTTTAAGCAGTGCTGTGCTAAGTCTGCCACGTTCCGTTCAGGCGCTAGAAATCCGGTTTCGCCGTGAATAACACCCTCTGGGATTCCAGCATGTAGCGTACTAACAACAGGTAATCCCATTGCCTGAGCTTCGATGACCACGTTGGGCAATCCTTCTGAGTCGCCTTCAGCGGCTGTAATACTGGGCGCAGCCAAAATACGAGCTTGGTTCATGGCAGATCGCACAGTCGATGGGGGCTGAAATCCTTGGAAACAATATTTTTTGAGTCGTTGGGCGGCTAATTGCTCTAGCTCTGACCGTAATGGTCCGTCTCCAATGAGCTGTAGCTCGACATTAGGGCGGTGAGCCTGAACTTGTTCCATTGCTCGAATCAGGTACTCGCAGCCTTTCTTCTCAGCTAGTCGACCGACGAATAAAACTATTGGTTCTCTGGGTTGGTCGGGGTCAGCGGTAAAGTCAGCTGCATTGATGCCGCTGTAGTGGACTCTGATCTTCTCTGAGGGAAATCCTTGTTCTATTAGCTTGTCTTTAATAAAGCTCGAAACCGTAATAAAGAGTTGGGCCGACTTCTTCAAGGTCTCTCGCCGCTGTAAATAAATCCAATGATTGAGGGATGCGTATCGGGCGTGCTCGTCTCGAATGGTGGCGTCAGCCCCTCGGTAATGAACGATGAGCGGCAAGTTAAGCGATCGCGCTAGCTTCATGACTAGGGCACCGCTTAGCCCAAACTGAGCATGGATCAATACTGGGTGAATCTGTCTAACCTGGTGATAAAGGTTTGGCGCCGTCTCTGTCAGCTTAAAGCTGGCCTCTGCAATACGCCCAGCCAGCCCTCCTGAATTGACAACAAGGGTGCGATCGCTCGGCAATTCCAATCCTGAAACCCGCCGTGATCCCACATAGTACGGAGTGAATTGGCGCAGTTCTTCCCCCTGGGCTTTCACAAATGTCTGGGAAGGGGGCAACAGCAAACTGCTGAACATCACGATATTAGGTTTTTCATCAATGGGCGCTTGGCTAGACATAAGAAGATTCCTTCTAGAGAATGATGACTGCTGTCAAGACGTTCAAATTTGGACGGTTGGGCCCGTTTCTTGAGGACTTTGTTCGGCGATCGCTTGGTAAAGATGAGCAAAATTCTCTCCCTTGACGTCCCAGCAGTATTTCTCTTTGACATGCTGTCGTCCCAATGCTCCTAACTTTTGCCGTAAATCCAGGTCAGTCGCTAGGGTAATCATGGCCTGCTGCAACTCGTGAATTGTTTGTTCAGGTGATATTGCTGAAACTTTGATCCCCGTGTTTGCTGTCACTTGCACCGCAGGTCCTCCCAGCTCTAGACAAATAACAGGGCAACCTGCTGCCATTGCTTCCATGCAAACCATGCCGCCCGACTCGTGCAAACTTGGGTGAACGAGGGCGAGGCAGTCTGCAACGCAACGCAAGGTTTCTTGACGAGATAATTTACCTTTGAAAAGTACCTCTTTGCTGATGCCCAGATCATTGGCTAGAGCTTGCAGGCGTTTTCGTTCAGATCCATCGCCAATCACCCAATATTCGGCTGAGTCAGGCAAGTGAGATTTGGCTGCAGCAAAGGCCTCTAGACCGAGGTGAAATCCTTTCCAGTGCAGGAGCCGACCTACGCTGAGAAAGCGTATGGATGGTGTCGTATTGGCCTGTTTGCCCACATCGCCAGCAGACAGTTCGGCTAGCTGTTCCGAAGCAATGCCCACTTGTGAGTAAACTTGTACTGTTTTGACACCTAACTGATGTAGGCGGTTTGCGGTTTCTGCGGTTGTGGCGCGGGCGATCGCACTTCTTCGGGCAGTCATGACGACGAAGGGATCATGTTCCGAAAGCCAGCGAGCAGCATTTCGCAGCATTTCGTATCGCTGACCGCGTTTACTGAAGGTTTGTCGAAAAGCCGGAGGACATTCTTCGCCACCGCCCACAGGTCCCCAAATAAACGGAATGGGCAAGAGAGACAGAAAACTGGGACTCCAATATTTGACGTAAGTAACGTGGTGAACGAGGTCAAACCCGATGTTCTGATGAAGCTGCCGGGCTTTCGAGTAAGCCATGATTTGCCACAGATAATAATGTAGCTGCACAGCTCGCTGATTGCGGTTCCAGCCCCTAGCCCATTCGGGCAAATCTATATCGATGATATGTAAACCATTGATGGGGCGCTGGCTGAGTTCCGTATCTAGCCCTGAGCGATTGTTGGCCCGAGTCAACACCCAAACATCATGCTTTTGGGCGGCTTGGCGGACCATTTCCCAGCCAATACTTGGCTCAGATCCTTCTCCGGGACGACAGGCGTAAGCAGAAATGAGGATTTTCAGGCGTCTTCCCATAATGCGTTGCGCTCCTAACGCTGAAGAACAAAGTCAGCAATTTTAGTTAGAAATTCACCTGCAGCTTCAGGACTGTGCTGAGTAATGTAGTGTGCTGCTCCTTTACCTAGGCGATCGCCCAAATCCGGGTCCTCTACAAAGTGCTGCATCGCTGTCGCCAAATCTTCGGCATTTTGAGGATTCACAACGTATCCGTTTTCTCCTTCCACAATGAGTTCAGATGCGCCGGCAAATTTAGAACAGATAACGGATTTGCCCAACGTCATTGCCTCCAGAACGACCATGCCCCAAGTGTCTTCTAAGGTGGGCAGGATGAAGGTGTTCGCTGCGGCAAAGTAGCTGCCTAAACAAGCGTAATCAACCCGTCCTGTCCACTGGATGTGAGTTGCAATGTCCAATTTTTCAGCATAGGTTTCCAATTCAGAGCGTTGCTTGCCATCCCCCACAATAACTAGTGTGAAGTGATTGCAGCCGCGCTGTTTGAGAACCTTGCAAGCATCTAGCAAAAGATTCAATCCTTTTCGGGGAATAATTTGTCCCACATAAAGAAAGATTGGGGGCTGCCAAACGACGTCAGGCGCAGTGACAGCGACTGGATTAGCAGACATCGCTTCGGGAGCAGGGACTTCGTAGGGTTGAACAAACATCTGCTTTTCGTCTACCCCTAAGCACTGAATCAAATAATCTTTGCCCTCATGGCTGTTGCTAATCAAAGCATCTGCCTGACTCGTCATGAATCGTCTGATGGCGAGGCGGCGTGGCGAGTCTCGAAAGTCAACGCTAGGCGAACTGCCTTCATACGCTAGAACCACTCGCCACTTCATGAAAGGCTTTAAAAACAGCGCGACAATTGTCCACACGCCAAAGGAGTTTGTGAACACAACATCAGGTCGAAAACGAATGAGTTTGTTGACAATATTGAGCGAGACATAGGTAAAGCTGAAACCATAGCCTGTTTCAGCAGGAATCAGATTGTAAACTTTGCGATCGCCCACAATGTCAACAGCGAAAGCATCCTCGAACCCTTTGGCATAGCCTCGCCAGCGTCCGGTAAAAACTTTGGTTTCTGGAAAATGCTTAGCGAAGTGGCTAAGAGGGGGATGCCAATAAAAGAAAGCGGATGGGAGCAACCAGGCAACGCGAGCAGAGTACATTGTGACCTCCTTTAGGACAGGGCAGACGCGATCTGTGCAACTCCGGTGGGGGCAAACAAATTATCTAAAATCACTGAGGAGAAAGCCTCAGCGTCATTTTGTTGAGCAAATGCTTGCATCTGAGCAGAATCCCCGAGTTGCTCCGGTAAAGTTTCGAGGCATTGAATCATTCCATTGGCGATCGCGGATGGTTCCGTAGAATCGACTGCGATTCCCAATTGATAACGCTGGGTCAGCTCTCCCATCAGCCCATAATCGGAGCTGAGAACAGGGGTTTTGGCAGCCGCAGCATGAAGTAAGATGCCGCTCATGCCCACATGCTTTTGATAGATGGCAAGCACAACATCTGCACTCTGGAAGTAAGACGATACAGCATTGTCGGAGACAAACTCGTAGTGCTGAATGATTTGGATTGGCTTTTCTGCCGTCAGTTGTTGAATGCGAGCGTTTAACTCGTGCTTAAGCTTGGATTCACCGACTATGAGAATGCAGATTTGCTGGCAGACTTCGGGAGACAATTGGGCGATCGCGTCTAGCAGTTGGTAAACTCCCTTACGGTCAGTGATGGCACCAAAGAGTAAAAAGACCCGGCGTTCTGGTGTAATACCCAGGACTGCCTTAAGCCCTTCAGGTGGTGTAACCCCTGATTCCGTTAGCTCAATGGGGTCGGCCAGAGCTACCATTTTCGAGGTGCCGTAACGGTTCTGCATCCACTCCACGGCTGTGGGATCAATGCAGAAGAGCTTCTTAAGCTGAGTTTGTCGCAGACACCGATTGATCAGAAACCGTTCTCGACGATGCTGAACGACGTCTTTTCGAGCAGGTCGGTAGGTTGCAAATGACGGGTAGTGAAAGGAGGGTCTGAAATAGATTCCCGAAACTGGGCAGGGGGCAGATTTCCCCCAAATTAGAGGCAGTTGAAAGGTATCAAAGTAGGGTAAAAAGCATTCTGTTGCTCGCAAATTCTGGGCGTATTGACACAGCAGATTCCACTCTTGAAAGGCGCGGAGTAAACGCTTGAAGCCTGATTTTCGCGATCGCAGCAAAGCTTCTTCCTCTGCTGTAACGGCCATAAATTCGACTTTGCCGATTCTGGGAAGCTCTGCCAAAGCAGTAACATCAGCATGCTCTTTAAGAAATAAAGGCGAGACGACAACCATCAACTTGCCTGCTCGCTGCTGCCGATCCCACCCGTTAATTAAATGACGAATATAATTAGGATGATGGCCTCGAATAGATAGGTCAAATACCATCAGCCGAACATCTTCAGGCAGAGAAGTTGAAACGACTTTCTTATTAATCATCTGTTTATATAAATAGTTAGATTAACGTTGAGAGACTATTGGACAAATCGTGTCTTCAGTATTCCCACTTAGAGGTAAACCTTTTAGTTGAAACTCATAAATCCTATAAATCCTATCCGTGCTTTCAGTTTTTGCTGCCAAACTTACCGGGGCAGGTCATTTTTACGATTGCTATTAAGCTGAGGGCAATTGCCACAGGAGTTTTGGTCGCGATCTCGCTTTGCCCATTTCTGCACCGTCACCCGATGCCGACCTAACCAGGCCGCCGCTCGTCCGCTTTCCAGTGGGTAAAGCAAATGCATTCAGTCTCTATCCATGGCGCTTTTTTGCTGCCGCAAAAGGAGTTGAAATTCTTTTTCAGTCTCTGTGATCTCAAGATGGTAGATGCCGGACATGATTCTTATCCGAATGCTTTACGTCCTTTCTGGCATGTATGGTGCTGACTCGAAGACTCGATACAAGGTGTTCAAAGCTTTTGAATTGTTCATGTGAACTTCGGCAGTCTGCCTGCTTCTCGTGCATGGAGAATATAATTTCTTGACATGGTCAAATTTCGCATTCTTATGCCAGCGAGTAACTCTGAGCTGCAAGCTCAAGCCCAAAATATTCTGGATACGATCGCTTTTATCTCGTTTGAGCGGTACTAACCATTAAGCCGTGATTTCATCCATCTTCCTGCCCGTCTTGGTATAGCAAATCGCAATTAGGTTCGGTTATTTCTAGTCGCTGCAATCTTAGCGCATCAATGTTTTTACTTCTGCCCCCTGGCTTCTACCTTTTACTATTTTCATATGATTAGGCATAAAGACAGCAGGTTACTTTACGTTGACACAACAAAGAGTTTATGAAGTCGCTTAAGCGACTTCATAAACTCTTTGTTGTAAGCAGGGCTTTTTCTTGTGAACGTGGCTTGATAAACGTCAGTTCGACGAGTTGGAAAATTGCTGGAAGCAGGGCTGCCAGGTCTTTGACTTCTAGGTCCAAAGCGGGCTTCTTTTCTTGGTAGATATACGCTACCAATGCCGTCAAAGTATTGACGAGGGAATTCAACAGACTGCGACGGCGTGAATGCTCGATCTGAAAGAAATTCTTGAGCTGGTCATTGACCATTTCAATCAACGCCCGTTTGCGCAACATCACCTTGTCGATGGGCTTCACGAGCTTGTTTTTCCCATCTTCTTTTTGTAACTGTGACCAATTCAAGCTCTCGCCCATAAAGTAGTTCCTCGAAGGGTTTCTGGCGAATGTAGCCCCGCTTGCCCAAGAGCTTGCCGATGAGCCCTTGCGTCAGCTTTGGCACGGGACACAATCGTCGGCGTTCGCCGGAGTCAGCTTAAAGGCTAACCGTTCACCGCGTTTGTTGATAACCAGGTGCAGCTCAAAGCCGAAGTGCCAGTTCCGCGAGTTCTTGCTTTCACTCACCTAGCCTTTGACCACTTTGTGCGAGCGGGCTCGACCGGGATGACACACCTCGATGGGAGTCGAGGCGATGAGGGCAATGCCAGTCATCTCCCCAGTCCGCGTGTAGAGATAGCAGCACAGCAACATCGGGCACCACGGCATCAGTTCCACGAAACGACTGTAGCTTGCTAAATTCAGAAACACGGGCCACCATCCGAGCAATACGCAAGGTGTAGAACCCTTTAGTAGATGCAGTCTTCTCGAAGGATAAGTCCGGTAGCCAAGAGCCCTCGAAGGCAATCACTCCAAAACACCTAGGTAATGTCTAGACGAGAGACTTCGGATAAGCTGGTGTTCATAGCTGAGAGGGCATTCATTAAAGCTAGTCTCAGCTTTTTTCTTTCCTCATGTTTGCTCGTCGAGCTCACGTCTCCTTGGACGGCATCGCGAGCTTTGCCGCCTCGCGAGCGGAACATCTATCGCGCTGTTGCAGTCGCTAACGGAGCAATGGCACGCCACGATCGCTCAACACTTCTTCGCCATTGATCGCCTGTTCTAGGGCCTCCGGGCGGAGATTTTCGATCAAACTTAAGGGGGCAAGGGGCGATCGCGCTACCGAGTTTTGCAAAAATTCGGCTGTCAGTGCGGCATCGTAGCGTTCATCCTGTCGCAGGTGCCTCTGCATAAACGCCAGCGCTAAGATTTGCAGATAGTCTTGGGCCAGTTCTGGATTGCTGCCCAACAAGGCGACTGGCACTGGCACCGAAGGAGCGCTCTCAGCGTTCCAGTCAATCACCGAAAAATGCGTGGCGCTACTTGTAAGCACTAGATAGCGATGCTCGGTTTGTAACCAGGTAAACGGCTCAATTTGTTCTGGTAGCGCTGGAGCAACCGTGTCTGCCGTAGCGGCCAGAATCAATGTGGGAATCTCGATGGCGCCAAAACCCGCTGGACCGAAAATTTCGCTGCCAACCGGATTCACTGTCAGCACTGCCTGAACGCGATCGTCTCGCAGTACTGGGGTCTCTGCGGCTACCGTGGCGGCCTGACACTGCAGCAGCAGGGAAGGATTTAAATAGTCAGGCTGCGGTGAACAAGCGGCCGTTAACTGGTTAGGGCTGTAGGTAGCGCCGGCCAAGGCCAGCGCCGTATAGCCGCCAAACGATTGACCAATGACGCCAACATTGTTGATATCGAGGCGATCGCGCAGATCGGCCCGACGCTCCGCCAGCAGCTGAATTTCATCTAGTAAGGTGGAAATGTCTTGCGGTCGATTCTCGAACTCGCGATCATTAATCAGCTCTGGCGTGAATCCAGATAATAGCTGAGCAATTTGTCTGCTATTGCTGCCAGGGTGATCCAGAACGGCAACGGCAAAGCCTCGCTGGGCCAGAAATGCTGCCAAGTAACGATAGCTTGACCGTTCATCGCCTAAACCATGAGACACCACCACCACCGGAATATTCTCGGGAAGCGCCTGGTTGGGCAGCCGGGGACGGGGCCAAAAGAACGAAGCCGCCACGTCGCGATCAGGTAAAAATAGCGCCTGCTCGGCCACGGCAAAGTCTGGCAGATCAAAAATTAGCTGACGGGTTGCCAAAGTGTTGGCCCCTGGTGACTGTTGAGCGGCCTCGTTAGCCAAGGCGTTGACGAGGGTGTAAGCGCGTTCGGCATTATCCAAGGTTTCGGTAACGTCCCTGGCAATTTCCAGCCCCCGACCCACATTAATGCGAATCGCCGGGGTGGGATATTTCTTGAGGAAATTCAGAATGGATAAGCCTGCGGTTTCGTCAGCGGCGGCTAAAATCATTGCGCCTCGAATAGCGGAGAACCCCGACTGCCGGGATGGAGTTTGCACCACGTCACCCACTAATGTCAGCAGCGTGGTGCCTTGGGAAGTGTAAAGAAACTGGGCTACATCAACCTGACTAATATCGACTTTTTGAGTCAATACTCGTTGGCCGGCGCTCAACTCTTCGTCGGTCAAGCCGGCATAAGAGGCGTAGGCGGCTAACTGTGGGCTCAAGTCTTCGCCGTTAGCAAAGGCTTCGAGATCGCGAATGGGAATTTTGCGCTCGAGAATGCCGTAACTGATGATGATGTCTTCGGCGCTATGCGCTGGTATTACCGCAGCCATTAACCCTAGCCCGGCTAGCAAGACCGCTTTTCCCAAACGTTGAGTCAGCTGACATTGGATGGCCTGCATCAAATCAATCACATCCTTGTTGAATAAACTGTAGAGACGCCCCCAGAGTACCCAAGAGAGCCTCCGTGATTGCACTGACAACGGTGGATTGCAGCTTTTTTATCGATTCCACATGCAACGTATGATTTCCTGAATTAATTCAACAGGATAGCGAATGCAGGCTGACTGGTAGGACATCAAAAGGCCATATCAATAGGCCATATCAATTTTCTATTTTAGATTTTCGATTGTGGGTGCGAAGTGGATGCAAAACCGGTCTATTCCGACGCCCTCCATTTCAACCTCGATAGTTCTGGAAAACAGAACCCGTGTCACCATATTTTTAGCGCGAAAACGATAGACGCTAAAACTGGCGACTCCACTCCTTGGGCCAGCGCTCAATCACCACTTTAGTTTGGGTGAAGAACTCTACTGCGTGGTGACTTTGACCGTGTAAGTCCCCGAAAAAGCTATCTTTCCAACCGCTGAAGGGGAAAAAAGCCATGGGGGCGGCCACGCCAATATTAATGCCGATGTTGCCGGCCTCTGCTTCATAGCGAAACTTACGGGCGGCCGCGCCGCTGCTGGTGAACAGGCAGGCCATGTTGCCCCAAGGACTGCGATTGACCAGAGCGATCGCCTCATCAATCGTCGACACGTGCAGCAGCCCCAGCACCGGGCCAAAGATTTCGGTTTTAGCAATTTCGCCCATCGCCGGAATATCCTGCAGCACGGTCGGCCGCACAAAATTGCCCGCGACCAGGCCATCAATCTGCGGATGGCGACCATCCACCAATAGCTTGGCCCCCTCATCAATCCCCGTTTGAATGAGGGCGGTAATGCGATCGCGACTTTGAGACGTAATCACTGGACCCATCTGCACGTCGGCCTCGAGCCCGTTACCGGTAATACGGTTGGCGGCAGTTTCCGCGATCGCTGCGGTAAACGGTTCCCTGGCGGCGCCAACGGTGACGGCGAGGGAGGCAGCGAGGCAACGCTGTCCCGCACAGCCAAAAGCACTGTCGGCAGCAATGCGAGTCGTCATCGTCATATCGGCATCCGGCAGCACAATAATTGGATTCTTGGCTCCTCCTTGGCACTGTACGCGCTTGCCGTGGGCTGCTGCTTGAGCATAAATGTAGCGAGCGACTGGTGATGAACCGACAAAGCTGATGGCCCGAATGTCGGGATGCTGCAAAATGGCATCCACCGTCTCCTTCGCGCCATTAACCAAATTCAAGACTCCAGCCGGAAAACCCACCTGATCAATCAGCTCAAAAATGCGCTGCATGGTTAAGGGCACTTTCTCCGACGGTTTCACCAGATAGGTGTTGCCACAAGCGATCGCATAGGGCATAAACCAAAAGGGGATCATGGCGGGAAAGTTAAACGGCGCGATCGCGGCAGCCACCCCCAGCGGCTGCCGCACCATAAACTCATCAATGCCGCGAGCAATATCTTCCGAAAAGGCTCCCTGCATGGCGGTGGGAATGCCGCAGGCCACTTCCACATTTTCAATGGCCCGCTGCAGTTCTCCCCGGGACTCTTTGAGGGTTTTGCCGCACTCCTGAGTGATGATGCGAGCAATTTCATCAGCATGGTGCTCCAGCCGGCCTTTTAGCTTGAAGAGGTACTGGACTCGCTCAACTGCCGGCAGCCGCCGCCAGGCGGGAAAGGCCTTGACGGCGGCTGCGGTCGCCTGAGCCACTTCATCGCTCGGTGAGAGCGGCACCTGAGCCAGCACGGCAGCCGTTGCCGGATTGTGCACCGGTAGGCGATCGCTAGCGCTGGAAAGCTGCCAGGCGCCAGCGATGTAGTTCTTCAGCAAAGCCTCAGTCATGCGTCCCACTCCTATGCATCTGCCCCCAGTGAACCATAAGTAAGCCCCAGCAGTTGGCGCTGTACAGCCAACCTCCTGGGGCTTGAAGCCTTAGTCAGTCTTAGCAGGTCTATGACACCTCGGAGTAAGATTCAGACCGACGTTGCTTGCCGTCAACGCTAACGGCGCCGGCACCGTTGTAAACCACCAGCAGCAGTCCGCCAATCAGACCCAGATTCTTGAGAAAGGCGGTAAGTTCACTCGCATCAACAATGGGATTGTGAAAAACCAGCGTGGCCGGAATCAAAAACAAAATCAGCAGCGTCGCACCAATGTTAGCTTTGTAGCCAATAATCAGCGACAAGGCGCCCAACAGTTGAAACACCACCGTTCCCAAAGCCAGTAGAGGAGCTAAAGGCAGGGTTTGACCGATCATGTCAGCAAAGCCAGAAAATCCAACTAAATGTTTGATCCCAGAGGTCAAAAAGACCAGCGCCAAGGCAATCCGGGCAATCAGGGGCACGTATTTCATGGAAGATACCTCAGATATTTGATGAAAAAGACAATGAATTAACTACGTTGAGACGACCTGACCAAAACAATCGTTTACCTAATCTAATCAATATTGCTGAGAGACTGAGCCCGGCTCCCCTAGACAATCGGTAAGGCCCTTATCTAAATTGAGGCCGACGCATAAAATCCGATATTTAGTCTCGTCTTCGCTTCAAAGTTTAGACAGCCGTCACTCTAGCTTTTTACCGATTTAAGAGGGGCAAGCAGACAATTTGAGCAGGCGATTTTGACTGCGAAACCTGAAGCTATTGTAGAAATGACCCGTACTGCTTATGTCGGTCAAAAGTAAGAGATGCCCTTTGGGAGGGTAAACTTCGTAAGCGCTGTAGCCGCTTTCTGTTGCCTTTGCGTCAATCTTTGCGACTGGCCAATAGCTGCCGCAGCGCGCGATCACCCATGACATAGTTTTGCACCCAGGTCAGCACGACGAATAAACGACTGCGGTATCCCGGCAGATAGGTGACATGGACGAGCAGCCACATCAGCCAGGCCATAAAGCCCCCAAAGCTAATTCCCAAAATGCGACCGACTCCCCCATAGCCGCCAATAATGGCCAGCCGTCCCTTATTTAAGTAGTGAAACGGCTGGGGAGTTTGCCCCTGAAGCTGACGGCGTAAATTGCGAGCCACAGCCACACCCTGCTGCAGGGCCTCGGGGGCCACGCCAGCCAGCGATCGCGGAGCTGCGGCCAAAGTCGCGACATCGCCCACCGCGTAGACGTGATTCTGGCCAACCAACTGCAAAGTTTCTCTGACCAGCAATTTGCCCTTGTTGCCGGTGCTGATTGATGGCACAGCTGGCGGCTGATTAGCTTCAATGCCGGCAGCCCAGACGACGGTAGCAGTCTCAATCACCTCACCATCAGAGAGGGTTGCCTGGGTCTCTGACAGTTCGCTCATTTTGGTGTTGAGCCGCACAGTAATGCCTAACCGTTCGAGCTGACGATGGGTGTAATTGCCCAAGCGCTGCGAGAACTCCGGCAACAGACTGGAGCCCGACTGGATTAGCACCACTCGCCCCCAGCCCCGCAGCTCAGGAAAATCGCGGTATATCGAGCCCCGCAGCCACTCCGCGAGGGCTCCCGCCAGCTCAACGCCAGTGGCTCCGCCGCCCACGATGATAAACGTCATCAACCGCCGTCGCTCATGGTCGTCAGCGGTGGTAGCGGCTTGCTCAAAACATTGGAGAAGCTGCTGGCGCAGGGCGATAGCGCTGGGCAAATCATGCAGATGAAAGCTGTGGTCAGCCGCGCCGGGAACGCCGTGATAGCTGGTCTGAGCGCCGGTGGCCACCACTAAATAGTTGTAGGGCAGCAAATCTTCGCCCACGTCCACGAGCTTTTGTTGAAAGTCAAGGCGCTGCACGGTGGCCTGCAAAAAGCGCACATTGACCATGCCACGCAGCTTCGTGCGGATGGGATAAGCCACCAAGCTGGGCTCTAACTGAGCCGTTGCGACTTGGTACAGCAGCGGCACAAACGTGTGGTAGTTGTGCTGATCAATCAGTAAAACATCGGCAGCCGCACCAGCGAGCGATTGAGCAGCTTGAAAACCACCAAATCCAGCGCCAATGATGATGATGCGATCGCGCTGATGAGCAGGGCTATTTGAGGTCATTAGCAAAATTAGAAATTTCTGACTTGGGAAAACTTGGCTTTGACAGACATTGTGACAAAACCCGATATTAGAGTGGCAATATCCAGATAATGAAACACCATTAGAGCAATCGGCCCAAGAAAGAAAAATTTTCTAGGACTTACGTACTGCCCTCTGGAGTCCTCAGGAACGCATAACTATTTACTTCTATTCCGTTTCTACCGGCGGACTGCTGGGTAAGGGACCCGGGCGATTGCCGCGATTGAGCACCAGATACAGGTCGTAGCGCAGGCGCTGCTCATCCAAGACAGTGGACGTAATGCCCAACGCCTCAATCGCTTTCAAAACGCCCTGATTTTCGACCGGTAGGGGCGGCACAAAAAGATTGTCTTCTGTTTGACTTAGCGCTTTCAGGTTAATAAAAAAGTAGCCGTTATTAGGATAAGGAGCATCACCGGTGGTGAGCTGAAACAGCGGCGAATTGGCTAAAGAGCGACGCGGCTGGGGCACAATTGCCGCCTCGGTTCCGGAGCCCACGGTTAAGAAGGCCACGCTACTATCTAGCCAGCCCCGCGACAGCATGGTGGATTGAAACGGTGATGTCCAGCGCACGAGCTCAATATTGCCCTCGGGTTCATTGCTGATGGTGAAGCGATAGCGATTTTCAACTACCTGATCTAAGCGGGCAAAAACTTGCTCAGCCTGAGCCCGATCGCTCGCCTGCACCAGCGTCACTAGACTGGGATTAGGCAGCACAACTTCGCTATCGGGAGTGTCGGTCACTTGCGGGGGGACCAAAGCCACCGCAAACTCTCCCTGCATCCACGGCAGTAGGTCTTCTTCAAGCGTCAGTCCCGTACTGCCCTGCAGCGCCAAGGATAAATTATCGGGTTTCAAAGCCGTTAGAGCACCCCAATTACGGCGTTCGCTCAAGTCCTGCCAAAACTGCTGAAAGTTGCCGCCCGAGGCCAGCATCAACGTATCTCGCGGCAAATATTCGGGCAGTTGAGCCGGGACATTGGTGTCCACATAGGTGCGATCGCTGTCATCCCCAAACCAGCTCGTGCTTTTGATTTGAATGCCCTGGGTTTCCAGGGCGATCGTGGCGGCCAATCCCCGACTTTCTTGGAAGCTTTCGAGTAGAGCAGTGGGCAACGTCGGCTGCGATGTCTGGGCCAGTAGCTGGGTGGCGGCGGGCACATTTACATACAGCTTGCCAAAGGCTTGGGTTGTGCCGATGTGCTCGAACGATCGCCGATAGTCCGTCACATCAGCCAAATTTTTGCCCCCTTTATAAGCGTCAATCGCCTGCTGAGCCACCGTTTCATCTTCAGCAACGAGAATCAACTGGGTGCCCAACAGCCCGACAAAAACTGAGGTTGGCTCGCTGCCAGCGGCTGGCGCAAATTCATTCAGCGTGACGCCGCGATATTCCAAGGCATTGGCGCTGTCCTCGGCTAAAGGTAAAGACTGGGCGGAAATTTGAGCCGCTTCCGGATCGGCAATGGGCAGCACTAGCAAGCGTCCTTGGCTGCCTAGCGTAACCGCATTCGGCTCAGTATCGGTCAGGGATTCTGGCTCGGGCACCCAAGCAATGGTGACCTCTGGCCCCACCCACGGCGCAATGTCTTCGCTGAAAGAAATGTCGTACTGGCGGAGCCAGCGATCGCGCCACTCCGCCAACTGTCCATCAAAGGAATTCTGGGTTTCTGGGGTGCCAAACTGGCGTAACTGCTGCCATTGTTCCGCACTGGTCGAGACGGTGACAGCCGCCACTGCCGACTGCGGCACCGCTCTGACCCCCGCTGGCAGGCCCCGCGCTTGTAAAGTGCGCCAGCGCATGCCGACATAGGTTAAGGCCCCGACGCCGATGAGGAGACCGGTCGCACCAATGGTGACCAAAAGAGGAGGTTTTTTAGCAAACATGGTAATTGCCGCTGTCTTAGTTGACGCCTCAACACGAAGGTATGAGAAGTAGAGTGTCGCTGCTCCGCTGGCACTCCCAGAAGCGCTGCTGAGCGACCTCAACTAAACCCGTCAGGACCTGTTAGTTAAGCTGCATGATCAGCCAACTGCCACACTCAGCCGTGACCTCTGACCGATGATCGGGGAGATTTAGCTCTGACACTTTAGCAAACCCTTTTCAGAATGATTCACTGAAAATCCGTGGAGTTTTCAGAATTTTGTGGTGCTGGCGTGGAATCAACTATGCAGCTAGGGCGGGATCAGGACAGAATGGCGATCGCTGCAGATCTTAAGAATTCTGCCGCAATTGCTTTAATCAAAGGTGCACTGCGGTTTTTGCTAAATTAGATACCGTTACGAGTAAAAAAGTCTTTACGTCTGATTCCGAAAACAATTCCCATGTTGAGGGATACTGGGGGCTGTCATCATTGCCTTACTCGTGGCTGCTGCTGCAAAATTCTCAGCTTTTGACCAACAGCATCAAGGCGGATGCGATAGCCCTAATTCCAGGCGATTTCCCAGGCGATTTTTGGCGCCATGATAGATGACATATCCTCAGAACTTCGGCAGTTAAATCAACTCAAATTCATGCACAAGACTCAAGATTTACATGTTGTCGCCACCCGCCCCCTCGCGAGTCCCGCCCTCATTCACCATGAGCTGCCGCTAACGGAAACGGCGGCGGCGCTGGTCACCTCGACCCGCGATCGCGTTCGCAACATTCTCTACAACGAAGATCGGCGATTGTTAGTGATCGTGGGACCATGCTCAGTGCACGATGTGGATGCGGCCCTGGATTATGGACACAAGCTGGTGGCGCTGCGAGAGGAGCTCGCCGACTCTTTGGAAATTGTCATGCGGGTTTACTTCGAGAAACCGCGCACTAGCATTGGCTGGAAGGGCTTGATTAATGATCCTCACTTGGATGGCAGCTACGACATTAACACCGGGCTGCGCATCGCCCGCAAGCTGCTGTTGGATTTAGCGCATATGGGGCTGCCAGCAGCGACGGAACTCCTAGATCCGATTACGCCACAATATATTGCCGACTTGATTACCTGGACAGCGATTGGGGCTCGTACCACTGAAAGTCAGACCCATCGAGAAATGGCCTCTGGTCTTTCGATGCCCATCGGCTTTAAAAACAGTACCGACGGCAGTTTGCTAGCGGCGATGAACGCGATGTTGGCGGCTAGCGGCTCCCACCACTTTTTGGGCATCAATCATCACGGTTTGGCCAGCATTGTGGCCACCACCGGCAATCCCGATGGACATCTCGTCTTACGGGGCGGCAAGCATGGCCCCAACTACGACGAAATCCATGTGCAGCAGGCTGCCCAAGAGCTAGCTGAACTGGGTCTGAATCCGCGCATGATGGTGGATTGCAGCCACGCCAACTCACAAAAAGATCATCGCCGACAGCTTGATGTGTTGGATAGTATTGCGCGTCAGGTTGAAGCCGGCGGGCGACACATTCTCGGCGCCATGATTGAGAGCCATTTAGTGGAAGGCAAACAGCCGATTCCAGAAGATTTGTCGCAGCTCCAATACGGTCAGAGCATTACCGATGCCTGTGTCAGCTTTGACCACACTGCCACCATGCTGCGGCAGCTAGCAGCGGCGATCGCGCCGTTTACCACGCAGCCAGTGATCCGATAGCTGGGGACGGCCGTGCCGACGGCTAATGAAGCGACTGGCCCTGCAACAAGTTGAGACAAGCGGCAGTGCTCAGTTGTTTAGTCAGCCAGACGGGAGTCGGCTGCTCAGCCTGCTGCTGCCAGCGCCGCAGAAAACGTTGGCGATTTTCAACGTGGGCGCCCAACTGAATTTTGTAGGACAGCGGCATCCCCAAGTCCCAAAAGGCAAATTTGCTAGCCAACAAAACTTGGCCCAACAGCGCCAACTGGACGGAGCCAGCGCCGTTTTTGGTGTGAAAGGCCGCAACGCTGGTGTAAATTCTGCCGGTGGAATAGCCGATTTCTCCGGCCACCAACTCGTCTTGAGCATATAGCTCGATAGCGTGAAAGGCCACTGACCGCAGCGGCTGGTGGTGCAGGCTCAGGAAAGCCTGACAAAGCGGTTGGATGAGCCAAGTGGTGGGGGCATGATGGGCTACGATGCGGCTTAAACAACTGGCAAAATCACGGTTCACAGAAAAAGTCACCTCCCGCGCGTATCGCCTCAGCTTGCGGGACAGTCGTAAATTATCCCAGTCCACCACGCAGCGATCGCGGTGGGACTTGATCAGCAATAGGGGTAAATCACCGATCATCTCTGCCATCGGCAGATAGCCGTGGCGACAAACAGCCGCCACAAACGCCGGAGAAAAATCCAGAGCTGAGCAAAATTCTCCCGAACTACGCCATAGTCGCTGGGACACTGTGACCAGAGCATCCTGGTCAGCAATAATGGGATAGTAGCGATTGATTTCTGCTAGCAGCCGACTCCGATGGCGATCGCGCATGGGGCTTTGGGAAACGGACTCAAATATTACTGGGTTCCTGACCGCAAGTATACTTTGCCAGAATGGCCACTAGCTGAGCCTGGTTAAGGGGTTTGCTGAGATGGTCTTGCATGCCGGCCGCCAAAGCGCGATCGCGGTCCTGGGGTCGGGCCAAAGCCGTTGTAGCGACAATGGGAATCTGCTGCCAGTCCGGCTGCTGCCGAATTTGCTGGGTCAGCTCCAAACCATCGAGCCCCGGCAGTTGCAAATCCATCAGAATCAAGGCGGGGTGATGGTTGGCTAACCAATCAAGCGCATCCTGGCCGTTGCTACAGTGGTGAACGTCGTAGCCCCAGTGGGTCAGCATGTGCTCCAGCAGCATAGCGTTGATGGGGTTATCTTCCACCACCAAAATGGTTCTCTGAGTAGAGGGGGGGGACAGGGTGGCGATCGTTGACTCTGACAGGGTCGCTTCCTGCACGGCATGTTCCTCATCCCGGAGCGTGGCCGTCTGGCAGTTGACGGGCAAATGTAACGTAAACTCGCTGCCCTGATCAACCTTAGAAGACACGGTAACGTCACCGCCGTGCAGGCGCGTCAGCTTCTGGGTCAGTGCCAACCCTAGGCCCGTCCCCTCGTACTGTTTTGCCAAAGGACTTTCGAGCTGTTGAAAGGGTTGGAACAGGGACGCCAACTCCGGCTCGGCGATGCCAATGCCTTGGTCCCAAACGGTCAAATCCAGATAGTCTTCACCTGATCGCTGGACTCGAATGCCAATTGCTTGCCCCTTAGGCGTAAATTTAATCGCATTGGACAGCAAATTCAGCAGCATTTGGCGCACGCGAATTTCGTCAGCAATTAAGGTTGGCAAGTCTTCTGGCACCTCATAGTGAACGCTGATTTCCTTCATCACCGCCTGCGTTTCAACCATTTTGATGACATCTCGACATAGCGTTCCCAGATGGATTTTGGCCGCCTTCAAATCCATCTGCCCCGCTTCGACCTTAGACAAATCAAGGACTTCGTTGATTAAGCTCAGCAGATGTTCGCCGCTCTGATGGATTTGATCCACATAAAGCTGTTGACGCTCGTTGAGTTCCCCGTAAACAAACTGGCTGAGCAGCTTGGAGAAGCCCAGAATCGACGTCATCGGAGTGCGCAACTCGTGGGACATATTGGCCAAAAACTCTGACTTCAGCCGATTGGCTCGAGCCAGTTCCAGATTTTTGGCCGCTAACTCAGCCTCAATCTGTTCTTGTTGAGTAATGTCGCGCAGGATAATTGAAACGGACGCCGCTTGATCGCTAGCATCGCCTTCACCATAAACAGGACTGACCGAAATGAAAGCGCTGAATGTGTTGCCATCATAGCGTTGACAGACAATTTGACCGCTCCAGCCGGCGCCCTGTGCCTGCTCCAGTAGCCAATCGACCTGCTCCTGTTTAGGAAAAAACGTTGATAGATTGACGCCGGTTAGCCGGGAAGCGGGCCAGCCAAATAGTCTTTGCGTAGCCAAATTGGCATATTCGATATTGCCGGCTAAATCAGTGATAATGGCGCTGTCGTAGGCAGAATCAAGCGCCTTAGAAAGCATCTTAAGCTGCGCTTCCGTACGCTTGCGCTCGGTGATATCCCGCCCAATTCCCAAGGCTCCCACCAGCCTGCCAGACCGATACAGTAGCCGGCCGTTAACCTCCAGAAAGACAAGATTGCCACTTTTAGTTAAAACGGCAAACTCATAATCACGCAGTTCCCCAGTCTTCAACAGTTGCGCAAATACGGCAAAAGTAGACTTTTTGTATTCCGGAGCCACGATGTCGAGGTAAAAATGACCGACGACATCCTCATAGCGATCGGCTCCGATCAGCTTCAGACCATAGGAATTGACGAAAGTAAATTTCCCTGTCAAGTCTAGAGTGTAGACGATGTCAGAAGCAGCTTCCACATAAGCGCGAAAGAGACTGTCCGACTCAGTATTTTCAGCATCTAAAGCTGACATCCGATGGTCGGACGAAACCTTGGACATGTTGGCGCTAGTCATAGTTTCAGTGCTTTCCCAATGTGCAAATCAGCAGTGAAGAGTCCCCTAGGTGGTTGGTAAAGCAGACTCGCAAACTGGGCAACCCTGGCTGCTTTAATGAATTGTTCATGCTCCTCACAGTAAGATCAGGGACGATCTTCGGAAATGCTACATAAAATCACCCGAAATCGTACGAGAGGGTGCGACTTTTAACAGCAAATAGAAAGATTATGTGGCCATCTACGTAGCCGCCACGCAATCATGCAAGTCCAGTATAATCACTGACTTTATGGTTTGACGATTGCTAAAGTTGACGATTGCTGAAGATGCTGAGTTCCTGACCACGGAAATTAGCTTCTAGGGACAATTGTTCGGGAACAAGGGCATCTCAGTGCCTGCTTATCGGGATGCTTCATCTGCGCAGAGCGTCATTGCATGCGGGCATGATGCGAATCGTTAAGGATCTGCGCTTTAGGTACTCACCTGACATATAAAGTGGCTGTAAGAATTTGGCAGTGCCAAACCCCAAAGACTAAATACGCTATTTTCAAGCAGTTCCCTTAGCAAAATACTCACGTTTCTTAAGACGCCGCAGATTGAGACCGATGGGAGTATCACGATCGCCCGCCAATATCCTTGAATACGTGTATTCTGCAACGCCCAACACAGCAGCTAGTGTCTTTAAAGCAAGGACTTAATGTACTCTCGTCGCATCCGAGCGATCGCGTCAATTGAAATCCCTTTTGGACAAACTGCCTGGCATTCTCCGTGATTTGAGCAATCGCCAAAGTTCTCGATGGCCATCTGCTGCGTCATGGCTTGAACCCGCTGCTGGCGTTCAATTTGGCCCTGGGGCAACAGCGATAGATGAGCCACTTTTGCAGCGGTAAACAGCGAAGCGGAGGCATTTGGACAAGCGGCAACACAGCCGCCACAGCCAATGCAGGTGGCGTAGTCAAAGGCTAGGTCAGCCGCCGCCTTACGTACGGGAGTCGTGTTAGCCTCTGGAGCTGAGCCCGTTTTGACCGACACATAGCCGCCAGCCGCCATAATGCGATCAAGCGCGGAGCGATCGACAACCAAATCTTTAATCACCGGAAAAGCCTGGGCTCGCCAAGGCTCAACCGTCAACGTGTCGCCATCCTGAAAGTGGCGTAAGTAAAGCTGACAGGCGGCAGTTTGCGCTTGGGGGCCGTGGGCCTGACCGTTGATCATGACCCCACAAGAGCCACAAATGCCTTCTCGACAGTCATGGTCAAACTCCACTGGCCAATCCCCCCTGGCCATAAGCTGCTCGTTCAGCACATCCAGCAGCTCTAAGAATGACATATCAGGATGAGCGTCATCAACCTGATACGTGGCAAACTTTCCAGACTGTGCGGCACTGGCCTGACGCCAGATTTTAAGAGTAAGTTTCATAGATGTGAGCTGAAGCAAATGGCTTTCTTTGTCAGTGTAGAAAAATAGCGAAGCAAGAACTGTAATCAGAACAGGGATTTTCAACAGCCCAGAAAAAGTTAAGCCAAATTTATGCGTCAAATTGACCAGTCAATAACAATGTGGAAAAAATCCAGAGATTTTGGAGCGGCTGCGACTATCGAGGTTGACGTGGTTTAAGCCAATCTATTGATTCACTGACGTCGGGAAACCGCAGCGGAAAAGCACAAACAGGTATTTTCTGGCAAACTACGAACAGCCTTGGCAAACCAACCATACCCTGCCTCGAATGAAGATGCGTCTGCTATGGGTCGTTGCGGCGATCGCCCTCAGTTTCATCAGTTTTATGCCGCCGGCTCAAGCAAATAGCTGCTATCGCCATAACGGTCATGAAATCTGCCTTAACCAGGTCAAACGCAGCGCTAAGTATCACTGGCGCTATCGAGTGCAGGCCACGGTGGATGGGGAACCGCAGCCGCCAACTCGCTATAACTGCCGCGATCGCCGCCAAACGCCTCTCAGTGGCCCTCAGAAAGGCCAATCTCAAAAATTCACCGACTTAGGAATTGGCGATCGCTTATGCCGCCTCGTTGACCGCTAAATCGACCGATGTTCAGCTACATCACCATGCCACCGTCGATGGTCAAGACCTGCCCGGTGATGTAAGCAGCAGCGGGATCAGCCGCCAAAAAGCGAATTAGGCCAGCGACTTCTGCGGCCTCGCCGTAGCGTCCGAGGGGAATGTATTTCAAAATTTCCTCGGGATTGGGCAAATCTTCGGTCATGTCGGTTCTGATAAAACCCGGGGCAACTGCATTGACGGTGATGCCTCGCGACGCCAGTTCCTTAGCGACGGTTTTGGTAAAGCCGATGACGCCGGCTTTAGCGGCGCTGTAGTTGGCCTGGCCCGGATTGCCCATCAGGCCAGCAACCGAGGCAATATTGATAATCCGGCCTGAGCGCTGTTTGAGCATAAGTTTGCTGACCGCCCGCGTACAGAAAAAGACGCCGGAAAGATTCAAATTAATCACGGCCTGCCAGTCCTCTGGTTTCATGCGCAGCAGCAATGTGTCACGGGTAATGCCGGCATTGTTAACCAGCACATCCACCCGACCCCACTTTTCCGTCGCGGCTTTGATTAGCGTTTCCGCTTGATCAACATCGGCAACATCCGCCTGAACCGCGATCGCACTGCCGCCGCTGTCGCTAATTTGAGTCACGACCTCATCTGCTGCCGTACTTGATTTCGCATAGTTGACCACCACCTGCGCCCCGAGACTCGCTAAAGCCAGCGCCGCCGCTCGGCCAATGCCGCGAGAGCCGCCGGTTACCACGGCCACTTTATCGGTGAGTTCCCCTGTCATCGTGCTTGTCTCCTGCCCTTGCAATCCCAATCCAACAAGCTATCTTACGCCATCGAATTATTCTCTCCAAGAATCATTCGGTCTCCTCAGTCACAAAGCTCCATGGCTGATTACCATAAAGCTGTTGCATAGGAAATTTATCGTGGCGACCAAACAACAGTTCGCTAGTTTTACTGACCTGCTCGCTCAGAGCGATCGCCCCGTGCTGGTAGATTTTTACGCTAGCTGGTGCGGCCACTGTCAAAAGATGGCTCCCGTGCTTCAGCAAGTGAATGCCCAACTCAACAGTCGGCTAAAAGTCGTCAAAATTGACACTGAGCGCTATCCGCAGTTGGCCTCGCAACACCAAATTCGTGCCTTGCCAACTCTAGTGTTGTTCAAGCAAGGGCAGCCGACGCATCGTCTTGAAGGCGCGCGCACCGCTGAACAGCTCATTCAAGAACTGCAGCCCTATCTGTAGTCTTCTGGGGGCAGGCAGTTGTGCCATCGAAGACGACTCTCAGATTTCCAAGTAGTTGCTTCGACGGCTGCCAGTCTCATGCCGAGAGCCGCCTGGATTCTGAAAGTATGTCTGAATGCAAAGCCATATACAGAATGAACGTGACATTGGCTATGGTAGTATTTTGATGATTAGGAAAGGTAAGGACATCTAAGGCATGACAGCCGTACAAGTAACCGACTCTTCATTCAAGCAAGATGTGCTCGAAAGCGAAATCCCTGTTCTCGTTGATTTCTGGGCGCCCTGGTGTGGGCCTTGCCGAATGGTTGCTCCAGTAGTTGATGAGATTTCTGAGCAGTACGACGGACAGGTAAAAGTCGTCAAGCTCAATACCGATGAAAATCCCAGCGTGGCTAGCCAGTATGGCATCCGCAGCATTCCAACATTGATGATTTTCAAGGATGGTCAACGGGTTGACATGGTTGTGGGAGCTGTGCCCAAAACCACCTTGGCCAACACCTTAGAAAAGTATCTTTAACTATCGCGATCGCAATTTTGCGGCTGGCTAATTACTTTAGACTGATCGTCAATTTAATGACACCATGGCTAAGGCCAGGTGTCATTTTGCGTTTCAGCGCTAATTTTTCAGCTTACGATTTTCTTGGGATTACAATCACAAATTTCTGGCTGGTGGCGTGACAAATCAATGCCGTTATCGTTCCATGACGGCCCGTGGGGAATCAACTAACGCTGGATCTAAAGCCTGAATATATGAGCCGCTAAGCCAGAAGTTATAGGCTGAAAGAGGCTCGAAAAGTTCCATAAAACCTTATCCACTATAAGCTTTTCCTGTTTTTTATTTAGCCTCAGCGATCGCCTATTTTAAGTATTAAAAAGCACTAAATTGCTAAAATCTCTTGCTAAAGCAGTTCTTGAAAATGTGACAGGTAAGCTCTAAGAGAAAACAATGATATACCCCTCGACAGAGCTTAATATCGACCTTTTGTCTGAACAGCAGACTATTTGAATTCTATATTTTGAAACTGAGACGCGCAATCAGCTATGGCTAAGGTCTCCTGAAAGCGCTGATAGTGGCTAGAAGGGTTGTTGGCTCTTGAGCCGCCGATTTTTCGGCAGCGCTGTAGCGTTTTGATTTTGGTTCAGGTAAATCGTACCAGTTTGAAAGAGCAGTCTTTAGGACAATTAGATTGCTCTACGTTTTGAAGTTTTTCAATTAGGAATATGGAATATATCACGGTTGGCTCACTGCCAACAGAATTAACCCCAAATCAATTTGATCTTGTTTATCAGGCGTTTTCACTAACCATTGCCGCAATGTTCGCATCGGCACTTTTCTTTTTTAACGCCAAGTCTCAGATCGATCGAAAGTATCGTACTGCCGTCATTATTTCTGGCGTCGTCGTTAGTATCGCTGGCTATCACTATTTCCGCATCTTTAATAGCTGGGACGCAGCCTACATGCTTGAAGGGGCTTCCTATGTTACCACTGGCCTTCCTTTTGACGATGCCTATCGGTATGTAGATTGGCTATTAACTGTACCCCTGCTATTAATTGAGGCGGTCGCCGTTTTAGCTTTGTCGAAGGAGGTCGCTCGTCCGCTGTTTATCAAGTTGGCGGCGGCTGCCGTTGCCATGATTGTCACGGGCTATGTTGGTGAGGTGGCTGGAGATATTACGACGAGAGCCATTTGGGGGGCTGTTAGTACCGTTCCATTTCTCTACATTCTGTTTGTATTGTGGACGGAACTGAGCCAAGCAGTCTCTCGCCAACCTGAACAAGTCAAAACCTTAATCAACGGCATGCGCTTCTTGCTACTGGCTTCCTGGGGTGTTTATCCGATCGCCTATCTGTTGCCGGAAATCGGCATTCAGGGAACTACTGCTACCGTCGGCGTGCAAGTGGGTTACACCATTGCCGATTTGCTTGCTAAGCCCTTGTTTGGTCTCTTGGTATTCTCCATTGCCCGTATCAAAACGCAGGTTGATGAGTCGGAAGGTGCTGTCTCTGTCAACGGTGATAGTGCTTCCAAAGAGCCATTGGTCGGAGTTGCAGAGTAAGTTTGGTAGCAACTGCCAGGTTTGGCATTGGCCATAAGCGTAAGGTCGCTGGGAAGTGTTTTTCCAGCGACCTTGGCGATTGCGATCGCAAGTTTAGTTCTGATTTCAAATAGCCGTCCCACAAACATATTGGGCGAAGTCGCTCGTGAATTGTCTTCCAAAGGGGAAAAAGACCAATTTTTTTGGTCAGCCTCTCTCAACTTTAGGGGAAAACGCTTACAACTTAGGCGCAATGGGGCAGTAAAGAGTCTCGCATTCCGACAACTCATTTAACGGCGGTTCACTGTTTTACCAAGAGTGCCTTGGGCGGGCTATTAGCCGGCAGTTTTTCCCAGAGCCAAACGCCCCAGTGGTAGGTGGCTGCTGCCCAAAGAGAACCCGTACTGAAATAGACCACCATCGCCACGAGGCCAAAGCCCAGAGCTTTACGTGTTTGAAAGGTATAGCTGGGAGAAAATGCCTGGGATTGCGATCGCGATCGCCAGATTCGATAGAGCACAAACAGTCCTAAGCTAGTGATCGCCCAAATCATACCCGTGACCGGACGCACCGCCTCCGTTGGGTGAGGAAGCAGCAGGACGCGAAAAGCAAGCTCTTGCAGCAAGGCCCGAGTCAGGCGGGCTTTTATAGCTAATTTGATGGACAAAGACTGGTTTGAAGGCAAAATCGCAGAATGTGTCCGTTGGCTGTCGCCATCGGAGCGGCTCAAAAATTCGCCGATGACGACAGCCAAAATACCCAAAATAATGATGCCCCAGCCGTACCAGCGGGGCCAGCGCAGCGACTCCAACACTCGAGAAAAAACCGTGGGAATCACGACATATTCGCCAAACAGCTCGGTGGCGGGCAGCGGCAGAATAGTGGGATCTTGGCCCCCAACTTGATTCGTACGTAAAAACCACAGTTCAGCGCGATGCTCCAGCAAAATGGTAGCAATACTGTCATAAGCCACGCGAGGAATAACGGTGCGCCAACTTAGTAGGTTGTTGATGGGGTTGGAAGAGCTTGTCAGGGGACGATCGCCGGACTCAATGCCCTCCAGCACATCGGCGTTTTCGTGCCAGTCAGGCCGGGCAATGCCCAGCGGCACCAGTTCACGCTGCAGGCTCTGGCCCAGGGAAATAAGTTTTTGAAAAAGCTGAGTTTGAGGATCGTTGGGGTGACTGGTCAGCCATTCAGAGACTTCCGGATTCGTATCTAGCTGATTACGAATGCTCTGGATGGTTTCATACAGCGCTTGACTGGAATCTTGAACGCAAGACTGGGCCGGAGTCACGATCGCCGCCCCGGTACCGTCTCCAGTGCGATAGCGGGCCATCATCACCACCAGTTCGCGCTGAAATTCCGCAAAGGGATTTAGGGTTACTTCGCCAAACTGATAGACCTGGCTGAGGGCAGGAATTTTTACTAGCACATCGGCAATGGGGCGCGTGCCCAGCCAGCCCCGCTGCAGATTGCCAGCATATTCGGCCCACAACGATCGCCCCGCCACAATGCCCTGGGGATTATGGGAATAGACTTGGTTATAGATGATTTGCAGCCGAGGCATTTGGGTCAGCGGTTCGAGCACGACTTCGCCAATGCCATAGGCATAGTGCCCAGTCACCGTACCGGGCACAGAGCGGGGTTCCGCCTGGTCGCCGCCAATGCCGCCAAACAAATGGATGACCAGTAGCTGATCGCCCACCTGCCAATTAGCGACATCGGCAGTCGGCTCTGGAGAAACTAATACTGACTGAATCGTACCCTTGCGATCAGGCGTGTCGCGCCAGTTGCCAAAATTTATGTAGTTCAGCGCCGGACCTGGCCTGGTGATTTCTGTTTGAGGCGTGAGTGCGAACAGACGACGGGGGGCGATCGCCCGCACCGTAAACATTCCGTCCTGCTGTCGCGCTCCATAGATGTACCAGCCAGCCTCACCGGCTGAGGAGTCGGCCAGCCCTCGCGACGTTGATGGATAAACGCCTCCTTCCTTGGGGGCCGCTTGAGGCCAGTACACTGTCTCAAGCGTGCCATCAAACGTCTGAGTTATCGGATTAAAGTGCTGTATTCGCTGATAGTCGCTAGGGCAGGGTTGAGCACCGGGGCAGTTGGTCGCTGGCGACTGAGTCTCATCTGGCCCCAGCACCTTGACCAAACCGTAAAATCGCTCTGGAATTTGAACCGGAATCGCATTAATCGCGATCGCTGAATTAGCCACATCGACCTGCAGCCCTTTCTCCGGCAGCGCCACAATCATGTCGTCCGCTGGTCGAGTTCCGGCCAAAGATTGCAGCGGCCCCACCTTGGCCCAGCCATCCAACCGCGTGGGATGAATGCGTCCTAGCTCGATGCTAGCGATCGCTTTATCGTCAAACTGGATACCCCGTGTTACTAGCTCTAAAAACGCTTGATTTTCAGGTGTATCAAGCCACTGTAGTCGCACTCGCTGACCAATTAAATTAGCGTCGGGACTGGTGTGAACCTCCATCCACACCCAGTCCATAGGGTCAGCCTCAGCCGCCGCTTGATCCGGCAAAATTAAGCGTCCCGACCAGACCGCAACGGGCAAATATTCTGCACTGGGCAACTGTTTGGCAGGATAGTTATGCAGCTGGGCAAACCGAGCTGCAGGGGCGGTATCCTGGGCGATCGCCGTGCTCCTCTGGCCCCAAAGCCAGCAGCACAACAGCGCCACCAATGCGATCGCGATCGCGCGATGCAGCCGACGACTTTTCTCTGCTCTATATTGCTGCAGTCGCCTTGGCAAACCGCGTCCCATCCGTGAATGTGTATTATCCCAGCGCTGACCCTGCTCAAAGGTACCCCAATCAAAATGATTTGGAAACCGCTTTTTATTGAAGGTGGCAGGGGGGTATGGGGGTGGCAGGGTATGAGGGTGGCGGAGTCTACTTTGAAGATTTGGGTGGTGGGCAGCGATCGCGGCGATGCATGATGAAAGCTGTTGCGCTGCTGGCGAAGAACCCTTGAGTTACATATCCCAAAGACCTTGGGTCACATGTGTGCATGGTTATGTGACACAAGCGGAAAAGGCCATCGGGGCACCGTTGCGCTGAAGAAAAAGCAATTGGTGCGTCGCTGCGCTGACGACACCCTACTCAACCTATCCACTCTGTAACCCTGCCACCCTCACACCCTGCCACTCTCCCTCACAACTCCAACCCATGACTCTTCCCAATCACCCAACTGCGACGAAAATAGCGGGCAAGACTTGACTCGTTTAGCGTTAGGCAAATAGGACGACCGTGGGGGCAGGTTTGGGGTTTACGGGTCCGCTGCCAGGCATTAAGAATGCGCTGCATAGCCGCCATCTCTAGCGGGGTGCCGTTGCGAATGGCGGTGCGGCAGGCGGTGGCCACCAGGGCACTATCCCAATCGCCGGCTTGGCTGAGTTCATACAGCGCATCGGCGCAGTCGGGACGATCGCGCAGGGGCGCCGGAACGGTTCGCACGGTCCAGAGATTGGGGCCAAAGGTTTCCACAGTAAGTTTCAGGCGCTGGAGCTGCTCGACTTGCGCCGGGGATAAATTAGTCAACGTCAGGGGTTGAGAGAGTTCGACGATTTCCCAGCGATCGCACAGTTCCTCATACAGTACGCGCTCGTGGGCAATGTGCTGCTCGATCAGGCACAGGCCAGCGGGATGCTCGGCCAAAATGTAGCGTCCATGCACTTGAGCGATCGCCTTTAACGTCGTGGGAGCAGCCGATTCAGGCTCATCTTCCGGTGCCGTGCGATATTGACCACTGGGTTCGGCCAGTTTCAGCAGTTGAGTCAGTCGCTGCTGGCCATTCCCAGGCTGCTCAATCTGCGCTGTTTGCAAAACCTGCTGAATGGCAGTCTCAACTCCGGTTTCCCACTGCTCCAAATGCTGCAAAAAAACCTTTGATTTGTCAGGAGCGCGATGCCAATCGATATGTTGGGGGGCGGCCTGTAGGTGCAGCAAGGCGACAGGAAAGCGATCGCGGGGCAGCGATCGCCGCAGCGCCGCTAAGAGTCGCTCCCGCATCTCCGGCAGGTCAACCATGCGACCGTTAAGGGCAGTAAAGAGGCCATCGGGCCGCCGGCGATGACAGCGGTCCGGCAGGCCCATCAGCAGATAAAGCCGTCCAGGATAATCGGGCAAAGTCACCACCTGACGGCTTTCTCGCAGGTCGGTTACGGCCAAACGCCGGAGTACCTGAGGCAGCATGCTGAGGGCTGATTTTCCTGGCCAGAGGGTGAACCAGGGGCGGTCATTAAGCTGAGCCTGCCAGGTTAAGTGAGGGTGGCAGAGCGCCAGGTGCTGCACACTTTGCTGTATCGCCTGCAGTTGCGATCGCGGGGAACCCGTCTGCTGCCGCGTCGGCATGGGGTAAAACAGCTCCTCTACGCATACGCGGGTGCCAGGAGCCATGGCGACGGGGGTCAGTTGAATGGGGCGACCGGTGCGATCGCAGGTGAGACAAAAGCCTGGATTGGCCTGCGATTGGGGCCGACTACACAAGGTTAGCCGCGCCAGTCGACTAAGGCTGTGCAGCGCCTCTCCCCGGAAGCCGAGGCTGTGAATATTCCACAGGTCAGACTTATCGGTGAGTTTGCTGGTGCTGTGGGCCGTCGCCGCCTGGCGTAAATCCGCCAGGACCAGTCCACAGCCATTGTCGGTAATTTGGATGTGCCAAGGCGGCGATCGCACTTCAATGGTGATGCGAGTGGCCCCCGCATCAATGGCGTTTTCGGCCAGTTCGCGCACCACTGCCGCCGGCGAGTCAATCACTTCCCCAGCGGCCATCAGTTGAATCATGTCTGGCGGCAGCGCTTGAATACCCACCATGCAGCACACCCCAACGGACAAAAGGTAGGCCCTGTCGACCCAACCCTTATGCTAAATCACAGCTATCCAAGAAAACCGGAGAGTTTACCGAGTGTGGCTCAGCCCGCAATACCGATGCTGCCGACGGTGAACCACTAACCGATGACGCTGGCTAAATTCAGCTAACGCCAATCACGTATTTTTTCCATTCTTCATGGGTGCCGCTTCTGACTTGGCGAGTCACCTCAAAATAAAGGCTGCTGTGGGGACGACGGGGCGCATTGCGCAAAGGCATTGAAGCCTCTCTCGGGGTGCGATTGCCCTTTTTAACGTTGCAGCGTACACAAGCCGTCACCATGTTTTCCCACGTATCTTTGCCACCGCGCGATCGCGGCACCACGTGGTCCAGCGTCAAGCCTTCGCCCGAGTAGCCGCAATATTGACAAGTGTGATTGTCCCGTTGCAGAATATTGCGTCGGGTCAAGGGAATCTCTTTGTAAGGCACCCGCACATAGTTTCTCAGCCGAATGACAGTGGGCAGAGGAATATCCGGATAGATAAATCGGCCATTGTGTTCAACTTGTTCCGCCTTACCCTTAATGACTAGCACTATCGCTCGCCGCCAGCTCGTGATGTTGAGCGGTTCGTAAGAGGCATTCAGCACTAGAACCTTACTCATCGGTGGTTGTTTGAAGAATATTCCCCTGATGGTAACACAGGCCTATGGTTCAGACGATCGCCGACTAGCTCTTTGAAATCAGTATTGTTCAGTTATGGTCGGGAGCGCGGCTGGATTTTGCTCCACTCGGGGACTGCTGCTACTGCAGCGCTAGGATGAGACGCCAGCTCAGCAGCTGCCCGACATGACCGGGAGCGCGATCGCTCACCCGCAGTCCCCAACGTCCAGCAGCATCGAGTCCGATGGCTCGCAGCAAAATCGGCGTGTTGGTTAAGTCATATTGCGTTTCCAGCGTTTGACGAACACCTAGGGTGCGGCCCTGCAGTAGCAGTTCCTGGCCGGTAGGCAGTTGCAGATGCAGCATCACGTCACCCAAATAATCATGGGCCAGCTTCACGTAAATCGCTAAGTCTTGCACCGTGCCAGCTTCACGAAACTGCAGCGATCGCACCACCCCATTCTCTTGGTTATCGGGAATGGCGATTGGCGCCTCATTCTTGAGCTCTACCTGACGGGTATGGCGGCGGCCCTGCCAGAGGCGGCGTCTGGCTTCCTTAACGGCGCGGCTAGCATTTACCCGACCGTAGCCAAACCACTGGGAATGTCCTTGGTTGTCGTAAGCGCCATAGCGGGTACCGAGTTGCGGATCGGCGCCATTGTCGATGATCTTGTCGGCGGTCTGCTGCAAAATTTGCTTCACCTCCCGCGCTGTTAGGGTGGGATTGGCTGACAGCATCAGCGCGGCCACGCCGGCCACCTCAGGACAAGAACTTGAGGTGCCACCGAAAGTATCGGTGTAAGCGTCGCGACTATATCCGGCGGTGCCCGTGCGATCGCTCGTCACCATGCCGCGACCGGGCATAGCCACAGAAATTACCGGCCCGGTTTTAATTTGCCCCGTCGCCGGCAGCGAAGCCGTTGGATGCCCATTATTGCTAGGGGCGGTAACGGCCACATCGCGCCCCCAACTGCTGTAGATGGACTTGGTATTGAGACTGGTGCAGGCCGAAACGGTGATCGCATCGGGGTGTACGGCAAACCCACTTAGCCATTCTGTGACGCCGCTGACCGCATTGCGGGGCCAGCCCCGTTCGTTCACCGTGCCATTAACGGGACGATTGGAATTGCCAGCGGAAAATACGATGACGCACCCTTTCCCTTCACGACCTTGGGTGGCTGCCTGGGTAATGGCGTGGCGCTGCCGCAGCGTCAAGGGATATTTGATTGCTGCAGACGCCCAGCTACAGGAAATTACTGCCGCCCCTTGGCGCGTGGCCCATTGAAAAATGCCTTCAATTGATTCGTCATCTAAAAAACCGGTCATGCGGATGGGCATAAAGGCGCAGCGCGGGGCTACCCCGACAATGCCGCTGGCGTTTTCTTCACCAATCGCGAGTCCAGCACAGGAGGTGCCGTGATTGTCAGTCGTGGCGTCTGGCAGAGGGACGGCATCACGGGCTTTTAAGTCTTGCGGTGCGACTACTTTGCCCATCCCCTGGAGATCAGGATGAGTCAGGTCAAATCCGTCATCCACTACGGCTACGACGACTGATCGCGTGCCCCGAGTTAAATCCCAGGCCGCTTCGGCGGAAATGTGAGCGTCGGGTTTAACATTGCTGCCCACCACAGTGGTCAAGTGCCACTGCTGACTGAAGCGATCGTCTCGGGGACGATACAGCGGGGCCAGCTCGACAACGACGTTAGGTTCAGCCGTCAGAACACCAGCGTCAGCGATTAGGCGGTTGGCAATTTTGACGGGATTTTCGGTGGCCTGCCGCGTCACCTGATAAATAAACGTATTGGGCAGGCCCTCTAAATCTCGCAGCTCAGCCAACCCATACTGCTCGGTCAACTGCTGGCGTCGCGGCCCTTGCTCCGTCGACGCAAACTGCACCGTGATCTGGTCAGTAAGATAGATCCAGGTGCGGGGGCTGGCGACCGGCTGATAAACTCGACTGGCAAACTGGACGGCGGCATGCTGTCGGGCAGCCCTTAGTTTGGTCTCCAACTCTGCCGGAGCAACCTGCCATTCCACCAGTTCGCCCCGCGCCACCGGCCGCGCTGTAATGGGGCTCAACAGCGATCGCACAGCGGCCAGCGCTTCTGGCTGGGTCAATCGAGTGGTAAACCGATCGCCCACCACCGTCAGCAGCATTTCCTCACCGCCGCGCTGCAGAATAAGCTGCTGCCTCTCCCGTCCGCCCTGATTTGTCATGGCTGTACCTGTGGAACTTTTGTTGATTGATGCGCGTCAAGCAAGCCGCTAGTTACTCACGATCGCCTGAGCCCAACCAAACTTTGCTCTGACGGTTTCCCCACTTGAGGAGAAACTGTCTTTATCAGCAGGGAAAACGGGTCTCAGTAGACAATTTTCCAGTGCTGGAACCGTCGCTGTCTAGCGTGCCGATATCTGCAGCAAAATTTCAGTCGCTGGCCCCAGAACCTAGAGTCGTCGTAATCGTGCTCGTTTCCCAGGAGTTTGGCACGGCGCCAATGACATGACCAAGGCAGTACTGGACAGATGTATGGTGCTAGCGCGATCGCTGACCAAGTGACTGCTTACGCTGCCTCAACTGTAGCCAACGCTAATCAGCATGGCGATACTCAGTGTTTTTTGAACTCAAGTTTCAACTGAAATGGTAAGATACACCGGTATTTTCGGATTTCGTCAATATTCGCTCCTAGGTTCCCCTATGGCTGTTAACTTTTCCTTTCCCGTTTGTTACCTACGCAGCTTGCTTGGCGGTGGTTTGCTCACCATCGGGCTAATCGGGGGCATCGCCACCGCAACAATCGCCCAAGAAACTGAACTCAGTCCCGATTCCGAGGTGCGTCGCATCGACTCGGTTTCTTCTAGCGATTTCAGCGTGCCCTATGCCGATCAACTGGTGGCGGAAGGCGAGGCGGCGATCGCTAGCCAAAACTTTCCAGTGGCGATCGCCAAGTTCGACGAAGCCCGCCAGCTATATGATCAGCTTTCCCTCTACTATTCAGAACTGGCCGAAATGTTTTTTGGCGTGGATACGCGGCAAAATCGCAGCAATCGAGATAAAGCGATCGAAGCGGCCCAGAAGCGCGATGAAACCACCTATCAGCTCGCCCTGATCCATCGCGGCCAAGATGATCCCGAAGCGGCCATTCCGCTGCTGATGGAAGTGTTGCGCAGTCAGCAACCCACCCGCGACCTGGGTGAACAGGCCTATCAACAGCTCTTTGAAATGGGCTTCGTCGAAGCACCTTACCAATTTAACTAAGCCAAAAGGAGATAATTGGTAAACTAAGGCAAGAGCTTGAAAGAGGAAGCCCATGGTCACAGCCGATCAGGTGATCACAATGATTCAGACAGAAATGCCCGATGCCCAAGTCAGCGTCAACGATTTGACGGGCGGTGGCGATCATTTGGAAGTTACTGTAGTTTCAGAGAAGTTTGCCGGCCTGACTCTCGTAAAACAGCACCAGTTGGTTTACCAAGCCGTGCAGTCAGCCATGTCAAGCGCCGCCATTCATGCTTTGGCCCTCAAAACCTATACGCCTGAGGCTTGGGCCAAAGTAAGCTAATCAACGAAAGCAACTTTTGTTATCCCAGTCATCTGTTCAAACTAACTACTGACGACGAGGTAATTTTCCATGACTCCTGAGGTTAAAGAACGCATTGAAACGCTGATTAACAGCAGCAAAATTATGGTGTTTATGAAGGGCAACAAGCTGATGCCCCAATGCGGCTTTTCAAATAATGTCGTTCAAATTCTGGGCGTTTTAGGCGTGCCCTTCGAGACTTTTGATGTGCTCTCAGACCACGAAATTCGCCAGGGCATCAAAGAATATTCCAACTGGCCTACCATTCCGCAGGTTTACCTGAACGGTGAATTCTTGGGCGGCTCTGACATCATGATTGAGATGTATCAGAGTGGTCAACTGCAAGAGACCGTGGAAGTTGCCCTAGCTTCCTAGGAGCGTCTCTAGTTACTGGGCGTTGCTGAAGCAAGGGCTGAATCCAACGCAGTATCGGTACCGTCACCAAATAAATAGAGTTGGGATGCAACGGCGGCAAAACACTTGTTCTTCAACTGGATGACAGCAGAGCATTGAATCTGCTCAAACCCTTAACTGCCCTAAGAAAAAGCGGAACTGCTGTTGGGTTTGCCACAGGTAGTCTGTGGGGTTCCAGAGATTTTGAAGACCGTAGTCGATCAGTTGAGCGGGGACGAGGCGATCGCGCCGCTCCACAAGCATCATGCGCTCTAGTATCCAGGGGTCGCGGGAATATTCGGGATGGCCAGAGAACACCAGAATATGACTGCCCAGCATCCAACCCAAATACTCCGTTACGCCGCTGGTGCCCAGCGATATGGCTCCGGCGGGCAACTGGGTGATGCCGTCGTTGTGGTGCACTTGGATGGCGTAGGCCGCGCGATCGCAGCCAAAGTACTGCTGCGCTTCCTCACTAAGGTTGATCGTTACCACCGATAGCTCGGTGCCAGGGGGGTTACGCTCTACCTTGCCTCCCAGGGCTTGGGCCACAATCTGCGGTGCAAAGGAAAAGCCCGACAGCCGGATCTGCCGCTGGTGGTAGTCTCGAATCACGGCTTGCAGTTCCAGCACCCAGTCATCTTGGTCATAAGCCCCCGCGGCAGAACCGGAAATCACAATGCCGTCCAGTGCTGCCAGTTCGCCATCAGTGGGGTAATGGGACTTGCGGGGCTCGTACTTAATTAGCTCCACCTGGGCTAACTCGACATCCCCCAAATCCTCAGGCTGGCTCTTTGCACACACCTCGTCAAATAGCTGACAGTGCATGTCATAAAAGCCATCAGGATAGCGCTCCAGAATTTCGGGAGCCCACCAGCGTAGGTCGTCAGTGCCGACGTCGAAGCTAGCTAGGCGTAGGGTTTGAGAGGGCATTGGGGTAGATGGGTGAATGTGGATGTGACGGAGTGATGAGGTGATGGGGTGATGGGGTGATGGGGTAAGTGGGTAGAGCGGGCATCTTGCTCGCGGGCCTAATGAAAACCAAAAACTCAAAACCAATGGCTATCCCATGAGTGCATCGCGACAATACTCTGCCAAAAAGGAGGTGCGATCGCCATTCTTGCTCCAAAGGATTGGATAGTAGCTTTCGTGCATTTCTAGGCTGTCGAGACGGCGATAGCGGTTGAAAATATAGCCAGTACCAACACCGAGGGGCTGAAATTGGGCCTGTTGCGGTAGAGTACTAACGGCAAAACTGCGGCGGGTTTGCGTCGTACTCTGATTCCGTCCCGAGCCATGCCAAAGATCGCCGTGGAAAAAGATAGCGCTGCCGGGGGGCAGTTCTACCGGCATAATTTCAGGATTTTGCACTCCGGCTTCCTTGGCGGCACTGAGTAGCGGGACGCGGTAGTCTTCTTTCGGTGCGTGGAGGAATCGAACCTGATCGGAGCCCGGCCAGTGATGAGAACCGGGGACAATTTCTAGGGTGCCAGCTTCCTGGGTGCAGTCACTGAGGGCAATCCAGCCGGTGATGATGGACGACGGATCAATTACTGAGACGTAGGTATTGTTGCGATGGAAGGTCACTTCTGGAGCGTTGGGGGGCTTGATCCAGCAGACGTCAAGCCCATAGCGCCCGCCGTCCCAGCCCATCAGAGTGGCGTTGAGGCGAGCAATTTCACCGGATAGGGAATAGCCGGCAACCGTGCGATCGCATCGCCACAGGCCGGTCATCTGCCGGGTCGCATTGGGCTGGCTCAGTCCAGGGCGACCATA
>JBCCJU010000004.1:0-64108 GCA_039027715.1 Cyanobacteria bacterium P01_C01_bin.120
CAATTCACTAAGGGGAATTGGTTCTGGAATAAATCTTTCTCTTACCTGAATTCTTTTACTTGATTTTCCAGATATAAAGCTTAGCTTTTCTATTTCTGGTACGTATCTTCTGAGCTCTCTTTCAACTCTATCAAAGAGATCGTCTCTGTCTCCTGCCTTTAGCGAATCTAGAACCTGTACAACCCCTCTCCCATCTGCCTTAACGCTTGGATTGGAAACTATTTCCTCTTCTTTACCTGCATTATCAGGCTCAATCTTGAAGATTTGAACCTCTTTTAGCTCCGGAATCTTCTCAAAAGCTCTAATATCTCCTATTTCATTGTCAACTATTTTGAGAAAAGATTTGGAAGTGCCAAATACCTTTAACATCTGTTGATTTTTAAGATGTGATCTATGTTTTGGAAAATCTTTTGTATACTCTCTATGAAATGATATAAATTCTGCGTTTTTCTCTATATATTCATAATCTTCCTCATTGTTTATAGCTCCTTCAGAACCTTTTTCACCATAATGATCTATTGTTATCACGTTAGTCGGGCTAGAAATATATCTGAGCAGTCTCAGAAAGTTTGACTTTCCAGTTCCGTTTGCGCCAATGAGCAGTGTGAAGGGAGACAGCTCAATGGTGGCGTTGCAGATGGATTTATAGTTTTGGATTTCCAGTTTGGTGAGCATAGGCGGCTCATTGGGAGGTGCGGCAGAACCTCGGTTTCTAACAATTCAGCTTTCAATTCTAATCATAAGCGAGAGAAGAAACCGGGGTTCTTTTTGGTGAGATATCTACGCGCCCTGGCGCAGTTTGTCGAGGACGCTTTGATCTTCCATGGTGGTGGCGTCGCCGACGATATCTTCACCGCTGGCGAGGTTGCGCAGGAAGCGGCGAATGATTTTGCCCGATCGCGTTTTGGGCAGCGCATCGGCAAAGCGAATATCGGCAGGGCGGGCGATCGCGCCAATCTCCTGCACCACATGCTGCTTCAGCTCACTGAGCAGGTCATCGCTGGGGGAATGAGTGCTCTCTAGGGTGACGAAAGCGAACACCTCTTCGCCGGTAATTTCATTCTTGCGCCCCACGACGGCCGCTTCCGCGACAGCGGGGTGAGACACTAGAGCCGACTCGATTTCCATCGTGCCGAGGCGGTGACCGGAGACACTGAGCACGTCATCGACGCGGCCCATCACCCAAAAATAGCCGTCTTCGTCGCGACGGGCACCGTCTCCGGCAAAGTACAGATACTCGCCGTCTTGGGGGCGAATGTGTTCCCAATAGGTGCGGCGGAAGCGATCGTCATCACCGTAGACCGTGCGCATCATGCTGGGCCAGGGATGCTTAATCACCAGATAGCCGCCTTCGTTATCGCCAACGGAGTTGCCCTCTAGATCCACGATGTCAGCCAGAATGCCAGGAAAGGGTTTGGTGGCAGAACCGGGCTTAGTAGGTGTTGCCCCCGGCAGCGGCGTCAGCATAAAGCCGCCGGTTTCCGTTTGCCACCAGGTATCCACGATAGGGCAGTTGCCGCCGCCAATCACCTGTTGATACCACACCCAGGCTTCGGGATTGATCGGTTCGCCGACGGTGCCGAGAATGCGTAGAGAGGAAAGATCGCGGGCGTTGGGTTCCTGGTCGCCCATTTTCATAAAGGCGCGGATAGCCGTCGGCGCAGTGTAGAAAATATTGACGCCGTACTTTTCCACCACATCCCAAAAGCAGCCGGGATTCGAGGGCCGGGGCACCCCTTCATACATCAGGCTAGTCGCGCCGTTCGACAGCGGGCCATAAACGATGTAGCTGTGGCCAGTGATCCAGCCGACGTCGGCGGTACACCAGTAGACGTCCGTATCCTTATGATCGAAAGTCCACTGAAAGGTCATGTGGGTATAGAGGTTATAGCCGCCCGTGGTGTGGACGACGCCCTTGGGTTTGCCCGTGGTGCCGCTGGTGTAGAGGATAAACAGCATGTCCTCGGCGTCCATCTCCTCGGCAGGGCAGTCAGCGGAGGCAGTGGGCTGGAGGTCGTGCCACCAGCGATCACGCCCCTCCACCATGGGGATATCTTCTTTGGTGCGCTGCACGACGAGGACGTGTTGGACGCTGGGAGCGGCGTCATTTTCCAGCGCTTTATCCACTGCGGCCTTGAGAGGAATCACTTTGTCCTTGCGGAAGCCACCGTCCGCCGTAATCACGACCTTGGCCTCGGCATCGTTGAGGCGATCGCGCAACGCCTCAGCACTAAAGCCGCCAAAGATCACAGTGTGGGGCGCGCCAATGCGGGCGCAGGCCAGCATGGCGATCGCCGCTTCGGGAATCATCGGCATATAGAGGCCAACGCGATCGCCCTTCTGCACGCCCAATTCTTTCAGCACGTTAGCCATTTGACAGACTTCGCGGTGCAGTTCACCGTAGGTTAGCGTCCGTGAATCGCCCGGTTCACCTTCCCAAATCAGCGCGGCCTTATTGCGTCGCCAGGTGGTCAAGTGCCGATCCAGGCAGTTGTAGGAAATATTGAGTTTGCCGCCGACAAACCATTTAGCAAACGGCGGCTGCCAGTCCAGTACCGTGTCCCACTTTTTGAACCAGTGCAGCTCCTGCTCTGCCAGCTCGGCCCAAAAGGCGGCCGGATCCGCTGCGGCTTTGTCATAAAGCTCCTGATAGGCTGCCATGCTTTGAATACGGGCAGCGGCAGAAAACTCTGCTGGGGGCTCAAACAAGCGCTTTTCTTGCAGGATGGATTCAATCGTTGGTTGAGACATGACAATGGTGTGAGATTGCGAAATCTGGAGGCAGGACTGTCGCCGGCATCCGCCTCCCAAACCATACTGTGTTTTCCGACACAGCTAAATCAGTCTGTGCAATTTTTTAACGTCCGCTGCGACTGTCGGCGTCAATCAGCGCCACCTGTAGGGATCCGCAGCTTTGAAAGGCTAAGTCGGCTGTGCCACGGCGTTCGAACCGATGGGCGGTGGTCAGCGCCTGTCTAAGTTGACTTGGCAGCAGCACTCGCGTCTATTTAACATGCATTCCATTTTGCAATGATCAGCAAGTCGCTTTAGCGGTGCCTGATATCACCTCTCGCTCACGGGCAAGATGCAAGCAGGCTGGACCTCTGGCTACGCCAATTCGAGCGCATACTGCAGGCACGACAGCCTTTGAAAGGAGAAGTACTGCCGGCGGTGAGATTTGAACCAAGTGCTAAACAGCTTTACTAAAAATGTTCAAAAATTCTTGCCATGCATTATTGGCTGAAGAATTCAAAGCTAATATTGGCGAAAGTCCCCTAGCTACAATACTTTTATCCAAATCTTCTTTTGGCTAAAAAAATCTGCGAAGTTTTGCACAGACGTTCAGGGTGTTTCACCTAAAAGATGTAGTAAGGAAGCAAGCTATGTGGCAAAGGAGATTATTTATCCGCTTTTGTTGTCCCCGTTGCTCAAGCGATGGTGATTCTGTAGCCGTTAAAAGCTCCTTACGGTCACCAGAATGATCGCTAGACTTAATGGCCACGGTAAAAACGCGGGTTTTGGCAAGCGATCGCCCACCGGTTTGTGAGTGACGTCTTGAGTCTGAGCATACTAAAAGAGCGTGATATCCAGAGCCGTGGTTTGCAGTCGAGAGAGTTAGCCGTACACATGCCTGATTTCGGTGCCAAGGTGGGAGTCATCCCAGTTGAGACTGATATTGTTGCCGTTACCGTCTATCCCGAACAAGCGCGGGTGACTCGTCAGGGGCAGATAGAAGTACATCAGCCGGAGGTCATTTTGGACATTGGGCCACTGCCCTCAACTTTGGCACCGCCGAGTGTGCAAGCCTATGCCCAGGGCACCGCCCGGGTATTGTTGCAAAGGCCAACGCTGGCGCCGGTGCCGCAGGCGGCTGAGTGGCAACGACAAGAAGAAGCCTTAGGCGATCGCCTGCGCCAGACCGAAGATCAGTTTCGTCGCTGTAAAGACAACCTGGCGGGGCTGAATCAACAGCAGGCTTTTCTCCAGTCCCTTTCCGACCGCATGGCCCATACCTTTGCGGAAGGGCTAGCCCAGCAGTCAATGGATTTGGCCCACGTAACGGCGTTTACAGACTTTTTTGAGCAGGCCCATCGGCGCCACAGTGAAGCGATCGCGGCTCAGGAACGGCAAAAGCAGGAACTTGACCAACAGCTGCAAGAAGCCCGCCAAGCTCTACAACAGTTTCAGACCACCGGAAAGACGCCCAAATATCGCATTTTGCTTCCCGTCACCATAGAGCGATCGGGTGTTTTAGAGCTCAGTATTGTTTATGACGTCATCAATGCCCAGTGGCAACCGGCCTATGACGTACGGTTGCAGGCCGATCACCATGGCTTGCAGATCGACTGCATTGCGGAAGTCCAGCAAAATACGGGAGAAAATTGGCATCAGGTCGATCTCAAAGTCTCGACGGCGGTCCCTGAAAAGACGCCCGCGATTCCAGATTCCAGCCTGCTAAACATTCAATCCGCTTTACAACCGAAGCAAACCACTAACTCCACTACGAATAGCCCTCGCAAAGTCAAATCGCGTAGTCCGGTGCTAGACGAAACTTATCGCATGTTAGGAGCGCTGCCCGGCAGTGAAATTCCTGCCCAGGAGGAAGATAGCTGGGACGATGCGATGCTGCAGCCAGCCAACGCCATTATTTGTTTTGTCGCCACCCAGCCGGCGCAGGTGCCCAGTGACGGAGAAGTGCATCGAGTGCCCGTGGGACAACTGCAGTTGGATAGTCGCCTTGCCTATGTGGCGCTGCCGCAGCGCTGCAGTTCGGCCTATCTGTGCGCAGCGCTCACCAATCCCCCAGAAAAATGGCCCTTGCTGCCGGGGACGGCCTATCTATTTCGGGATGGTGGCTATGTTGGGGCGGAAAAGTTTGACTACGTGGCCCCAGGGGCGTCGTTTCAGCTGAGTCTGGGGTTGGACGAGCGGGTGCCGATTCAGCGGGAGTTGGTGACCCAAAAGACGGTTTCTGAAGATGGCAGAGATTTACGGTCCTATCGGCTGACGATTCACAATCCATTCGACCAGGCAATTGACGTGACAGTGATTGAGCAAATTCCCACGGGGCGGGCGGGCGAAATTGAAGTGCAGATTATTAGCGCCAAGCCCGAGATAGATCTGCATCCAGAAGCTCAGTGTCAATGGGTCATGCAACTGGCGCCACAAGCGTCACAACATATTTTCTATCAGTATGAAATTCGGCATTCACCCAGCGATCGCTACGGCCCGCGATCGTAAAATGCCGCAAACGAAGGGCACCTGGAGCGGATGAGTGGCGATCGCGCTCAGAGATGCCCGGGCCAGTCATCAGACTTGGCCCTCAATTTGGCGAGGCGGCGGTTTCTAATGCCTGTGCCAAAGTGTTAGAGACCACCGCGTCATCCCAGTTATCGGGCTGTTCGCCCATGCGCACAATCACCAGTTCATAGGACGGCATCACAAAGACTCGCTGCAGGCCCCGCCCATCCAGATGAAAAGCCTGGGGATCGAGATAGGCATCGGTGGCTGTGGTTTCAACATTGGGATAAGCGGCTGTGCGGGCTTTGACCCAAATATGTTTGCCAAACGTGGCTTCCAGAGAGGAAGGCTGCAGCATTTGGGCAATCCAGTCCGGGGCAATGACCGACTGATTTTGCCAGCGACCTTGATTCCGCAGCAGTTCGCCGACCCGAGCCCAGTCACGGGCAGTGGCAAATAAACAGCAGAAGGTTTTAGGAAAACCGCCGGAGCGATCCAGCCAGAGGCTAGCAGCTTGAGCACCGATAGGCTGCCAGAGTCGGGTAGCGAGATAGTCAGCGTAATTGATCCCGGTAGCTCGCTGAATCACGATCGCCAATACCTGACTATTGACGTTGTTGTAGTCAAACTCTTCGCCCGGCGGTCGCACGCTAGGAATGCTGAGAGCCGTTTTCTCTACGTTGGAGCCGATGTAGAGATGCACTAAATCGGAAGCGGGGCTGGTGGTGCTGCGCTCGTTACGGAGTCCTGACTGCATGTACAGCAAATCCCGCAGGGTGATGCGAGCGCGTTCGCCACGTTGCCATTCCGGTAGATAATTGGCGGCGGGTTCTTCCAAAGAGGCGATCGCTCCTTCAGCGATCGCCTGCCCTATCAGCAGTCCCACGATGGTTTTCGACATCGACATCGCATTGAACTGAGACGTGCGATCGTAGCCTTGCCAGTATTCTTCCAGAGCGATCGTGCCTTTATGCATCACAATCAGCCCAGTCGAATGGCGCTCTGCCGCATAGTCAGCGACTGTGGCTAGGGCTGCCGCAAATTTTGCATTGGTGGGTGCCGCAACTGGGAGCTCTGGGGCAGGCTGACCCGTTACCTCTACTCTGGGTCGATACCAATTCACCGCCATAATGGGCTGCTCGGGGTACGTTGCTGCCCGACTAATAAATCGCCAGTCGGGCAGAATTATGGCCGCGACGAGAACCCCAGTGAGAATAATTAGACGGCGGCGTTTTGGCAAGGACATTGGGGGTGGAGGGATGATGGGGGGAGGAGCGAATGGCCGTTCGCTTGTACAGGTGGTGGAGTGAGAAATAAGTTTGAGTTTTTGCAGTTCTCAGTTTTGAGTTTTGAGTTTTAAGTTCTTATACCCGTTGTCTTTTCTAACGCTGCAGAGGTTAAGACTACAGGCATGGGGATGAAAACGGTTTCGCATCCACAATTAAAAATCTGAAATCGAGAATGGGTATTGACCAAAGGGCTCGCCGGCTGAGTTTGCCGGCACTGGCGACGGCGACACACTTACTTTACCGAGTTACCAATTTTCTGGATGAAAAGCCAGTAGCCAGAACCTCTTTTCTTGGCCGCGTGCTGATTTTCTTTTTAGCGATTTAAAGGTTGTCGCCATACACTGAATGAAGGAAACTGCCTGCTTTGTGCAAAAACGATGACTCATCTTTCTTCCTCCCAAGCTCAGAGCTGGATTGCGCTTTGGTGGCGGTCTTTAGGGCCGTTTGCGCGGACGCTGGTGCTGTTGCTGGCGGCGCCGCTGGCGGTGCTAAATGTGTGGGCGTTGGCGCAAATCTTTGACTATTTTCGCGAAATTTTAGTAGCGGTGATTGTGGCCTCGCTGTTAGCCTTTTTGCTGGGGTATCCAGTGCAGTGGCTGCGGCAGTTGGGCATTCGCCAGGGATTGGCTTCCATACTGGTCCTGTTAAGTGCGTTTTTGCTCTTGCTGACGGTGGGCATTACGATTTTGCCGCTGGTCATTGAGCAGGCTCAACAGTTAGTGAATAGGCTGCCAGATTGGTTTGACTCTGGCAAAGGGCAGCTGCTAGTGCTCGACAATCAGTTAGAAATTTGGGGGCTGCCTTTTAATCTGGATGGCGTTATCAGTCAGATTAACGATCGCCTAAAGTCACAATTTGAAGCGATCGCCGGTGAGGCCCTTAACCTGACATTGGGCTTAGCGGTATTCACAGTTAATAAACTGCTGGATGTCGTGCTGGCAATTGTGCTGTCCTTTTATCTATTGCAGCATGGCGACGAGGTTTGGGACGGCGTTATTGGTAGACTGCCCAACAAGATTCAGCAGCTATTTTCAGAAACGCTGCGGCTCAGCTTTCGCAATTACTTTTTGGGGCAGTTTGCCATCGCATCTTTGATGGGCATAGCACTGACAATCATTTACGTGCTCATGCAGGTGCCGTTTGGGCTATTGTTCGGGATTACCATTGGCGTCGCCGCCCTGATTCCCTTTGGCGGCACCGTCAGTATTGTCGTTGTAACGCTGCTAGTTGGGCTGCAGGACATTAGCATTGCCGTCAAAGTCCTGCTGGTGTCAGCGCTGGTGCAGCAGCTAATCGAAAATGTCTTGGCGCCTCGAGTGCTGGGCAGCTTTACGGGTCTCAATCCTTTTTGGGTGTTTATTGCCTTGCTGTCGGGAGCGCGGGTGGGAGGACTGCTGGGAGTGATTGTCGCCGTCCCTATTGCGGTGGTAATCAAAGAAGCCCTAGTCGCCATTCTGCAGGTCCAACAGCCCGCCGACAGTGCTGATAAATCGTCATCCGATGCCGCGATCGCGAACGGTAATAATGCCTCCAGTGGCCTGACTGAGGCCGAGGTGCCGGCGGCGTCAGCGGTCAAGGATTAGCTTCAGACTCGATGAACCAAGGCTGGACCTATCGCGATCGGGTGCCTGCAGCGGCAGCGGGACAGTCCGTGCTGGACTACTACGCTCAGCGCTACCGGCATTCCACCCGGCAGGCATGGCAACAGCGGATTCAGCAGGGACAGATCACCATTGAGGGACATCCTTGTCATCCGGCTCAACGGCTGCAAGCAGGACAGCAGCTAGCCTATCGTCGCCAGCCCTGGCAGGAGCCGGACGTGCCGTTAGAGTTCGAGGTGCTCTATGAAGACGACGATGTGCTGGCGATCGCTAAGCCATCGGGCTTACCGGTGCTGCCAGGCGGTCAGTTTTTAGAGCATACGCTGCTAAATCAGCTGCAGCGCCGCTATCCGCAACGCCCGCCCGTTCCAGTGCATCGTCTGGGACGGGGCACTTCGGGCTTAATGTTGTTGGCGCGATCGAGCGCCGCCCGCGCTGAGCTGAGTCGCCAACTGCGACAAAACAGCCAGACTTCAGCGCCCGATTTCCAACTTACCAAGACCTATCGCGCCCTCATTGGCCCCCATAACTTGCCGGATTCCTTTGCCATTACTGTGCCCATTGGCCCCGTAGCCTATCCTGGCCTAGGCACCGTTCATGCAGCTACGCCCCAAGGCAAGTGGGCCTACAGCCACGTTCGAGTTGTCGAGCGAGGAGAGACCCAATCCATTCTTGAGGTCACTATCAAAACGGGGCGCCCGCATCAGATTCGCATTCATCTGGCGGCAGCGGGCTATCCTCTACTAGGCGAACCGCTTTACCGGGTTGGGGGTGTCCCGCCGGCAGCGTCAGAGCAAGCAGATCTGCCAATTCCCAGTGATTTGGGCTATTGGCTGCACGCCTACCGGCTGCGATTTCGGCATCCCATAACTCAAGCTGCCATGACTTTGATCTGCTCGCCACCGTCATGTCTCCAGGTCGAGGCCTCACCCCAAGATGGTTGAATGTCAGGTGCTTTGAAGCGCCTCTGGTGCAGCTTTCAGCCAGTGTCGGTAGGATTTTGGGCGATCGCCATACCACGGCTACCTACGCTGCTGCAGGGGAGTCCGGCTATGCTAAGGCAGCGCTTAAGCTAAGGTGCCAGCCGCTAAGATTTGCGCAACGGTAAGTGATAATTCCGGCAGGACCAGTGAGGCGATCGCCTGCTCATTCACAAACACCGCTTCTTCGTATAAGCCTTCTTCCCACCGCAGCAGCGTTATTTGAGCCGTCAACGGATCAACAATCCAATATTCCGGGACTTCTAAAACCGCATACTCCGATCGTTTGTAGCGATAGTCGCGAGTAATGGAGTCAGGACTCACGACTTCCACAATCAGCTTTGGCGGCGTTTGAAACACCGCCGATTGTCCCAACAGTTCTTTCGCCTGCTCAGTCGTGACGATACAAAGATCACTCAGGCGCGATCGATTAAACCCAGTTCTGACACCGGCTTCGCGAAGAGTTAACCAAGATAAGTCAAGGCGCTGAATTTCCGTATCGAGCTGCTTTTCTAGAAATTTAGTGATGAGTAAATGTTCTGTACGCGGTGGATTCATTGGCAATAACTGGCCATCCACCAATTCATAGCGACCATCGGTGCCGTCGTCATAGGCTAGATAATCCTTGAAGGTGAGTAGTTGAGTGGCAGTTTTGACCATGAGTGAAGATAAATGGAGCGACTAGCTTCCACAGTCGTCGACAATTCTGTCAGGTTCAAGATGGTGAGCCACTTAGCTATGGGCAGAGCATCCGAAGCTTGTTAAACATATTATTCCAGATGGTTAAAGCTATAAATGCGGAAACTTCACCAAAAGGCATTGGGAAAGAATGACCGCATTCCTATGATAAGCATTGCGCTTTCAGCAGAATGACTACTCCGTCGGAAACCCCGTGGGGGCGTTCTCGTCAGTCACCGCATCAGCAGCATCAGCGGCATCAGCAGCTTCAACACCCTGCAGGCGCGAAATCTGAAACTGCGCATCTCTATAGCAGCCAGTACGGCCCAAATCGAGGCAGAGTCGAGAGGCCGTTTGCAGATCGGTTAAGGCAGCTTGGGTGTTGTCAAGTTGAGCATACAAGAGGCCGCGATCGTAAATGGCGAAAACATAGTTGGCATCAATGGCGATCGCTTGACTAAAGTCGGCTATGGCTCCGGATACATCCTGCAGCGCCTGCCGAGTCAGGCCGCGATTGTAATAGGGATCGGGACTGTTGGGCTCAATCTGAATCGCAATATTGTAATCCTGCAGGGAGCCTTGAAAATCACCTAGGCGGCGCCGCACCAGCCCCCGATTTTGATAGGCCAGAGCATGGCTGGGACGGAGGTTGATTGCCGCCGAACAGTCTTCAAGTGCTAGCTGCTGTTCATCGAGGTTGGAGTAGGACAGGCAGCGGTTGAGATAGGCCGCAGCTTCAATTTCCGGCTGAGTGGCTAGGGCGATCGCTTCCGTGTAATCGTCAATGCTGCCGCGATCGTCCCCCCAGGAGGCGCGAGCACTGCCTCGATTGGCATAAGCTTTGGCAAAAGTAGCATCTTTATTAATGGCTTGCGTATAGTCATCAATGGCTCCCTGCACGTCGCCCAGGTTGAAGCGGATATTAGCGCGTTCATACACGTAATCGGGCTGATCGGGGGCTTGGGAGATCGCCGCAGACATGTCGGCCAGAGCCGCTTCAGGATTGCCACTATCAAAATAAAGCTGACCTCGCTGCATCAAGGCTTCAGCATGATTGGGCAGCAGCGCGAGCGCTTTCGTATATTGGTCGATGGCGGCTTGTGGATTATCGGTAGCCACGGTAACAGCCGTATTGAGATGACGCCGAGCCAGCAAACGCTGCGGCAGTTTAAAAGCCACCACAGCGGTGGCACCCACTAAAGCTGCCAGACTCAACGCTCCTACGATGGTCCAAGGCCATCGGCGGCGCGATGGTGGGGATACAGGACCCGGAGCAGCAGTCGGCCATTGAGCTGATGGAGGGATTTCTGTCGTTGGCGGAGCCGAATCTTGCCAGCGACCAAGCTCGGCTAGGATATCAGTCGCTTTTTGATAGCGGCGTTCGGGGATGGCATGCACCATGCGCAACAGCAAATTGCCCAGGGCCGGCTCAAGATCTGGCAAAGCTTGTAATCGTGAGGCCAGAATTTCTGGCTGCTCCGGATTCTGAGCTGTAGGTAATTCGTCCACTGGCAGCCCCGTCAGCGCTTGCACCAGCATCATGCCCAGGGCGTAGTGATCGCTATAAAATAAGGGTTGGCCATGCAGTTGCTCAGGCGCTAGGTAAATATGATGGGCCGATTCAGAAGCATCAGCGGCAGTAGTCTGACGCCGACTGGTAACCTTTTGACTAACGTTCTTAATTGACCCAAAATCCAGGATGACTAGCTGACCAGTGTCGGTATGACGAATCAACTTTGAGGGTTTAAGATTGCCATGAACCACTCTCTGCTCTTGGGCGAAACTCAGCACTGGCAGCACCTCTCTCAGAAAACTCACGGCGGCTGCCGGACTCCACGGCTGCCCTGGTTGAAGCTCTTCGCTCAGCGATCGCCCAGGAATATATTCCTGCACGATGTAAAAATTCTGTTCGACGTCAAATGCAGCATAGGCGTTGGGAATCTGAGGATGCTGGCCCAAGTCCTCCAGCTTGGCGGCTTTTTGCTTAAGCAACCGCAAGATAAACTGCCGCGTCATCGGATTGCGAGTGGGCAAATGCAATTCTCTCACGACACAATGGGGCTGACCTGGATAATGAATATCGGCGGCGAGTATCGTTCGGCCGGATGGCTGCTCATTAAGAACGCTAACCAGCTGATAGCGTCCCCCCAGCAGATTTTGAGTGGTAGACATAGTGGCAGATGGTTCCCGAGCTCTTCCCTGTGGTGGGCGACTAGTCGCTAAAAAGCATGTGCATACATGCGCGATCGCCCAGATGCGCCAACGACATCATTGTTCATTTTATTACTCCCAACAATAGCGGTAAGCTGCCGCCTTGGCTTGGCTATCGGCGGAGTTTTTGGCGCAAGAAGGAATGAAATAGATGAACAATGGCAGGGCGGCAGGAATAGAGGGGCAAAACATTTTGACAGCAGCTGATTGAATATGACCGCCGCATCAGCCCCAGAATTGCGAGCAAGGGGCCAAAATCCGGCTTCAACTGCGCAAGTCCTAACAAACGGTGTAGCTTGGAAATATGAAGTTGCCTCTGATACATTTTGATACCCGGGTCGAAATCCGCGAATTTTTGAAGCTGGCGCTGCCGTTGGCGAGTGCCCAAGTAGCGCAAGCGCTAACGGGATTTGTGGATACCTTGATGATGGGAAGACTGGGCCAAAATTCATTGGCGGCTGGGGGATTAGCCGTGATGATTTTTATGGCCATGTTGATGACGGGCATTGGCACCGTCTCTAGCGTCAGTCCCTTAGCTGCAGAAGCCTATGGGGCGCAGCAGCCGCACCGAGTTGGACAGATTACTCGTCAAGGACTGTGGCTAGCGCTCATGATGGCGCTGCTGGGGGTGCCGATTATGGCCAATCTAAGCGATGGCCTGCGATCGCTAGGGCAGTCGCCAACCGTAATTGCCTTAGCCGATAATTACCTTGACATCATTCGCTGGGGCTTTTTACCAGCCCTCTGGTTTGCAGTGATGCGCTGCACGGCCACTGCCCTGGCTCGCACCCGACCGATTTTCATCATTATGCTCGGAGCCAACCTGTTCAACGTGGCCGGCAATTATCTGCTGGCTTTCGGCAAATTGGGCTTTCCAGCACTGGGATTGAGGGGATTAGCGATCGCCAGCGTGCTGTCTCACCTAATCATGTGCCTATCGCTGCTGGGCTACCTGCTTTATCATCGGCGCGGATTTTTTCGACCCTACCAATTGTTCGAACCACCCTGGCAGCTGCGCCCCCGCTTATTGAAGCGACTGTTGGTGCTGGGTCTACCCATTGGGATTGTGACCATTCTAGAAAATGGCCTGTTTACCGTGATGACGCTGATGGTGGGGGCGATTGGCACCCATGTGTTGGCGGCACAGCAGTTGGCATTACAAACCGTCATCATTGTCTTTATGCTGCCCTTGGGCATGTCCTATGCGGCAACCGCGCGGGTGGGCCAATGGTACGGTCGCGGCGACTGGGATGGCGTTCAGCGGGCGGCGCTGGTGAGTGTGGGCCTAACCATCGCCGCCATGGTCATCTTTGGGGTGATTTTTGTCCTGTTCCCCACGCCGCTAATCGGCGTTTATTTGAACGTAAATGATCCTGACAATCAGGCTGTCCTACAAGCTGGGGTGGCCATGCTGACGGTGGCAGGGTTTGGACAGGTGGTGGATGGGGTGCAGCGCACTGCCAATGGCGTGCTGCAGGGTCTGCAAGACACCCGCGTGCCCATGCTGCTCAGCTTTATTGCTTACTGGGTGGTGGGACTGGCATCCGGCTATTGGCTAGGCTTTCATACACCGCTGGGTGGAGTCGGTATTTGGATCGGTGCCTACTTGGGTTTGGCAGTCGCGGCGATCGCCTACATCTGGCGGTTCCGCCTGCTCTTAAAGCGTGCTGAGCCCGTCCGTCCCCAGCAGCTTTAGCGAAAACGGCAAGGAAAGGTTGCGACTGGCAAACCATTCCTCAAGGTTGCCAATCAGGCGGCCTATGTCGCTGTAACAATCAGGATCTTGGCACACCTCAGCGGCATTGCGTCGGGTCAGTAGCGTAAATCATCCGGCAGCTTTGCTGGTCTGGGCGCTGACGGATAATGCCAGCCAACGTCCTTTTACAAAGTCCTAATTTGCGTTTGAATCCAGTTTTGAAACTGCCGCAATGTTTGAGTTTCCCTCAGACTCAGGCGGTCTGCTAGCTGAATGTTGCCGGCGTCATCTTCTGAAAGCCAAAATAAAGCAAGCTCAGTCAAAAAAGTCCGCAACCGCTTATGTCAGCCGAGTCAGAACAGCGATCGCAGCGATTTGAACAATTATCGGCATTCCCGCAGCCACAGTTTGAGCAGCTACTGTCTGCGCTGAATGTGCCTGCTGGCATCATTAGTGGCCCATCTGCGCCGCAGGGTACGCGCGTCGGTGATTTGCTGAATTGGGCAGAGGGAGGAACTGGCTGTGGATTGGAAGAGTTAGAAGCCGCCTACGATCAGGTGAAAAACGCTAATTTAATTGATTTTGCGCCGTATTTGCAATCAATTCTGGAAGACGAAGATTATCGCGAATGGCATGAGGTCTACACTCCCACGACAGTAGAAGGGCGCACGCCGTTATCTCAACCCAAGTTTTCGCGGCTGTTAAAGCTGCAAGTGGAAACGGTGACGCAGCAGAAAGAGGAGCCGAAGCCAAAGGCAGAACAGAAAGATGAGCAGAAGCCAGAAGCAGAACGAGAAGACGAACAGAACCAGGAAAGCGCGCGCGAAAAAGTTGCGCAGTGGGATGCGCTAGCTGGATTGCGCAAATATGCCGCTGAACACATGCTGTTAATCGGCAAGCCAGGGTCAGGCAAATCGACATCATTGGAGCGACTGCTGTGGGAAGAAGCCCAAAACGCCCTGCAAGACTCCGAAGCGAAAATTCCGGTACTAATAAAGCTGCGACGCTGTACGTCTACGATTGAGCATCTGATTCAAGACTTCTTAAGTCGCCATCAGTTACCGTTAGCGATTGCTGAGATTGAGCACTTGCTTCAACAGGGCAAGCTGTTGCTATTGTTGGATGGCCTAAACGAACTGCCGGAAATTTTTGTCACAGCGGCAAGGAACTTCCGAGATCGTTACCACAAGACCACGCCGATGATCGTCTCCACTCGCGACTTGGCTGTGGGCGGCACTCTGGGTATCGACAAAGCTTTGAAGATGCTGCCTCTAACCGAAGCCCAAATGCAGGAGTTTGTACGAGGCTATTTGGGAGAAGCGGGCGATCGCTTGTTTCAGCAGCTCAGGGGCGATCGCCTGCGAAAGTTTGCCGAAACGCCTTTACTGCTCTGGATGCTCTGCCGCGTCTTTGCCCAAAACGGCCAGGTGCCCGACAACTTGGGATTAGCCTTTCGCGAATTCACCCAACTCTACGACGCAAAAATTCAGGAAGATGCACCCACCGAGTCACGAGAGCAATGGCCCAAGTTATTGCGTCATCTGGCATTTGCTCTGATGCACGGCGAGGAGTTGGTTGATTTTCGGCTGTCTATGCCACGGGAAGACGCCACGGATTTGTTGACAGCTTGCTTTCAACAAGAAGATAGAGCCAATGCCCGTGACTGTGCCGAACGCTGGCTGCAAGACCTGCTGGATTATCACTTGCTACAGCCTGTGAGACAGGCCAATTTTGCAGAGCATATCGAATTTCGCCACCAACTGATTCAGGAATATTACGCGGCGGAAGCGTTACAGCGACGCTTGCCTGACTTGCTTAAAGACGAGAACACATTCAAGCGCGACTATCTCAACCTATTGAAGTGGACAGAACCCATTGCTCTGATGCTGGCGCTGGTTAATGAGGAAGAGCAGGCGCTGCGGGTGGTGAGGCTGGCGATCAATGTAGACGTAGTATTGGCTAGTCGTTTAACAAGCGAGATAGGCAGTAGGTTTCAGGAGAGAGCATTTGACTGGATTGTCAGTCTTGAATATTCAGCCAAGATTAGAATTTACTTGTTGATGTGGACTTTAGAAGTATCTGATAATAAGTGTGCTTATTCTGCTCTATCAACTTTAGCCTGTAAACTATTTAAAGATTCAGTATCGAGAAATTCTCGATTTTCAGTAGAGGCACTTTTGTTCTCCGTTCAATTCTCTGGAAGGTCTTCATCTGAAATCGAGCTGATACTTGAAGCCTCCTGCGATCAGTCTGCTGATGTACGAGAAAGAGCCATTTACGGCTTAATAGAATTGATCGATCGCCACCAAAAAAAAATAACTGAACGAGAAATAGATGGTTGTATCGATAGATTATTAGAGGCAATTGAAAACGAAGATCTGCAAATACAAAGAAAAATCCTAAGAAGCCTAAATGTTTTCCGTACTGATACCTTAAGCGAGTTTATAGAAAAGATAGAAGCTAGAAACTTCTGTTTGTTTTGCCTAAAGGCCCTTGAGAAGTCAGATAAGGTTTCACTGGTAAAAAAATTAGTGTCTGGATCAAATAATATATTTGATCAGGTTTCCGAAGAAACCTGGTTGTTAGGATTGAAAGTCTTCGCCTCTAGTTCATCCGGCTTTCCACTTGAAAAATACTTCAACTTGTTCAACTTTAGCTTTGATGATGTTCTTTCTGGATTTGATCGTATTTTTGAAATAGTTTTAGTTGTTGAATCCTTTAAATGCCTTAAGAAACTAAAAATCAGAAGCGCTACAAAGATGATAATGGTAGTATGTGAAGCTCTGAATAAAAAAACTCCTGATGAGTATTGGCTAGAATTTAGAAGGATAATCGATGATACTTTCTCTCCTGTTCATAAGAAAATAGAGGAAATTCTTGAGAATGAAGAAGAATCGCATGGACTGCCTGAATTATCTAAAGTTTTAGAGGATTACCTTGTCGATTTCTTTTTGGATAGCTTAAACAGTCTACACTCTGAAGTGAGGGGCGAGGCAACAAAAGGTTTAGGGTTGATATTGCATGATTCCGTTATTTCTAATATTAAAGATGCCTTCTATGATTCAGACGACTTTGTTTGCGTCATGGCTGTACAAACCCTTAGTAAAATTGGCAGTGAGCTAGCAATTCAAGAACTTACTAAAGCTCTAAATCATGAAAACCCTTATATACGTAGATATGCAGCCTATGAGCTAGGAGAAAAAGATAGTAGTGACTTAACGATTAAGCTCTTAAAAGCTTTGGAACCATATTACAGTATGGGAAACTTTGTATCGGTATCAATACCGGATCTTGATCCGGACTTCAGCGACCTAACTATTGAAAGAATTGTCCCTAGCATTTTGCGGGCGTGTAAGCATGGAGATCCAACGATTAGGCAGTTGGCTTTGAGAACATTGGAAGGCCTTGGCGGTGAGGGGCCAATCATCGAATTGATAAAAGCCATGGAGCATCCAAGTTATCAGATTTGTCAACTTGCCGAATATATTTTGAGTTTAGTAGGCGGAGATATTTTTCCAGCATTGCATCAGGCACTTAATCATCATTTTCCTGATGTGCGTAGTCATGCAGCTAAATTGATAGCAGCAAAATTCAGTAATCAAGCTGTCCCAGAATTACTTGACTTGCTTCATGATGTCGATGCTAAGGTTCGTTCTTCAGTCGTTAAAGCTCTTGGCGAAATTAAAGACAGCACAACTGTTTCAGAACTGCTATATATGCTTGGTGATTACGACTTTGAAGTATGTCGCTGTGCTATCGAAGCTCTCGGGAAGATTGGCAATGAGCGAGCTATTCCTGGCTTACTTTCTATACTTGAGGAACGTGATTATGACACTGTGGATGATTTAATCTACGCGCTTGAGCGTATCGGCGATGAGCGGGCTATTCCTGCACTGCTTAATCTACTTGAAGAAGATATTGATCCTGACACCTGCAGATCAATTGCACGAGCAATAGGGGAAATAGCAAATCCTTCGTTACTTATAGATATTCGTGACTCATTCTTGGAGGGAGATAACACAGTCCAATTCGGTATGAGAGGTGAATTGGAGATCTTATGGTCGATTACAGAGCATCAAGAAGAATGTAAGTTTTACAACTACGAAATTTGGCAAGAAGCAATTTAAAATATAGAATTAGCAAGTCAAAAGCAGGCGCAGACGGATGTAGCTGGGCAGGCGACAACTATTTTCAATGTTGAAACGCTTCAGGCAAACAATTCTGCCATTAATCTGGGCGGCACGATTCACGGCGACCAGATCGGGACTCAGCACCCAAAACCAGACTCTTAAAATAAAATCACCACGCCGGAGAAGCCCATGCAAATCACCCTCAACCTGCCTGACAGCCCAGATCCAACCGCAGTCTTCGACCAAAGCGACTGGTTACGCGAAATCGCCGTTGCCCTCTTTCAGCAAGAACTCGTCACCTTGGGCACGGCGAGCCAAATTGCGGGGATGCACCAAATGGAGTTTCAGCAGCTTATTGGTGGTCGCGGCATTTGCATCCACTACGACGTCGAAGAGTTTGAAGAAGGCATCCAAAGCTTGCGTGCCCGAGGCTGGACTGGATTCAAGTTCAGTCTTTGAGCGATGCGGAGATCGCCATTCAGCATCATAACTTACAGGTATTTTAACTTCGCTAGCATAACTGCTGACAGTGGACAAAAGCAGCATGATAATCTCGTTGTACAATGGCTGTCTCAAGTCTTTGAATTGGGTTTGAGGGGTGACTTGCGGCGGGTGAACAGGAGCGTCGACCGATCGCTCCCAACTCAGATTATTGGCCCTTAAGGGTACGGATGATGGAATTGCCTCACGGCTTGCTGTTATCGTCGATCGCTTCAGCATCAGCTAGGCCCGCGTAGGTATAGCCAAGCTGACGAAAATCTAAGACGTCTTGCGCGCGGACAATCTTGCTAGGGGCCGGGGCAATAAACAGGGCCGTCAGATTCGCGTCTTCAGGGCCGTAGCTGCCGGGCGAAGATAGCCCGCCATCCCAGGGCCACATTGGGTCCGATAAATTATGGCCAAAGGGCCGATCGCTGGCAGGATAAAAGCGATCACTGCTGTGCCCTTCGTCTTGCCACTGCGCCCAGAGCCGGTCCACATTGGCATGGTGGAGCCAGAAAATCGGATCGTAAGGCGAGCAGGGAATGCTATCCATCGTGCCTAAAATGTCGGTTTGGTGGGCAATGCCTTGAGTCCAATCCGTCCAGTCAACCTGACTGCCGCCGATAATCGAGTGGGCAAAGGCATGGAGTGCCCAGCCGGGAACATAGTCGGCGCGATCGCTGGTTTTATCCGGCACCAGCGCCCCTTCAAGCAGCGCATTGAATACCTCGTAGTTGTCAGTCTCAAAGAGGCTGGCGATTGCGCTTTGAGGTAAGGGATAGCGATCGAACGGTGGCAGCGTCGAAAATCTCAGCAGGTGAGGGCCGAGCGATTCTAGAGTCATTGCATCAAAGTGGAGCGTTTCGTTGAGCTGCCACGCGGCAAAGAGGCCCGTTTTCACCTCGCCGCCTTCAAAGCGACCGTGCTCAGGAACGTTCACAAAGGTGCCTTGCCCGGATGTGCCCAGGAAATCTGCTTGCAGCATCACGTTCAGCGCCTCTGGATCGGTCCAGTCCCAGTAAGGCACGGTGACGCTTGCATCAACGGTCTGCAGCGCCTGCTCAAAATCGAGCAGAAACTGCCGATGCCAGGGTAAAAATGCCGGATAGCTGTGGGCCGGGTTGCCGCGAGCGGGCCCGGTAGCTCCCAGACGCTGTCGAAACCCCATGGTCAAAATGTGCTGCACCACAAACTGTTCATAGAGGCTGAGCTGCGAGCCTTCAGGGTAGGTTGATTGCAGAGCGTTGACGGCATTGACAAAAGCGGACTTCTCCGCTGGGGTAAGTGTGGTTACACTTTTGCGGATTTGGCGAGCCTGGGTCGGTGAAAGATTGGGAAAAACCAGCTCTGGCCCTGGAGCATCCGGTGGCGGCGGATAGTAAACGCTGGAGTTATCGCGCAGTTGAGAAAGGGCAATGATAGCGATCGCCACCAGCAAAATTACGCCGGCAAAAACCCGCAGTGTCAGCCTCTTGGAAAATGGAAATGTAGAACTCAGTTTTTGGAGCACAGTTAAAGTAGCTTCTCCACAAGACTTTTTACCGCCACTGTCTAGATGGCGCAATCGGAGGTTAGGTTTGGGAAAAACAAGGTCACTTTCGTTTCACCCGATGATTTCACTGCCCAAGCAACTTCTAAGCTATCCAGAAGATTGTGATCGGAACGTCTATGAAGTCCGAGCAAGGTGCGAGCAGCGACTCTTTCCATTAGAAGTCTTGCAGAACTACTCTGCCACCATCAAGCCTAAATCAGTCTTTTTTGCGGTTGATCGAGATGCTGAAGAAAAAATCACTGCATTCATTGAACAGGCGTTATGAGAGGACTGGCTGTAGATGAGCAGGAATGACCAGGGATTAAAGTTTATTCTGCTTGGGCTTGAAGATTTACGCAATGATCAATTCGCATTGGAATTATTGTTCATGCAAGCAGTCTAGATTTATCGGCTAGCGAGCATTTATCGACCATGAATTACTCTTCAATAGGGCTGGGAGCTTCGCGCTCAGTCACTTGTCCTTGACTGATGAAGGCTCCTTCCTTAAAGAGAAAGCATGGTAGAGAGTCATCGTTTAGCAAAAACAATGTCCATGTGGCCTCTGCCTCACTAAGAATGCCATCATCGTTACCGTCTTCAGGCAAATTGCGATAAACATACCCTGCTGGAATCACCGTGCGATCGACGGGTTGATCAACGAAGACAATTGCTTTTTCTCGCCAAAAAACGCGAATTTGATAGTCAGCGGCGGTGTTTGCCAATGAATTGTCACGATAGACATTGACAGCGAATCCGGGCAACTCACAATAAGCGATGCTTTCTTCCGCCTGGGACGCCTCGATAAGTGGCGGTGTGGCTGTCCCTAACAACAAGCATCCAGAGAGTAAAGCAATTGTATGTTGTTTGTGCATGACAGGTCTCCATCAAATAGTGAAATAGTCCAAATCAAGCTCATTACGTAGCCCATACCCATTGCCGTCTGCCAATAACATTTGCACCGTCAAACCAACCGGACGATTAAGGTGCTTCCAACCGATAATGACTTATGGCTCCGAGTGGGACTAAAGTTCGCCAGTCAAGACGATTGAGAATGAAGCTATCTATCGGAAACTCAACACATTGACAGAAAAGCTTTTGACGGCCATGAACATATCGTCATGGGAGGCCGGATAGAGCTTGCTGGGCGGATCGCTGCTCTTGATTGCGTATTGCTGACTGCAACTTTCTAAAAAGAGAGAGCGCCATTAGCGATCGGCGCCGCCCCAAGCCCCTTGCACGTTGATGAGCCCCGCCAGGCTGCCCAATCCCCGGTAAATATAAATAATTGATTTTGCTCGCCGATGCTGCCCCAAAAATAAGTTGGGTAATAGTGAAAGCACTCCCATTAGAACCAATAGACAACCTTTAATGAATCTTTGACTCTGCACAAATAAGGAAGGGAAATGCTGCTTCTCTAGCAGACTGTGGGAACTCCAGCCATAATAATTGCGATCGAGCAGCCATTTCAGACGAGTTCGAGACTCAGGAATAAACTCATATACTATCGCTTCGCTACACCAAATAATCTTGGCGCCTTGCTTAAATAAATTCATAAAGAGATGGGCGTCTTCGGAACCGCGGAACGCAAATCTATCATCGAAAGGCTTGTCGATTTTACGAATTTCTTTACTGCTGACTAACGTATTATTGGTAAAAGCAACTTCCATTACTTTGCCAGTTTCATGTTCCCTAGGAGAAAAGAAGCCACCCTGAATAATCCAATCAGGAGCTGCTTGCTCAAACTTGGGAAATACTGGTCCCGTTACCACATCAGCTTGATAATTTATCTGGCACTCTAACAGCGCTTCCAACCATTGCGGAGACGGGACTTCATCGTCATCAATAAAGACCAGGAATTCTGATTCCTTAGCCGCTAAACTGAGTGAGCAGTTGCGGGCAAAAGTGACGCCCTGCTGCGCTTCTATACCGTACACCAAAGACCATTTAAAGCTAGGCTTAACGCTTTCATAAATTGCTTTTGCTGAACCTTCTTGATCATTATCGGCAATGACAACTTCAATTTTTGGTGGCTCCATGACGCTAAAGCGCTGTTCGTTGAGCCCTTCTAGCAGTCGCAATAGTCCAGTTGGTCTTTTATAAGTGGCGATGCAGATAGAAATAGAAGTCGTCATTGGTTAAACATATGTGGTTGTCGATAGAGATAAAACGAGCTAAAAGCTGGGTATTTATGTTTTAGAAAGTGTTAGCTGAAGATTGGCAAAACTCTGGGGAGTAAACCGCGGATTGACTATACTCGGGTTTTTAATTTAGCTCGAACTTTCTTGAAAGTTTGATAATAGTTGAAGATAGGGCGCTTGATAGGTAATTGAAGGTTCTGAAAGTTCCCAGGTAAAAAGGTCGGAATCATTTTTGTCTAAGTATGCCCGCATAGGTGGCAAGTCTGCCAATTCTTCCGCCGGGCCGGTGTAGTTGCCATTAGGACCGCCCGTTAAATATCCCGGTGCAGGACCACTGGGCGAAGTTTTGGCATTATCATAAATGCCGCCGCCAAACCACTCGTGAAACATTTCATTGGCCGAAAATTCTGCTTCATAGTCATACATATTAGTCAGGTAGACAATGCCCAAAGGATTGACGCCGTGCAAGTAATGAAGATATCCGAGGGCCTGGTCGAGATACATCTGGGCAATCTGCTCGCCATTAGCAAAGGAGTGAAGCGCGTAGTTGATATTGCCAAAATTACTTTTCACCGCATTGCTGCCCCAGTGATACTGGTTCTCTGGCATAAATGCTCGATAGGGAGCGCGCGATAGAGTGTCATTGAAAAGTGGCGGTAACTGATCGAAAAAGAGCTGCGAAAGGGCTGCGGTGATTTCTTGCTTGAGGTCGGGAAGCGCCATTTCTGACTCGCTGTAGAACAGCAGCGCGTCTACGATCGCCGATCCATAGAGCACTCCAACGGAGTCGGAAAATGGCCGCGTTTCTCGAAAATGCTCGCGAATGTAGTCAGAAAACTGTGAATCAGAGGTCAATTCAGATAAGTAAATAGCCGCTAATACGGCCAGTTCAGTTTGCTCAGTCGGCGTGCGATCGGCATCCCCCGCCTTAATTTCTTGGCTATCGCACTCGGTTTGAATCGGGTTGTTGCGAAACCATTCCCAAGCCTGCAGTGATTCGCCTTTCAAGGTGTCAGCGAGCGATTGCAGCTGTGGAATATCGGCAAAAACCAGTGACGCATGGGCAAAGGTGCTAGCCACCGAAACCGTTGAGGAAGAGCATTTTGGCGCATAAAATCGAGGCCGCTGATCGCGGCTGGGCTTGCTGGCCGCATTGTGATCTAAGGTGCCAACTTTGATAAAAACTCCACCGTCATCATCCTGCATGCGCTGAAACCATTCGAGCTCATAGCGAATCTCGTCAAGTAGATCCGGCACGCTATTGTCGGACTCCGGAATATTGAAATCGTCGGTCCAAACGGCAGGGTTGTGGCTGTAGGCAGTCAGTAATTGGTGAAGGGGCTGCGCCGCAAAGGTGACGTATTTGTTAGTGTCGCCCGCATCAAACCAGCCGCCGTGTAGATCCCGGGCCAAACTGGCGTTGTCTTTATCGTTCACAAAGCGCGCTTCGGTGTCTTGGTCGGCTCCCATAAAGGCTGGTTTATCAGTCCACCGGGCGTCGGCATAGGGCGGCTGTTTTTCAAAGCCACTGCGCTGGTAATAATACATGCGAGTCGCCGTCGTCAAAATATCGTGGTAGACATCTTCAGCGATCGCGAACGGAACCGACACTTCTTTGGTACGAGCGTTACGGATAAAGTATTCGCCAGGCTCTTGCACGGCGGAAAAATCAAACCAGGCAACGCGATCGCCCGATAAATCATCAATTTCACCATTCTCCCAGGGATGAGCAGCGACTTCAAAAATGACGGCTCTCGGGTTGTCAACGCTAAGCACCTGGAAGGTGTCGCTCAAGTGACGATACCGCTCGGGCTCATCTTCCGCAGTGGCGTTGGGCTGATGAATCACGGCAACTTTGGCATCATTGGGCCGATAGCCAAACTGATCGACTAAAATCAGCGGCGGCGTATTTGATAGAGAATATTGATAGGCTCCACAGCCGCCAAAAACAACCACGGCGATCGCGCTGATGCTGCCCAGCAAGGCGAATATCCATCTATTTTCACGTCTTTTCATTGACCAGAAAATTTGCCCAAAATTCATAGTAAATAGAGCCGCATTGATTGAATTTAATTTAATAATGCAAATCTGCGATTGCCTTTAAATCACTGTTTTAGCCGAGTATTAATCGCAAATTTATCGACTCAAAAGCTCTGCCAGAGACCTGATTGCTGCCAAGTTCAACGGTAGTGTGGAAAATTTCAGGAGTTAATTTACCGCACAGAGCTAGCAGCGTTATTTCTAATAATTACCGAAGTTATTTTGCAATATCCTAAGACTTGGACAAGCCATTTTTGCTTTACCGTCTAGAGTATACTTCAGGAATCTAAACCATTGACAGTCAGCTCTTTCGTGGTTTTCATTAAAAATACGGAGTCAAAAATAAAGCTTCAGTAAAGTTAGGCGTCATCCCTTGTCATAGGGCAACAGAACCTCCGCAATTATTTGACTCGATTCCTGTAAATGACGCGATCGCTCCCTAGGTTTCCAGCATTTGCAGCTTATACAAACTGGCATAAAGGCCATCTTGGGCCAAGAGGGATTCGTGATTCCCCTGTTCGATGAGCTCACCTTGTTTTAGAACCAAAATGCGATCCACGTTGCGAATCGTTGAAAGTCGGTGGGCAATGATGATGGCCGTGCGATCTACGAGCAACTTTTCGAGGGCATCTTGAATCAGAGCTTCAGTGCCGACATCAAGATTTGCCGTAGCTTCATCCAAAATCAGAATACTGGGATTGCGAACTGCCGCCCGGGCGAAGGCCAATAGCTGCTTTTGTCCGCCGGAGAGGTTAGTCCCGCGTTCTCTCAGCCGCGTGTCATAGCCTTGGGGCAACTGTTCAATAAACGGGGCTACGTTAGTTTTTTCGGCGGCGGCGCGAATGGTGGCGAGAGAATAGTCTTCGCCTAAAGCAATGTTGCTTTTAATATCGCCAGCAAACAAAAAGCCGTCTTGCAGGATGACGGCCATCCGTTGTCGCAGTTCAGCCTGGGGCAGGTCACGAATGTTGACGCCATCGAGCAAAATCTGTCCCTGGCTCACATCATAAAGGCGACAGAGCAGCCGAATAATCGAGCTTTTACCGGCGCCAGTGGGGCCGACCAGCGCCACTTTCTCGCCGGGGCGAACGGTGAAATCTAAATCTTTGAGTACGTATTCATCAGATTTGTAGCCGAATAACACATGTTCAAAACGAATTTCGGCGGCTGCAACGGGAGCCTGAATGCTGTCGGCGATGGCTTGAGGCGCGATCGCGGCGTGGCTGGAGCCATTAAACCGAACTGAGGAGGGGATTGAGGCCACAGCCGGTTGGGAAGCTGGCTCTAGTTCCGGATCTTTGATTTCGATGGGGACGCTGAACAGATCGGTGATCCGCTCGACGGCGGTAAACCCCGCTTGGATGGAGGTAAATTTATCGGCAAACTGCCGCAGCGGATCAAATAGTCGTTGGGCGTAAAGAATAAATGTGGTCAATACGCCGAAGGTCAGGGCGTCCTGCATGACCAAGTAGCCGCCGAGCCAGAGCACACCGGCGATCGCCACTAGGGATATCCACTCCAGCGTTGAGGACACGGCAGAATCGTGAAAAATTGTGGCGTCAACGGCCCGCACATACTGATTGTTCGTATGGCGAAACGCTTCAGCGTTGTAACGTTCACGACGAAACATCTGCACCACTTCGATGCCCATGATGTTCTCTTGCAGAGTGGCATTGAGTTCAGACAGTTTTTCCCGAGCCCGATAGTTCGCTTTGCGATATTGCTGCTGAAAATAGATAGTCAGCCAAGTGACCGGCAGCAGCAGCGCCATCAACAACAGCGCTAGCTGCCACTGCCGCCAAAACATCGCCACTGCAATGACAACGATGGAAAAGATATCGCTAAAAATGCCCACTGCCCCCGTCGAAAAGACGTCGCCCAGCGCATCGACATCGCTGGTGAGGCGCGTAATTAGTTTGCCGATGGGGGTGCGATCAAAAAAGCGTACCGCCAGTGACGTGACATGGGCAAATAGGTCATTGCGAATGTTTGCCGTGACTTGCTGTCCTACCTTTTGAACCAAAAAGCTTTGCCAACCATCCAGCGTCAAGCGCACCATCACAGTCAGCAGCAGCAGCGCCACCAAAATATTCAGGCCCCCCTGCAGCGTTCGGTCTTCAAGGAACCAAGCCACTGGCTCTTGGCGAATCAGCGAAATCGCTTGACCGATCAGCAGCGGCTGCAGGGCATTGGCCAAAGACAGCGGTATCAGTAGTAGAAAGGGCAGCCACAAAGCCCGCCGCTGGGCGCGAATGTAGGGCCATAGACGCAAAAATAAGCGCCAGTCGTTATCCACACTCGCTGATTTCTGGCGATGGTCGGGGGGCGGAGAAGAAGTGGTCGCTACAGTCATAAACAGAGTCGGTGCGATCGCTCGCCCGGTTGCCAATATCAAAAAAATCACATATTCCGCCTAGGCGGCACTGTGCTCTGCTCACACTGTATCGCAGGTTACTAACCGATGGCTGGCGTTGAGCGGCCACTGGCGTCAGGCGGTCACCAGAGAAGGCGATCGCAGCGCTTGAATCACCTCTGCCAGCCCGTCCGGATTAACGCGATAGCTGATGGGATGGGCAATCAGGCGGGCGGTGCTTTCATACAGCACATCCAGCTCGGTCAAGTTATTCTCCTGCAGAGTGCGCCCGGTCGAGACTAAATCGACAATCGCCTCTGACATGCCCGTAATCGGCCCCAGTTCCACCGAGCCATAAAGCGGCACGATATCTACTGGCAAATCAATGCCTTGAAAAAACTCGCGGGCGCAGTTGACAAATTTTGAGGCTACGCGGCAGTGCGCCGGCAAATCAATGGCAGCGCGATAGGGACTGCTAGCTTTAACGGCAACCGACATGCGACAGTGCCCGAACGCTAAATCCGCTAGCTGGGCCACATCAGCCTGCTTTTCGCGCAAAACGTCGTAGCCTACGATGCCTAGCTGCGCTTGACCATATTCCACATAAACTGGCACATCTTGCGCCCGCACCAGTAATCCCCGAGCCTGCCCGCCGGGTGCCGTAATTTGCAGTTGGCGATTTGATTTGTCGAGAAAGGCACTAAAGTCCAGGCCAATGGCTTGGAAGCGAGCGATGCTTTCGTTCAGGAGCGCCCCTTTGGGCAAGGCGATGGTCAGCATGGCAACAGGTCGATAGGCTGAAAAGATCCTATAGCAGAATGCGAAGAATAAAGCGTGAAGAACCAGAAGCGAAAACCCCAAAATTAATAACGGCGTGCCATGATCTAATCCCGCAAAGCACGCGATTTCTCAGAAGGGAACGCAGGACTACCGTAGGATAAAGACAGTCTTGATCCCCATTTTGATGAACAATGAACCAGCAGGCCGAAAAACTAATCCGCATGGCGGAAGATGAGCTAACGCAGTACAGCACCGATGCCCGCAAAATTGAAAAGCTGCGGCGCAAATTTGGCTTTGCGGTGCCTTACAGAGAGCAAAAGGCCATTCGCGAGCAGGTGGAGGAATCAATTCCCAGTAATTTTGTCGCCCAGCTGGTTCAACGCGATCGCCAACTGGTGGCCTTGCCGTTCTGGGGTATCGGTGGTTTGGGGCTGCTGATTGGCATTTCCTTTCGCCAACCCCTTGATATTATTGCCACCGGCATCGGCTTTTACGTAGCCTTTCAAGTGCAAAAGTGGGGCTGGGAAATGCAGGCGAAGCGCCTAGTCATTCAGACGCTAGATGATATTGAAGCGGGAGTGCAAGCCGACCGAGCCCAGGCGGCGGACGCTTGAGAATTGGCCAACGTACAGGTTATTCCGGACGCTGGAACCGAAGAACAGACTTGCGCTGAACGAAACAGTTAGCCCAAAGTTAGAAGCGGAATTTAGGGTTATCTGGGAAAATCGAAGAATGATGTAAATATTTAGTCATCTAGGCCAATCCCCTTAGCCCTCTTCGGAGGCTTAACTGTTTGCCAGATGGCTTGCCGGCTTAGCCTAACGGGCCTAGCGACGGCTTGGATTTTCAGCGACCAGTGTCATCAATTTATGTCGGATTCCTCATCCAAAGTTTCAATTTACGCAGCCCTGCTGGCGAATGTGGCGATCGCGATCGCTAAATTTGTGGGGGCGGGCATCAGCGGCAGCTCGGCCATGCTCTCAGAGGGCATTCACTCCGTGGTCGATTCCGTTAACGAAATTCTGCTGCTGTATGGTCTGAAACAAAGCGAAAAAGGCCCTGATGACCTGCATCCCCTAGGGCACGGACAGGAACTGTATTTTTGGTCGCTGGTTGTGGCCGTACTGATTTTTTCTCTAGGCGGTGGCTTTTCAATTTATGAAGGCGTACAGGGCTTTCAAGCCGCTGAACCCTCTGCCAGTCCCGTGGTCAGCTACAGCGTGTTGGGCACAGCCGCCATTTTTGAAGCCGCAGCGCTAACGGTATCCATCCGCGAATTTAAGCATCAAAATCCGAATCGGCAGGGCAATCTCTGGACTGCAATGAAGCGCAGCAAAGATCCCAGTAGTTTTATTGTGATTTTTGAAGACGCGGCGGCGCTGTTGGGTCTGGGAGTGGCGTTTGGGGGCGTCTATCTCAGCCAAGTCACTCAGAATACTACGTATGACGCTATTGCCTCCATCGTTATCGGTGTGATTTTGACGGTGGTGGCGATCGTTCTAGTTTCCGAAACCAAAGGGCTCTTAATTGGCGAGAGTGCTTTGCCGGAAACTCAAGAAAGTCTGAAAGCGATTATCAAAGCGGATCAAGCGGTTGTCGGCATGGGCTCGCTGATTACCCTACATCTAGCTCCCAAAGATGTGATGTTAGCGCTCAATATTGAATTTGCCGACGATCTCTCTGCTGATGACATCGAAGCTGCCGTCTGTCGCATTGAAACTAGCATTCGCGATTCCCATGAAGAAGTGAAGCGAATTTTTATTGAAGCGGCTTCCATGCGGCTCACAGCCCAGAGCGCGGCAAAAGAATAGTGTTGGCACACCACCAGAACGTTTCATCAATCAACCCTGAATGCCTTGTTGGCTATCATAGGCGTAGAGAACTGTACCGTTAGCCGACCAGAGAAAGGGTGACGACCCAGAAGCCGACTAAAAAGCCAGCAATGGTTGAGTAGGTGACAGTCCCGCCGCCGAGTTCGTAGGCTTCGGGCATCATGGTGCTCGAAAGCATGGCCAGAATGGCGCCGCCGGCCAGCGCTTGGGCAGAGCCCAGTACCCAGCCACTGGCAACCGTGCTGAGGAAGTTGCCGAGCATGGCCGTTAAGCCACACAGCAGCACAGCGCCCGCCCATAAGGTGAGAATGCGGCGAGCGGCGGTGCCAGCCTGCTGCATGCCGACGGAACTAGACAGCGCCTCTGGAATATTGGAAATAAAGACCGCCATCAAAAAAGAGCCGCTGATACTGCCGTTGCCCACGTTAAAGCCAATCACTAGGGCTTCGGGAATATTGTCCATTAGCGTGCCCACCAGGATGGCTAGCGGCGCCGAACTTTTGGCGAGCTGCTGAATCTGCTGCTCAGATAGCGGAAAATCGACCTCGACACTATCGAGGACCTGCTGTCGCCATTGTCCTTCGGAGCGCTCACGAGCTTTAGCGGTGGATTGAGTGGTCTCGCGTAGTCGCCGCGCCAAAATGCGGCTGAGGCCGCTGGCCAGATGGGGTGATCGCGTCAACATCCCGTCAAAGTCTGACTTATCTAGCTCATAGAGCTTCATCGGGGTACGGGCAACCACACTGGCAGACCGTTCTTCGCCAGTGAGCAGCGCCATTTCACCAAACATCTCACCGGCCCCAAGCTGCGCCATTAGCTGTGGTCCTTTATAAATATCGGCTTCACCCGCCAGGATAATGAACATGGCGTCTCCCGCTGAGCCTTCTTGACAGAGAGTAGTACCAGGTTCGACGGTTAGCGGCTTGAGGAGAGGAATCATCGCCTGCACCTCTGAAGGCGAGAGGTTATGAAGCATTTCGACGTGGGCGATTTCGTCCAGCACCTCTGAGGTTTCTTCTTGTCGGTGGTGATAGAAAAATCGCCGTGAGGAAGAAGGATGGCGAATGAAGCCACCGCGATCGTCAATATAGTTGATGATTAGGGTGAATAAAGCGCCGCCAATGGTGAATCCCACCAGCAGGGGCCAAAAACCGGCTTGCTCATAAACCGGCTGCGTGATGTCGAAGGCGATCGCGGCTAGCAGAGTACCACTGCCGAAAGCCATAATAGCTGCCGTAACAACTCGGCCTGGCTTCCAGCAAATACCCAAAATAGCGCCGATCAGTAAACTAGAAGCTCCTAAGAACCCCTGTAGTAATGCGGATAAGGGCATAGATCGGTAAGGCTCACAAGCTTAAGATAAACCCGCAAGCCGAAATTTAAACACCTTTTTTACGAATCTAAGGCGCCAGCGGCGAGTCACGGCTAGCAATGGGCAGTGCTGCACTGCGCCAACCGCGCATATCTCCTTCAAGGGTCAAAACTTGCTGAAAACCAGCCTGCTCTAACGTTCTTTCGGCAATGGCCGCTCGCACGCCAAGCTCGCAGTACACGACAACTTTTGCCTGATTGAAGGCAGCCAACTCAGCCAAACGGTCAGGAATTTCTCGATGGGGAAAATTGACGGCACCGGGAATATGACCAGCCGCATACTCTGCTGGCGATCGCACATCTAATACCAGCGGTGCTCCATCCGTCTCCAGCGCTGCCATTAGCGCCTGAGGAGCAATCGACTCGGGCGCGGACCAGCCCATTTGGCCAAGCCACAATAGCGTCACTGCGATCGCGCCAATCAGCGGTATCCACAGACGAGGTTTTTTCCCAAAGGCGCGAAGCGTTTGCGAACGTAATGGCATCACCATGGGCACCAGACAGCTTGTATACTGTGTCTCAGTTTAAGGCGAGTTTATAAAACTAATGTGAATTCGCTGAGTGCCAAATTTTGTTCGCTTGGGTCATTGACCCGTTAAGGTATGACTTCTTCTCCGCGTCGCCGCCGTCGCCGACCGTCGCTATGGCGGCGCTTTCGCCAGCGCCCCAGCAGCCCCGATCGCCTGCCGTGGGCATGGGTCGTAATTACGGCCCTGCTTTATCTATCCATGGGGCTGCTACTGGCCGCTTTTCCAGTGCCCTATTGGATTTGGAATTTGGCATTGGTGGGCATTGCGGCCCAAGCGCTGGCCTTAGCAGGACCACGAGCCCTAAGCCGCCGCCCTTGGCTAGCGGCAAATCTGTTGGCGCTGTTAGCAATCATCGGTACTGTCCTGCTAGCGATCGCCTTGGGTATTTCGTTGGGCTTTGTCGGCACCGCTCAGCTCGATGAAGTTGCCATGAGCGGCACCACCTTTGAGGTGATCAGGATTGGTCTACTGGCCATTTTGGTGCCAGCAATTGGTGCGGTCATCGGCGCAGAAACCGGCGATCGTCTCCTCTATCGATTGAACCGCTGGCAAACGACGCTGGTGCTGGCAGCAACCTGCTGCGCCGGGATTGGCCTCGGTGGCGCCTTTGGCCTATTGATTGCCGGATAAGCGATAGCGAATCGGCCCTTTGCTGGCTGCAGGATCAATCACTGCGCCCTTCTGAGTCACCACAATTTCACCGGCTTTGGCTAAGGTTGTGCCAACGGCCCTCACCTGCGGCATCAGCGATCGCCAATTATCGGATTTTAGCGCTCGCGCTACCTCAGACGGACAAATACTTTTGGCGGGTCCGCGTTTCTCCACTAGCCGCAGCAGACAGGCTTGAATTTCCTGATTAGAAACCGTCATTGCCATATCTCATTTCTGGTGAGAGCCAAAGACCTTTTTTAAGCATTTGCTGTGACTATTCGGGATTTTTACGCTGACGACTGTCACGGCTCAAGATTTTGAACGCCCAAGAAATCAGCCATGTAGCGATTCACTAGCTCAGGATATTCCTGTGGCACCCAATGGCCGCAGTTGGGAATATATCGCAGGTGAAAGTCGCGCACGTAGTCTTCGGTCCCTTTGACAAGACTGTTTTCAAAGGCAGGATCATTTTCTCCCCATATCAGCAGTGTGGGCACTTCCAGCACGGGCCATTCAGTCTGAGCGAATGCCGCTGACCATAAATTGCGATAGTAATTGAGTCCCGCCTGCAGCGCTCCGGGACGCGCGATCGCGTTTCTGAACGCTTGCACATCGGCTGGCGTGATGGCGCTGCGATTGACCGCCATAGCATCAAAGGCGCGATCGATAAACTGATAGTTGTTGGCCGACAGCACCCACTCTGGTAGCCACGGCAGTTGAAAAAATCCCATGTACGCACTGCGTAGCCACTGCATAGGCAGCCTAAAGCCCTCTAAAAACCGCTGTGGGTGCGGACAGTTGAGCACAATGAGCTTAGCAACCTGAGCTGGGTGCGCATAAGCCATGCTCCACGCAATGCCACCGCCCCAGTCGTGACCCACCAGATAGCACTGCTCGTGCCCTAAAGTGGTGATCAATTCAGAAACATCTTTGACCACTGTGGGAATGGCGTAGTCACTGACGGCAGTCGGCTTGTCGCTGTCGTTATAGCCCCGCAGGTCAATGGCGACGACGGTGAAGTGTTCGGCAAATACCGGAATTTGATGTCGCCAGGTGTACCAAAATTCTGGAAAGCCATGCAAAAACAGCAGCAGTGGCCCTTGACCTTGAGTCACATAATGCAGCCGCACGCCGTTACTGTGAACAAATTGATGCTGTAGTGTAGCTGATCCGAAAGCCGCCATGGGCGATCGCCAAACTCTATTCACACTATAGCGATCTATTTATGCTGCTATCTGAGCAGCGGTTTTTCCAGCGTCATCAGCGGGGATGGGTTAGGGCTGTGACTTTGCTCAGCACTCCATAGTCGAGAACTTCTGTCTACTTTGATCCCCATATGCTCTCTCTTGGGCGACTCGCCACGCTGTCCTGCCGCGTTTTTCCCTAATATTGAGAGAAGGCTATTAATAATCTCTCCGCATGAACGATTTTGCTGCTTCCCTGTCGTCGACCAACCTCGCAGTCCATCGCATCTTAGATGCTAATCTCGATCGCGCCCGTGAAGGTCTGCGGATTTTGGAAGACTGGTGTCGTTTTGGCTTGAATCACCATGACTGGACGGAAAAGTTCAAGCATTTACGCCAAAGCCTTGGTCAATGGCATACGGCAGAACTGCGAGCCGCACGAGACACCCCCAACGACACAGGCGTCACCTTAACCCATCCCCAAGAGACCGTTCGCCGAGATGTCACTCAAGTATTGCAGGCCAACTTTTGCCGTGTCCAAGAAGCGCTGCGATCGCTCGAGGAATATGGCAAAATTCATCGTCCAGAGATGGCTGCCGCCTGCAAACAGTGGCGCTACCAAGTTTATGGGCTGGAAAGCGAGATTATGGGCCACCAGCGGTTTCAGCAGCTATACAAGGCGCGACTTTATTTGGTGACGTCGCCGTCGCCTGACCTGTTGCCCATTGTGGAAGCGGCCTTGAAGGGAGGCTTGCCGTTGGTGCAATACCGCGAGAAACAGGGCGACGACTGCGATCGCATTTTGATTGCTCAGGCGCTTAAAGCGCTGTGCCAAAAATATGGCGCGCTGTTTTTGATTAATGATCGCGTTGATTTAGCCCTAGCTGTAGATGCTGATGGCGTGCATTTGGGTCAGCAGGATTTGCCTATTGCGACCGCGCGACAGCTGTTGGGCCGCCACCGGATTATTGGTCGCTCAACCACGAATCCGGAGGAAATGGCTAAAGCTCTGGCAGAAGGCGCCGACTATATCGGCGTTGGTCCGGTTTATGCGACACCGACCAAGCCCGATAAAGCCGCTGCTGGGCTCGACTACGTACGCTATGCGGCGGCTAATTCTCCTGTGCCCTTCTTTGCCATTGGGGGTATCGATGAGCAAAACCTAGCGGCAGTCATGGCGGCGGGCGGCGATCGCGTGGCCGTAGTCCGAGCACTCATGCAGGCAGATGATCCCACCGTCAAGAGTCGGCAGCTCAGGGCTCAGCTAGAAGCAATCAACACCCCAATTACTGCCTGAATTAATTCGACTAGAATTTTTCCCATTTTGGCGTGAGTATGACTATCCCCATCCAACTACAAGTGAACGGCGAAGCTGCTCAATGTGCGCCGCAAACGCTGCTGCCTGATTATTTACAGCAGCGAGGCTTAAATCCACGGCTAGTAGCAGTGGAATATAATGGCGAAATTTTGCATCGCCAATTCTGGGAAAAAACCTATTTGCAAGCGGGCGATCGCCTGGAAATTGTCACCATTGTTGGTGGTGGCTAAATTTAGTCAGAAGGCCATCTCTGAGTTGTGAGATGAATCGACCCGTTACTAGACATCAGGATGAGGCTGGGACGTAACCGCTAGCTTTTGGTAAAGCCCAATCCATTTTGCTCTGCATAACGATTCATAAAACGCATAAAGCGATCCCATTCAACCTGATTCTTCATGACGAAGAGTGCTTCGATGCCCGCCGGCTTGCCGTCAACAAACTTGCCCTTAACCTCGCGGGTAGAAAGCTCGCCTTCTTCGTCCACCATATACATGCCCGTGATTTCGACCCCTTCGTCTTCCGACAAGGCTTTGGGTTTGTCGAAGTAAAAGGTGGCGGTACCGTCGAGACCATCCGGCGATCGCGTCAACCGAACGTCAGGAATAATTTCTTCGACAACACCGCGAGCAAATTCGATATGAGCCATAAGTCGGGTCGAACCTTATGCAAACGTTAAACTTTTACTATCTCATTCAGCGGTGAGATTTTGATCCGCCAATGGAACGAAAATTTCAAGAAATGGCTACAGGCTTAGTTACGCTTGATCCCCTGGATAACCTATCGGTCTTTTGTCAGTTTAAAGCATTGCTTCGCCGCAGTCGTCATAGAACCGACGCTTTAGCCGCGGGGCATGTCATCAATTAAAACTGGAAGCGCTAAAAATGGGCGATCGCCTCAACCAGTGGCGCCCATCTATCGGACAAACGAAGGCATCACTTCAGCGGCGGTATAAAGTCCCGTTTGGCCGCGCTGATGCAGTGCCACACCAGCTTTGAGATAGCCAAAAGCCGGGCCGCAAACGTTAGCTGCCATGCTGGTCTCATCACCTAGGGTAAACGTATGGGTAGACAGTTTGCCCTCAAACGTACGTCCCGTTACTTTTACGTTAGTGCTCAGCGGTTTCTTAGGATTGCGAGTGTCCACAATGCCACCCACCGTGACCTGATCGCGATCGCAAATACCCGCTAGTTCCAGCATCAAATCATCGGCGTGCTCCATATTTTCAAGCTGCAGAATACCGCCAGTGCGATCAAGCAGCGCTGCAACCTCAGCGTCGGTCATCGCCCGAGCCGCATCGACATCATACTCAGGCATATGGGCAATATCTTCGCGGATGGTGGCGCGATAAGCCTCCCAGTTGGCAATGCCGACGCCAAATGTGATCTTGACGCTGTGGATTTTGGTGTAGCTCTGCGCTGCGATGGCAGCGGCGGCGGTCAATAGTCCCGGCGTGGCACCACAGCCAGTCATATAAGTGATCCCCGCTGCCTGTAGGGCGACTCGCAGTTCCCAAATTTGCGCCATGGCGCTGGTGCGCTTAAGCGCATCTACCAGCACGCCTTTCCACCCAGACTCAATAAACTGCTGGACGACCGATGCCATGAAGGTGTTAGGCAAATTGGGCAGCGCTAAAAAATAGCCCTGTACGCCAGGGGCGGCTGTAATCAGGTCGTGGATGCTTTGCTGGCTCAGGACACCACCTGGCTCGACATAACCTACCGACCCGCGATCGCGATAGGTCTCAATACAGTGCTGCGGGACCAATCCGCGATCGTCATAGACATAGCCTTGTTTATCCGCCGCCGCCACTAAAATCATTTCGGTTTTGGGCATCAGCACCCGCGTTGCGGCTTGTCCCAAGCCTCCAAACCCAAGAACTCCAACAGCAATAGCAGACATAGACGACGGCTTTTGAACATTCATGGTGACATCCCTAACGACTTCACAGTCCAACATTATGAGGCGATTCAGCAGACTTCACTCAAGCAATTCATCACTTCAGCCAATCTGCAAAGCAACTTGACCGACTGCATCTCATTTTGTGAAGAACTGCAAAGTTTTTTGGACGAAAACCTTGCAAATTCGTGAGTCGCATTCTACGAATTACCATTTGTTGGTTGACGCTTTCTGGCATATTGCGTAACACTTACGCTAGTTTGGAGTAAGTACTCTCGCCGTCAATAATTTGCATAAACTTTTGCTATGAGATGGTTCACTGTTGCTTCGGGATGCTTAGTAAAATAAAGTTGCATAATGGCTTTTGGCTAGCATTAGGCTTTCAGGTTTATACAGTTTTTCATTCCTCAAGTGCTATATGGAAACCTTGGAATTCATCATCTACCCCGACGGTCGCGTCAAGGAGATGGTGACTGGTGTTGTCGGCAAGTCTTGCGAGGAAATTACTCACAGGATTGAGCAACAGCTTGGAAATGTGGTTAGTCGTGAAAACACGTCTGACTATTATGGTCAGGTAATTCAACAAGCTTCGTCGGAAGATGTGCAGGCTCAAGAAGCCTATAGTGATTGGGGATAGTTCAATAAAATTCGTTTAATTGCGGTTAACATGTCACACTTTAGCCAAATTCGGACCAAGATTCGTAATCTTTCTTCTCTCCAGGCAGCCTTAACTGATCTTGGAATTGATTGGAAGTCCGGTCCTGCGCCGATTCGTGGATATCAAGGCAAGACTGAAGCTGCTGAAATCGTGATAGAGCAGTCTAATGGCTTTGACATTGGTTTTCGGTTGAATCCTGAAACTCAGAGTTATGAGTTGGTTGGTGATTTGCAGTACTGGCAGCAATCGCTTTCGGTTGATGGTTTCATCAATCAGGTCAGCCAGCGCTATGCTTTTCGCACGGTGATGGAAGCCACTTCCGAGCAGGGATTTCAGGTGTCTGAGCAGGCGACTACTGAAGATGGCGCAATCCGTCTGGTTGTTCAGCGCTGGTCTTAGGTTGTATCAACAAGGAATCCCATGCCTCAATATTTTGATGAGGCCTTTTCAGACGACGTTGACGAGAATTTGGAATCCTCTCCCAGTGGGTTTGAGCCTGAGTTAGGTGGTGATCTGGGTGGCTCTTCTGAAGAACGCACTGGACTGGAGCCAGAGTTAGGAGGGACTGCGCGTCAGAAGGGCGTCTATGTCGACGAGTTGACCTGTGTGGGCTGCTGGAACTGTGCCTTAGTTGCCCGCAACACTTTTTATATGGAACCTGATCACGGTCGTGCTCGGGTCATTCGGCAGGATGGTGATCCTGAAGAGGTGATTCAAGAAGCGATCGATACCTGTCCGGTTGATTGTATTCACTGGACTGACTACACAGAAATTAAAAATTTAGAGAGAGAGAGACAGGAACAAGTTGTTCCAGTTGTCGGTTTTCCGGTAGAAAAGGCGATAATCAATGCGGAACGGCGTCGACAGCAGCGCCGTCGCGCCCGTGAAAAATCTAGGAGGCGCTCCAACAAATATTGATGGCTGAACATTTCTGATTCCTGAGTTAAATCAGCAGTCAAGCGTTGGTATCCGCGAAGGCACTGTAATAAAAGCCAGGGCATGGGCGGTTTGCTTCTTTGCACCTTTCTTAATTGCTTGACACTGACAGTAAACAGTTTGATGGCTGCAGTATTTCTTTAAGTTTGCACAGTGATCTGCTTAAGAGGCGTCCTAATTTGAAACAGGTGTTTTTGAGATAGGCATTATCGTGTCTACTTGAGGGGCGTAAATAAAGGCTGGAATTCTGCATTGCCATAGCATTAGAGATCTGACTGATGGCTGCTGTTTGCGCTTTAGGTGGGTTATTTAAGTGCAGATCCCTCAAGTTGAGCGGTTGCCTATCTGGAGGTTGTGGACTCTAAGGGATACAGGCTGACACCCTGACGAATATAGCCCTCGGCTTCAGGCTCCGTCAATTTGCTGGCGAGCAGCAAAGAACGCTCCGTTTTGAGCTGATGGCAAGCCTGGCGCAACCCAGTCAAGATTTCACCAAAGCGACCGCTGCTGTGGCTGATCATCAGAGGGACTTGCTGCCAGATTCCATGAAAACAGCGAGGCGCATCTTGGGGATAGTGGTCGGTATATTGCAGCGTGTAGGTGCCATCGCTGTAGCACCGTGTACGAAACCAACGCTGGAACGGCAGCCCAAGATGCCCCTGCGGCTCTAATGTATCCCACCAGGAGCGATGCCAAGCCTCCCACGGCAGTTGCAAAATTCGCTGAATTTGCTCTTCATCGAAGCCTCCATGTTGTAGCAGCGCGATCGCTTCAGATAAATTGACGCGCCACGCCAAAGTTTTTAAGTCAGATTGACAGCGAGTCAGCGCTTGCAGATCCCGCATCGCAAAATCGCTACCGGAGGGGGCGCCAGCAGCCGGCATACACCAAATCTGCTCATATTCAATCACTGCATCAATGTGCTCTAGCCCGGTTATCCCAGCCGGTGGCCCAATCGCAATCCGAACTTGCCCAATTTGGTGAGGGCGAGCGATCGCTGATGAGCAGTCAGCTAATAAAGACTTCAGCATATCTTCGTTCGCCAGTGCGAGATTCAACTGCACCTGATTGCGATCGAACCTTGAAATACTTGCGTCGAGATGCATAAGGTCAGAAGAAATCATCTTGCTACCTGATGTAACGACTGCTTAAAGCAAAGCCGCCGAGTCAACGAATCTCATCATCATCTGGCGGCTATGGAGCTAAATTAACCGTGCCATGACTCTACAAAGAGCGCCATCTTACGTCTCCTACCAGTTAACGCCAAGCATGGAGAAATGTCGTGGCTGGCTCAACAAACTTTGCGCTTGTTCTAAAAACGCAACAACTCTATGGCAAGCATTGAGCAGATGAGGGTATTAGTGATATGCGGCAAATGTCCGTTTGCCTATACGGCACAATCGCTAAGGATCTCTGTTCCCGGTTCTGCGCTAGCCATTTTGACCTTTCCCCTGCCTGCTGGCGCCATCTCTGCCCGACAGGAGATGACGGCAATGGGAGCAAAGCTTAACTTGCGAGAGATAAGCGAGCGAGGCTCGTTCAAGTAAAGGTAAGCTCCATGAAAGGATTGCAGGGAAAAACCGCTGTTATAACTGGCGCTAGTTCAGGCATTGGCCAGGCGATCGCAATTCGCCTCGGGGCAGAAGGCTGTAACGTCGTTATTAATTATCGTAGTGACGAGGAAGGCGCGGCAAAAACTGCCGAGACGGCCCAGCAACAGGCTCAATCAGCTGGATATGAGATCAAAACGCTAATAGTGCAGGCCGATGTTTCTCAGGAAGATGACATTTTGAAACTCTTTCAAAAGTCAAACGACGCCTTTGGTACCGTTCATTTTTTTATTAATAATGCGGGTATTCAGATTGAAGCAGCCTCTCACGAGGTGGAAACGGATGCCTTTGATAAGGTCATCAACGTCAATTTACGCGGCGCTTATCTATGTTCGCGAGAGGCCATTCAGCAGTTTCTTGAGCAGCAGCAGCCTGGAGTTATCATCAATGTCTCCAGCGTGCATGAAATAATCCCTCGACCCCAGTATGTCAGCTATTCCATGAGCAAGGGAGGCATGGGGAACCTGACAAAAACCCTGGCGTTGGACTATGCGCGGCAGGGCATTCGGGTCAATGCGATCGCCCCTGGCGCTACCGCAACACCGATTAACTCTGACTGGGTAGATAACCCTGAAAAAGAAGCCGAAGTGAATAGCCATATTCCTTTAGGGCGTCCCGGCACGCCGGAAGAGATGGCCGCTGCCACAGCTTTTCTAGTTTCTGACGAGGCTACTTACATTACTGGACAAACACTTTATATTGACGGCGGTTTAACGCTCTACGCTGACTTCCGCGAGCCTTGGTCGGCTTAGGCCTTAACAGCAGGAGAGGCCGCCAGTGGGCTCATCAGTGAGGCAATCGTTTTAGATTCTCCGCTTTGTTGTTGAAGCTCCCTAATCTTATGCCGGGGCAGTAAAGGAAGGGATTTCCCAGCATTCGATGGCGGAAACTGCCAAAAGTCTGCAAGCTGAAACTATGTTTCGCGAGCAGTGTCCAGACTGGATTGGAAAAGCCGCCGGGATTGTCAGAGTGGAGCTACTTCAACCGTCATTGGCGAGTCTCCACGGGGCGCGGGAGTAAACGTAATCTGCTGCCCCACGATCGCGATGTCGCCAGAGTAGCCCATCTCAAGAAATAATTCGCCGCGTCGCGTCAGGGTCAGCCGCGAGCGGGGCGCGCCATCCCGCCACATTTCGCTGTCGAGACCACAGCTCACCAGCATCACCGACGGAAAGGTAGCACTGCCGCCAGTATTGATGAACGTTCGCAAGACATAGGTGCCGTCACTGAGTTGGCCAAGTGGAAGATAGCCGGCAAAGCGGCGATCGCCTTGCTGCTCCCACTCAGCAATTACCCGTCCAGCTTCGTTTACTGAGACGTCAGCATAAAACTGGTTAGTGTCAGCAGTTGATCCTTCGACATCCACAGCGATCGCGCCCGGCAACTGATCCGAAAGCCATGGCTCCAGCGCCATCACCGCTCTGGGATTTATCGGTTCTCCTCGAAACGTGAACGATGTTTGCAACTCTGTCAAAGCAGCCGCGTAATCGATGCTGACAGTCTCGGCTGGCGGCAGATCGACTTCTTCAGCTGTCGAATGCAGCGACAAATTTCCCAGCCCGTATAGCAGGACTAAACTCACGAGCAGCAGCCCCAGCGATCGCAATTGCCGCGACCATTCAATCTTTTTCTTGGCCATAAAAACACTTTTTCTTAAGATTTAGCCGACTCGATTTTATAGTCCCCAAAACGTTAATCAAATACCTTAAATATGTTCACTTTTCTCAATAAAGACATAAGCTTCTTAGCTGAATAAATTTTCTTGTGCAAGCGAATCGCAAAGTTTGGGGGGAGGTTAATGTGAATATAAGCCAGAGATTAACTGGTAATTAATTCACCTGATTTTCCATTCGCTGCGGGAATTTAGGTGGAAACTGTCACACCTAAATGGAAGGGGTAATTATGACCCGGAAAGTCTTATCGGGGCTGCGCAATATTGCGATTGTTGGCCCCTACTCTAGTGGTAAAACTACTCTATTAGAAAGCCTGCTATACGTTAGTAAAACGATCGCTCGTAAAGGCAAAATTGAAGACGGCAATACCTTAGGCGATGCCGCCCCAGAAGCCCGCGATCGCACGATGACTGTTGAATTAAACGCCGCCAGCGCAGAGTATGGCGGCGTTTGTTTTAATTTTTTAGATTGTCCAGGATCGGTGGAACTACAGCAAGAAACGGATAATGCTCTGTTGGGAGTAGATGCCGCTATTATCGTTTGCGAAGCTGATCCCCATCGCGTATTGACGTTGGCTCCTTTGTTGCAATTTCTTGACAGTTGGGAAATTCCTCATCTGATCTGGATTAACAAAATGGATCGAGCCACGGCTCCTTTTCCGGAAATACTGGCAGCGCTAAAAACCGTTTCGAGTCGGCCTATTCTGCCCCAACAATATCCCATCCGTGAAGAACAGAAACTAGTTGGCTTTATTGATCTGATTACGGAACAGGCCTACCACTATCACGAGGATGCTCCCGCCGATCCGGTGCCGCTGCCGGCTGCCCTTAAATCAGCAGAACAGGTCACCCGTGAAGAAATGCTCGAGGCACTGGCGGACTTTGACGATCATCTGCTTGAGGAGCTTTTGGAAGACGTCGAGCCGCCTCAGGCAGAAATCCTACAGGACTTCAAGCAAGATTTGGGGGCCGACCTGATTGTGCCGGTCTTGTTTGGCATGGCCGCCAAAGACTACGGCACTCGTCCGCTGTGGGAGGCCCTGGTGAAAGAAGCGCCCGATGCGGCGATTACTGCGACTAATCGCGGCCTGGAAGGTGACGCGGACGAAACGTTGGCGCAGGTGCTCAAAACCTTTTATACCCCCCAGGGAGGCAAGCTGTCGCTGGTGAGAGTGTGGCAGGGCAGCCTAGCCAACGGCGATAGCCTAAATGGCGATCGCATGGGCGGCCTGTATCAGCTGATGGGGACACAGCAGCAGAGCGTAACTCAGGCTCAAGCTGGTGACATTGTGGCCATCTCCCGTCTAGAGTCTGCTACCACTGGCACCACCCTGTCGTCCCTGACGGCTCCTAGCGTGGAGTTGCCAAAGGCTGCCGTGCTAACGCCGGTTTACGCATTGGCGATCGCACCCGAAAAGCGCAGTGACGAAGTGAAGCTTACTGACGCCCTCAATAAACTCAGGGAAGAGGATCCGTCATTGCGGTGGGAGCAGCATGGCGACACCCATGAGGTCATTTTGTGGGGCCAAGGCGAAGTACATCTCAAGATTTCGCTAGATCGCCTACGTCGCAAGTACAATTTGCCTATGTCTACGCACCTGCCCCGCATTTCCTACAAAGAAACCATTCGCCGCACAGGAAAAGAAATTCGTGGTCGCTATAAGCATCAAACTGGCGGGCACGGTCAGTTTGGCGATGTCTATCTCGACATCCAACCTCTGGAACGTGGCCAAGGCTTTAATTTTGCTCAAAAAATTGTGGGTGGCGTAGTGCCCCGGCAATATATTCCCAGCGTGGAGACTGGCGTGCGGGAATACCTCAGTCAGGGTCCTCTGGGCTTTCCCGTGGTGGATGTCGCCGTCACCCTGACACACGGGTCTTACCACGCCGTAGACAGCTCTGATCAGGCCTTCAAACAGGCGGCCCGCATTGCAATGCAGGAGGGGCTCCCTAAATGTGAACCGGTTTTGCTGGAGCCCGTGGATGCGGTGCAAATTTTAGTGCCCAACAGCTTCACTGCTAACGTGCTGAAGCTGATTAGCGGTCGTCGTGGCCAAATCCTGGGCTATGAAGCCAAAACTGGCTGGCAGGGCTGGGATATGGTTGCCGCTTACCTTCCCGAATCAGAAATGCAGAGTCTGATTCTCGAGTTGCGATCGCTCTCGATGGGCGTTGGCACTTTTAGCTGGCAGTACGATCATCTCGACCCCGTGCCAAATGAATTACGCGATCGTATTTTGGTTCAGACCAAAGATCGCTAAAGCCGTCTGAACTCGCTTTTTCGATGCGGCCAAAGCCACATTGCCCCCTTCAGCTCCGGTGAGTCAGAAGGGGGTTTTTGCATCCACTCAGCCTCGGGCTGATTCGCATGATGGCAGAGTTATTCTTGAGCCGCTGGTGCCATCCGTTTGCGCAAAGACTCGGCTCGTCGCTTGGCCGTTTTGTTATCAGGGTCATAGCTCAAAGCCGCCTCATAGGACTCGATTGATTGGGCAATTAGCTGCTTGCGCTCATAGCTGTGGCCGAGATTATTTAAGGCAGTGACGTAACCTGGCGCAATTTCAAGCGCTTCCTTGTATTGGCGAATCGCTAAATCGTACTGATTTTGCGCAAAGTAGGCAAATCCCAAAGCATTATAAATTATGGCCGCCTGTTCTGATTCATCTTCCGACAATAGCTTGAGAGCCTGCTTAAGCTGAATGACGGCTTGAGAATACAGCTTTTTATCCAGCATTAGACTGCCCAATTCGTAATATTCCTGGGCAGCTCCCTGCTCTTTACTCAATTTGTTTTGTAACCGGTTCAGGGTACCTTCTACGCGCCGCGTCTTATACACTTGGCGGATCACGAGCACTGCTGCCACACTCAGTAGAGCCAGCAGCGTCACCAGGTAAGTCAACAGCAGATTGGTATCTTCCATATCACCGCTTCACAACATCAAATTCAAAGCTTGTCTCTTATACAAATATCTTGACACGCTAAGGGATTAGCTGGAATATTTGCGGCCTGAGGTAGGGTGATTGAGTAAGAGGAGAGATGGGCGAGGGTAAAAATGCTCAGTCAAACGGCCGTTCATGCACACCGGGACCTATTCTCTGCTACTGGTCACCTAATCCGCACCCTGCACTCCGCAGCTAAGGCAATCCCCAGGCGCTGGAGCGTTCTTCCAACCAGCCGTCAGCGTGCCATTCTGCGATCGCCTCATTAACAAATTGCCGCAGTTCAATGTGCTGGTTTCCTTTGGGCATTACGATCGCTAGTGGCTCGGCAGTGAGCACGCTGGGCAACAACCGATAATCTGGATACTCCTGCAGCCAACCGCTAAGTATGGTTAAATCTGCCGCGATCGCGGCTGCTTGTCCAGCCTCTAAAGCTTCGTAGGCCGCCATGTAAGAGGGAACGCCAATCAACTCGGCAGTGGGCAGCGCGTAATCAACGTGGGCAATCGCTTCTGAACCTTCGATTAGAGCAATCGCCTGCTGCTGTAGGTCGTCCAACTGTCGAATTTGTGGATTGCGGGTTAAAAAGGCCGTACCGTCTAGGTAGTAAGGGCTGCTGAAGTCTACCAAGCGCTGCCGCATCGGGGTAATCCCCACGCCCGCGATCGCCAGATCCACTTCATCGTTCAGCACCAGCGCCAGGCGATCTCGATTAGTCACCGGCACCAGTTCAATGGCCGTGGGATCGTCAAAAAGTTCCACCGCTAGGCGCACGGCAATATCAATTTCTAGACCTGTTAGTTCGCCAGTCTCATCTATAAAACCGAGAGGCCGCCAGTTGTCTTTGACCGCAACAATAAGATAGCCGCGTTCTTGAATTGTTTCTAACTCTGCCGCAAAAGCAACTGGGGACGCAACGACCTGCATCCCCAGCAATGTGCCAAAAATAGTCAACGGTAAGCGCATGCCGTTAATAGACAGGATTACCTTCAAAGTTTAGGCTTTAGTGGCAATTTCGACGACTTTGCTAAAGCCATCGGGATCGAGAACTGCCATTTGAGCCAGCATTTTTCGGTTAATTTCAATGTCAGCCTTTTTGAGCTGGCCAATTAAGCGGCTGTAGCTAATGCCATGCAAACGAGCAGCCGCATTAATCCGCGTGATCCACAGCCGACGAAAATCGCGTTTCCGCCGTCGGCGATCGCGATAGGCATATCGCAACGCCTTCATCACCTGCTGATTAGCCGTGCGAAAGAGCTTGGAATGCGATCCTCGAAAGCCTTTCGCCAGCTTTAATACCTTTTTGCGGCGTTTGCGGGCGACATTACCGCGCTTAACCCGTGCCATTGTGTCTAATCCTTACTACTTACAACTATTAACTTTGTGGAACTGACTTGTGCAGAGTGAAGCCAACATCTGAAACATGCATGACACACTCTTCTATTGGCCGCTTAAGAATACGGCAGCATCAGCTCAACATTGGGAGCATCGGCATCCACCACAACGGCCTTATGGCTAAGGCGCACCTTGCGCTTAGTTTTTTTCTTATCGAGCAGGTGATTGCGGAAAGCCTTGCGGCGCATAAACTTGCCGCTGCCCGTACGCTTAAAGCGCTTGGCAGCCGCTCGACGGGTTTTTAGCTTCGGCATGACGGCGGTTTTCTATTTTCGACACAGTCTTACATGGTACACCGGCCATCTTAATTGAGGCAAGAGGTGTAATGAGTCATTTGGCTGCAGCTGTCCCTACCGGCCCCATCAATGGCTTTGCAAGTAAATAAAGTACCTGATTGGTAGCAGAGTGGTTGGGTGGCAGGGTAAGAGAGCGTGATTGAGATGTTGTTAATTTGCACATCCCTAAGTTCAGAGCCGTTGATGAGTCGGCTGAATCCAATTACGAGGACCCCAATAAAGCACGATCGCTCGGCATTCCCTCAATATCCGTTGCTAAGCGGAACAGATCACCCGCCTGATAATGCGTCTTGAGCTCTGCTTGGGTCATTCCCGCCGAGGCAGTGGTGATGTAGAGGTCGGTCAAATTAGGGCCGCCAAAAGTACAGGAAGTGACCAAGGGTACGGGTAGCGGCACCCGCAGCATTTCTTGGCCATCGGGATCGAACCGGATAACACACCCGCCATTCCACATTGCCGACCAAATGCAGCCGGCGGCATCAATGGTGAGCCCGTCAGGGTAAAACGATTCATGGGTTAAATCGACCAGGGGGCGGCGATCGCTAATCTCGCCGCTAGCGGCATCAAACCGATAAGCATAAATCGTCTGACGCGGACTGTCCGTCAAATAAAACATGGCTTGATCGGGACTCCAGCCCAAACCATTGGCGATGGACAGCCCGGTTTCCATTTGTTTAAGGGCGCCATCGGCATCGTAGCGATAGAGACTGGCTTGAGGCTGCTCATTGTTGTTCATCGTGCCCACCCAAAGGCGGCCCTGGCGATCGCAGCGCACATCGTTGAGACGATTGTCGGGTCGATTGGCTTCAATTTCGACCATCGACACTAGCTCGTGAGTAGCAAGATTCAACCGGCCCAACCCATTTTCTTGAGCCACGATTAGGTGCTCTCCATCCATTAGGAACAGACCACTCACAACGGTATCAATTTCGATGAAAGAGGCCATTTTAGCTGCGGGATCAAATGTATGCACCCGGCGATTGTAAATGTCAACCCAGTGGAGCCGCTGATGTTGAGCATCCCAAAGCGGACCTTCCCCCAGGCGAGCGCGCACTGGCAGCACGTTTTCAATGGAGTCAAGCATATTTTGCAGCATAGAACCCTCAGTTAAGAGCGGAGTATACGGAAGGTAGATTCGAAATAGGACATCGTTATGAGTCGCCTTCCGTACAGTTTCTAGTGTTAATAGTTAATAGGCGACAACGAACTTCAAACTATAGGCTCCACAATTTTTCTTATTCTTACAGCCGACCGCAAAAACGCGGCGCTAATGAAAAAACTGGCTATAGTGTTTGGTTGAAAGTTGAGCGATCGCCTATGAATGCTTCTGCGACTACTGCCAGCCCTTTAAAGGTGTTTGTCTCTTATTCGCATAAAGATGAGCCGCTCAAAGACGAGCTCGTCGTCTTTTTGAAGGCGCTGCAAAATCTCGGGAAGATCAGCATCTGGCAAGATCGGGCGATCGATGCCGGTTCTGAATGGAATCAGGCAATTCTACAAGCGTTTGATAGTGCTGACATCATTCTGCTACTAATCACAGCTCGCTTTATTGGCTCTGACTTTTGCTTCAGCAAAGAAATGTCTCGGGCCCTGATGCACCATGAGGAGAAGACAGCGCGCGTGATTCCCATTATTATGACGCCTTGTGCCTGGCAGCAGATGCCGTTTGCCAAGCTACAAATCCTCCCCACTGACGGCAAGCCAGTAGTCGAATGGCGCAGTCAAGATGCCGGGCTTGATGATGTCATGAGAGGTATCACCCGTGTGGTGGATAAGCTACATGGAGCACAGCCAGCAGTTGATGATGGCTGGGGAGCACCGTTATCGCCCCCCCCAAATATTCAAATGGCTGAGAGGGCAGCGGAGCCTTTAGCCGAAAAACCAACTGCAGACCCATCAGAATCGCTTAGCGCGGCGCAAAAGCGACTGGCGCTGTTCCAACTGCTGTCAAGCTTGCCAGGACCAACTTTTGATGCTGTAGTTTATGCTCTCAATGTTCCACCACCACTAATGCCCCCATCAATAGCGCCCCAAGGGCAAAGGGTATCAGCGCTGCTAAATTGGGCAAAGAGTCCGGTTGGTTGCGGCCTGCAAGAACTAGAAGCGGTGATTAAAGCAGTTTGCTGATTATTGGTTGATGTTTTCGCCGGTGGCTGACAATTTTGAGATTGCTGGGCTGCTGCCGAGCTACTGCGGTGGAGGCACCTTTTGCCATTCCTAGGCTGGCACCTTCTGTGTGGCTAAAAAACGCTGTAAACGCATCAAATTTAAGCTCTGCCCCAAATTAATTGGCAACACAGAGATGCCTTCTATACGCGACTGTACCCATCCATCGCCCCACCGCCATTCATGAAAACCGTCAACCCCTTCCCAGAGCAAAAACCGCATGCTTTGAGGCGTTAAATCAGTGACCTGGTGCTGTACTTTGAGAGGACCAAGATAGCTGGTAAAGGTGGTATCCACTTCTAAGACATCCGGCAAACCGACAGAAAAAGTTTGGGGCCACAACCACTGCGTAAATTGACGCGGTTGCAGCAAACTGTCACGGATAATTGCAGCTGGAGCGTCGACTTCAACCCGCAGGGTTGTTTGCTGGAAGGTGCCAAACATAAACCGTTATCTGCTGTTACTTCTTTATTGTGACTTAGTGTGACCGATTTAGCGCTGCAATCGCGATGAAACACAGCCAAAATGCGTTTTGGGTATGGAATCCGGCATTGAGCGCATTTTCGAGACGGGAATTTTCAGCGCTAAATCAACTCAAAAGTTCCCTCTTGCTATCTTTATCTCTTTGCAAGGGCAACCGGTCGTTCACCTCACCATCACTCTATTACCTGCCACTATGACGAGTTTTCCAAAAATCAAACTGCTGGCCGTCGGCAAAATCAAAAAAGGTTGGATTCGTGAGGGGCTTGAGGTTTATCAGAAGCGGCTGCCAGAACTGGAGATTTTGGAAATCAAAGATTCGACCTTAGAAAAAGAAGGCGAGCAGCTGTTAGCTCAGTTGAAGGGACGCGATCGCCTCATAGCCTTGACGGAAATCGGGCAATGCTACAGCTCTGTAGAATTTGCCCAGTTTCTGAGCCGAGCCGAATCCGGCAGCTTGGCGTTTGTCATTGGCAGCGCGGCAGGCTTAAGTGAGGCCGTCAAGCGCTCTGCCGTTCAACAGCTCAGCCTTTCCCCTATGACCTTTCCCCATGAACTAGCTCGACTCTTGTTGTTGGAGCAGCTCTATCGAGCCAAGTCGATTCTTCAGGGCAGCAATTACCATAAATAAGCTTCATGCTTAAGTTCAATCAGCGGTTTTTTTGGGGGCTCAAGGTTGAGGGTCGATCTAAAAATTTCGCGATTCCCCAGATCTCAAGCACAGCTAGAGAACGTAGAAGTCTTCAGCATCATCGCTGAGCAATGGAGCGGCATCGAAGCTCAACGAATCGATCAGACAATTTGGTACGCTACTGGAGCTCACGTGGTTTTTCATCAAACATTCTTCGGCAGCGCTATGACACTCCGGGTTTACGGTATTCCCAATTGTGGCACCTGCAAAAAGGCTTTCAGTTGGTTAGAAAACAACGGCATCAGCTATGAGTTTATTGACACCAAAACCGCGCCGCCCAGTCGCGACATGATTGCTGACTGGGTGGCAGCGCTAGGTTCGAAGCCTATGCGCAATACTTCAGGACAGGCTTATCGGGCCATTGGTGAAGAGAAAAAGTCTTGGAGCGATGAGCAATGGACTGATGCGTTCGCCGAAAATGTCATGCTGTTGAAGCGTCCCTTGTTCGTCAAAAACGGCAGCGCAGTGCTTGTTGGCTTTCGCGCTAAAGAAGACGTTTTGCAAACCACCCTAAATGATTGACAGACAGTGGCTAGTGAATGCCATAAAGCATCGTCAAAAAGAATTCTGGCCGCAGGCATTGGCTTTACGTCCAATCAGCAAACAGCCTCAATGGCACAAATGTTGCAGTGGAAAAGCGTAAGCCATGCCAAATGGTCGAGAGATTGCCGAAAGCATTGACTGACGGTATGTTAACCGCCTAGCTGACCTAACATAATAGAAATCGACCAGGCAAAAATCGCAAGTGTTAATAGCGTTGGCAAAATCGTCGTCATAACTTTGCTACTCCTTTTCTCTATTTCTTTACCAATAGAATAGAAAATCTTTGGCTGCAGGCATACAGCTGTTTCAATCGGAAATCCGCACTCTACAGTGAAGACCAAAATCGCCGCCGATAGCGATCGCTCACATCACCAAAGAACCGCCTTTGTATATTGCTGTCCGGCTAATAGCTGACAATCCATCAAAATATTTGAATGTGAAATGCATCTATCGTCAGAGCCAGAATCAGCCTTTGGAATGAGATCGCTGGCATGCAGCTGAATTTAGGTTTTAACCTGTAAACAAAATAGGCAGTGTCAAAATTTATTAATGGTTTTAACTCAGGTGCAAGTAGCGCAATTAGATGCCAGTCCAGTTATTGAGCGCTATTTTGAAAGCTTCAATGCCGGTAAGTTTGAAGTGACGGCGGCGCTTTTTGCGCCTGATGGTCTGCTTCATGCTCCATTCGAGGAGCCCATTGTTGGCAATGCGGCAATTGTTCGCTATCTGCAGTCGGAAGCGGCGGGCATGGAGGCTTATCCAAAGTCTTTGGAACAGGCAGAGCAGGCAGATGGGGCTAACCGCTTCATCGTGCGGGGACGAGTCAAAGCCATTGTTTTCAAAGTCAACGTGGCTTGGATTTTTGACCTGAATGAGGCGGAGCAAATTCAAAAGCTACGGGTGAAGCTGCTGGCTTCTATGGAAGATTTGTTGAAGCTGCGCTCAGAGTGATGGCGATCGCCTGATCGCTTGTGCACAGCGTTTATGCGTTGACTCCGCTGGATCTGAGGCTGAAAAGGCTGACAGCCGCACATATAAAGCCACATGAGAGATTTTGGGGTAGCGATATGAGGAGCTTTACGCAAAGGGCCGAGTGCGATCGCACCAGGTATACTCCAATCAGTCAGGATTTCCGCTCAACAGACTCCTATGATTGCTCTGGAACCGTTCGTCTCACCTTCTGTTTTCGGTCTCACTTTTCTGCTCTTTATTGGCCTATTCTTTTTTATTCGGGCTTCCACCAAAGATCGAACTGAAACTGCGCTTTACACGACGTCCCTAACGGACGTGACGCTGCTGGAAAAGCTGCAAATGTATTTCTCAAATCGCGCTTATCGCGTTACTGCCGTTGATGCTGATTCCGGCAAAATTTCGCTAGAGGGCAAAGTGGGAGCCAGCCTATTTCTGGCTATTTTTCTGGGAAGTCTGGCCGCCATTGGTCTGTTCTGTTTGGCGTTAGTCATGACGATATCAACCCCACAGCTTGGCGTCGTTCCCTATGGTTTGTTGCTATTATCGCCGCTGGCTTCCTGGTTTTATTGGCAAGGGGCGGCTCGCTTTGAGCAGGTTTCTTTCCAGGTGTTGCCCCCTATCACTAAAACCGATATGGATACAATCGCCGCGGCAGCGGGCTCCCGATTGCGGGTAACTGCCCACCGTGATGAATTGATTGCTCTGGCAGCGCAGCTTCCTTTAAAGCGGCAAGAGACGGAGTGAATTCACTCCGTCTCTTATCCTGGTTCAAATCTTGTATGCTTCCTTGGAAAGCTGAACTCATTAAAAACGTACCGTTGAAGCCTAAAATATAGGCGATCGCCTTATTTTGAAAGGCTCACAACTTCTTCGTCGTCTTCGTTCAGCAGGGCTCTCAAACTAGGAAACAAAAAGTGATTCTCTTCGACATATTGAGCACCAAAGAGTCCCTTCTCGGCCCAAAAATATCGATCAGTGGTGTGCTCATTACGTTTCACTAGCAACAGTGCGGGGGGAGCAATGTTTTCGCTATGAATAAAGTTTCGAGCTGCGGTAACGGGCTTATCTGTGCCGCTTTCGATACTATACTGAGGAACACTCTCTAAAATACGCCGACCTTCTAGACGACGGCGGCTTTTGCGTTTGCGTCTTCTTGCCAACCTGCCTACCTCCTAACTCTCTGGTGTAATCAAAGCATGCGAGGTATGTAGTTTGTGTTACAAAACCCCGATGCAGCAAAGTATATCCGGTAAAAACTAAAATTTCAACTTCTCTGAATGTAGGACGGGGGAATTGCGTGGTTAAATGAAGAGTTGCTTTATCTTGGTTAAATAGGTTTTTGAATAAGTAATCGCTACTACTCGAGGGGCTTTTAAGCATTTTGCAGAGGTAGCTCGCACTAAACAGATCTGCGCTTATTAAATCTGTTCACATAGCTAAACTATTCGTAAAACTTCTATGGAATTCTCGAGTTTATTCTTTATAGATTGCAATCACATTTAATAAGCTGCCTGCGGAGCGTCGGTTGCCCAGCGATGGGGCCGCTTTTGGAATTATCTGGAGTGCGGAAACACTGAAGGCGATTTCCAGTCAGTAAACTGCAAACAGCCCAGTGAGTTTAGTGGGATCGGCAAGGCTGCTATAGCGACTCTGGTTAACTTCTATTTCCCTTATCCGGCGTGAGCAGTTAAGCAATGTGTCCTGGCAGAATAGCCGATTTAGACGTCAAGATATTTTTAATTTGGTTGTTCTTATTGGCCCTGTTACTCGCCTAAGATTTAGGCTGATCCTAAAACAAAGGATTTTCGGCGATTTTTGATGATGTTAATGCCCGCAAGTGCTGAATTTGCCGCCCTTTGTCAGTCACAACTGGCGATGATAACTAAGCTCATAGGAGCTGAGTCGGCGGCAATCTATTTAGCCGAAAGCTGGTCCGATCAGCAAATGCCCAATTTGTTGCCGATCGCAATTTATCCCGGAGGTCGGCCTGAACGCGCGACATTGGCTGCTGAGAAGGGGCTACCGGAAGCCGTGAAGCCAACGACAGCCTTATTAAACGAGGCGACGACAGCGACCACTCCTGTTTCTCCTGCTGTCCTCCCGGAGCCGGCTTTGTCACCCGCTCCCGAAACCGATTCTGAACCGGCTTCGGCGCAGCGATTGGCCATCCCCATGATGCATGAGGGAGGCGTCTTTGGCGTACTCGTGGGCTGGCGCTCTGACCATCCGTGGCGCGATGGCGAGCGCGATCGCATGGAGGAATGTGCTCGTTCCCTCACCCTTGCCTGTGTCCTAGACCAGCGTGGACAGTGGCTCAAAACTCAGCGGTCTTCCCTGGATCAGGTACAAACTCAGCAGTCTGATCGATTTCATGAGCTACTGCATCAGCTGCGCAGTCCGCTGACAGCGCTCAAAACCTTCGGTAAATTACTTACCAAACGCCTGTCCGCAGTGGATCCTAATCGCTCTCTAGTACTCAATATGCTGCAAGAAGGCGATCGCCTACAGGAGCTATTAGGTTATTTTGACGACACGCTGCAGGCGGCCGACGATACCCGTGAAGAGGCGGCAACGACGCTCCCGCTGCTATTACCAGCATCGGATGCTGATGCGGTACCGACAGCATCAACGGTAGAGTCTGGCTCTTTGGCTCACTTTGGCGGAGCGCTTACCGCTGAACCGATGCCGCTAGCTGAGGTGGTGACGCCGCTGGTAAACCTGACTCAGCCTCTGGTCGAAGAGGCTGGCATGACCCTACAGGCAATCTCTCCTGCAATGGACAGTTGGGTGCAGGCCGATGTCAGAGCCTTAGCCGAAATTTTGAATATTCTCATTGATAATGCGCTGAAATATGCCTTTCCAGGCAGCCAAATTTGGCTACAGTGGGCATTATCGAGTCCGGCGCAGCCGCACTGGGTGGGACTGCTGCTGGGGGATACGGGGCCTGGCATTCCCGCAGTTGATCAAGCACACATTTTTGAGCGCCACTATCGTGGACTACAGGCTGCGGGAGAATTAGCAGGAACTGGCCTAGGGTTGGCGATCGCGGCGGATTTGGCCGAAGAAATGCATGGACAGATTGACGTTATCAGCCCCTTGGCGAAACTGTCTCATCCATTACCGGCAATTATCGAGCCCGATAGTGAGCAGCAGGGTACCGCTTTTATCATTTGGCTGCCTCGGGCCGAGCCTCCTGATGCCCATGGCGATACTCCGGTAATGGCGACATAGCCTGGCCTTTCATAGCAGCATCAGCCAAACATGTCTCGCCTCGCCGGCGATATCTGCCAATCAGCAGTTAGGCTTTTTTGGCTAGATTTTAATCAATGGAAAACAATTTTTGATAGCATAATATCTATGGATGACGTTCAGTTGATATTGCTACCATGCTTTTCCTGCTTGCTCTGGGGTGCGGTCTTCAGCCATCAATTTATTTGGCTGCGGCAGCGCCCGTCCAGCTGCCACAGTCAATACTGGAAGCGTGCGTCTTTGCTACGGTGCTGATCGGTTTTGTCGGCATCATCTGGAAGCGTAATTTGCTTATGAAAACTTTGGCAATGGACGTTATGAGCACCGGAGTAATCGCATTCTATGTGCTGGTAGCGGCTCGCGGCGGCATCTTCACGCCCATTGCTACCGAGAAAGCCAATGTAGCCTATGCGGACCCGGTACCTCAGGCTGTCATTTTAACCGCGATTGTAATCGGTTTTTCAATCCAGGCCCTAATGCTGGTGGGGGTGATGAAGCTTTCTCGCAACAACCCAACGCTGGATACCCATGAGATTGAGCGGAGCCACACGCCATGACTCTGCTGACGATCGCCTGGTTGACCCTGCCGCTTTTCATCGGTTTTAGCAGCTATTTGTTGCCTCGTGCGGGTCGCTTTTTGGCCTTGGGTGTGGCACTAGTCTCGTTTACTTACAGTTTGTGGACCTTGTTGGCGACTCCCTCGTTAACCCTCAGCCTACTGGATAACTTTGGCGTGACGTTGATGGTGGATGCCTTCAGCGGCTTCTTTATTCTGACAAATGCCCTGGTGACCGCAGCGGTCGTTTTTTATTGCTGGCAGCAAAATCGTTCCAAGTTCTTTTACACTCCGGCCATTATTTTGCACGGGTGTGTGAATGCGATTTTTGTTTGTGCCGATCTAATCAGTCTCTACGTCGCCTTGGAGGTGATTGGGATTGCCGCATTTTTGCTGATTGCCTACCCGCGTAGCGATCGCACCATCTGGGTGGGGCTGCGTTATCTATTTGTCAGCAACACGGCCATGCTGTTTTACCTGCTGGGAGCCGCGCTGGTTTATCAACAAACCCAGTCCTTTGCCTTTACTGCCTTACAAGGTGTCTCCTCGAACGCGCTAGGCCTGCTCTTTATTGGACTCTTGACGAAAGGCGGCATTTTCGTTTCTGGACTGTGGCTGCCGCTAACCCATTCTGAGTCTGAGGCTCCCGTCTCCGCCATGCTGTCGGGGGTCGTTGTCAAAACCGGCATTTTTCCGCTGGCCCGCTGGGCTCTGATGTTTCCAGAAATCGATCCCATTGTGCGCCTGTTTGGCGTTGGCACGGCTCTCCTTGGCGTTGGCTACGCCGTATTTGAAAAAGACGCTAAACGCATGCTGGCCTTTCATACCGTGTCGCAGTTGGGCTTCGTATTGGCGGCTCCCGAAGTGGGTGGATTCTATGCCCTAACCCACGGCCTAGTGAAATCAGCGCTATTTCTCATCACTGGTAATTTATCCAGTCGCAATCTCAAGGTTCTGCGCCATGAGCCCTTGCCGAGGTCGCTATGGATTGCCCTGGCGATCGCCAGTTTTTCGATTTCCGGATTTCCCCTGCTGTCCGGATTTGGCGCCAAAGTACTGACCATGAAAAACTTGCTGCCGTGGCAGGTGATTGGGATGAATATTGCCGCTTTAGGTACGGCAATTTCTTTCGCTAAATTTATCTTCTTACCCAGTCGCTCCGAGGTAAAAGCCTCAGTTAAACCTGGATTTTGGGTGGCGATGGCGCTGCTAATAGGCGGGCTATTTTTAGCTAATGTTGTCTACTACGAAGCCTACTCGCTAACTAATATTGTTAAGCCCTTAGCCACAATTGCTTTGGGTTGGTTGGCTTATGTCTTGATATTCCGCCAAGTGAAGCTCAAAATTTCACATTTAGTGGAACAGTTTGATCACCTGATTGGGGCCATGAGTCTCATCTTATTGTTGCTCTTTGGGATGGTGTTGGCATGATTGGCTATCTTGATTTGGCCCTACGTCTAATTATCTGGTTTCTACTAACCGCTGACCTTAGTCTCGCCAACATTGCTATTGGCGTTTGTATTGCGCTGATATTACCTCGCAACCGGACCCTGACTGCTGTCCTGCGGGATTGGTTAAACGTGCTTTGGGAAATCATTGTGGCAATTCCTACTGCCTACGCCGAGGCGATTGAAATTATCTTTCGACCGCACACCAAAGAAGACACTGTCATGGAAAGAGTGCGGCCTAATCGCACCCCCGGTCTGATATTTTTAGACATCTTTCTAATCACCTTTACGCCTAAGACCATTGTGCTTAAGTATCACGAAGATGGCTGGTATGAAGTCCATCGTATTCGGCGGCGATCGCGCACAAAATCTCAGTCGGCTATCGCCGCCTCCGAGTCCGCTAAAAACGTTGAAGTTTAATCTTCCTTTTGCATTCTTACAGACGTGATATATCGCGTTTTTTTAAGCCATGAATGGTATTCTCATCGCCATGATTTTAGCTCTGCTAATTCCTATTTATGAAGCCTGGCAAGACGAAGATATTTGGCAAAAAATGCTGGCATTTGCCAGTATTGCCACCAAAACATCCATCATGATTTTGGTCGTTTCAGTATTACGAGATGACTGGATGATTGGCCTGGTGGGCGTTTTGATTTTGAGTGTTGGCAACGCAGCTTTGATGTTATTGGCCCACGTGATGCGGCGGTTAAACGAACTATGATTGATGTTTTTAGCTATGGCCTGATGGTGCTCGGCGTCATCTTCTGGTTTTGGGGCACGTTCCCGCTGTTGGGGCGACGGTCGGTGCTCTATAAACTGCACAGCCTATCGGTGGCCGACACCCTGGGATCTATGAGTATCATTGTGGGCCTGCTGCTCAAAATTCCCAGTGAGTGGCCGCTGCTGATACTAGCCATTATTTCTTTAGCCATTTGGAACACAGTGCTGGGATATGTGTTGGCCTACTGTTCGAGTACGGGAGGGGAAAATGTCTGAAAATTTGTATATTGTGGCGATCGCGGCCCTGCTGCCCCTGACGGCTGGCATGCTAGTCACGCAGGCTAATCCTTATCATGCGCTGGTGATTCGTGGCATTTTGGGCGCGGTGGCGGCCCTCGTCTATGCGCTGTTTGGCGCGGCCGATGTAGCCCTTACTGAAGCGCTTGTTGGCACCATGCTGTCAATTACGCTGTATGCGATCGCGGTACGCTCTTCCATGAGCCTGCGTTTGGGAGTTTTAGCGACGTCCCTTGCCGAAACCCATTCCTCTCCATCGCAACAGCTCTTTCCCGCCCTGCGAACGGTGCTTAAACCCCATCAGTTGCGTTTGGAAGTCGTGTCCTTTGACAATCCGCAGGCGCTGCAGCGGGCTTTAGAGGGTCAGGAAATCCACGCGGTTTATCTACCAACGAGCCTAATTATTGATGAGCCAGTAGTCGCGACCAATCAGGCTGCCCACACCCTAAATATTCGACTACCGCAACTTTATGACTTAGTTGCTGCGGCTTTGCCCCCCGAATTGGCCGACGTCAACTTTTCGCGAGCGCTGCGGTTAGAGCCCGCGACTCCATCACCGGATAAAGTCGATCTGCGCAATGCCTTGGAGGGCCAATCATGAAGTGGATCTACGTAGCGGCGGCGATCGCCCTTTACTTCAAAATGCTGGTATTTCCCAACCCCGCCGTTGATGTCGCTGAGTTTTCCGCCGTGGAGATGGTGATTGACGACAGTGGCGTGGTGAACGCAGTTTCCGGCATCATTTTTCGTAACCGCCTGTATGACACCATTTTTGAGGTGGTCGTTTTTACCTTGGCCATCATGGGAGTGCGGTTTCTCCTGGCCGATGAGCAGCCTTCCTGCAATATTTATCAATTTACAGACGAGCCCTCCATCGTTTTGGCTCGCTTGGGAGCCACCATCGCTGCCCTAGTCAGCATTGAACTGGCGATTCGTGGTCACTTGAGTCCGGGGGGTGGCTTTGCGGCTGGCGTGGCCGGCGGCACGGCCATCGGGCTGGTAGCGATTACGACTTCTGCTAGGTGGATGGAGGGTATCTACAAGCGCTGGCGCGCCGCCACCCTCGAAAAAGTGTCAGTGTTGATTTTTATCGCGATCGCCACCCTATCGCTCGTTGGCGTCGAACTTTCTCACGGAGTTCCCGGTACCCTCATCAGCGGCGGCTGGATTCCGATATTAAATGTGCTGGTGGCGCTAAAAGTCTCCTTGGGAGCCTGGGCAGCCATCCTAGTGTTTATTCGCTATCGCGGTCTCCTGTAGGGCGAAAAGACTGTGATATGGGATCTTTAGCGATCACCAGCTGTTGCGATGCCGCAATAGTCAAGGCCCCTCTGGAGAGCGACTTCGAAAAGCGGGTTCTAACGGTTTATCGCGCCACAGTTTATCGCGCCTACTTGGTCACCCGTGCTCTGAACTCATCAGCAGCGCCGTAGATCCGTGTTTTCTTCTCGGCACTCATTCGATCCAAGTTGCTGATAATCGCACTCATGCGATAGTTCTGCTTAAAGAATGGGCGGTGAGCATCGATAAATTGCCAATAGAGTCCGTCAATGGCATCACACCACGGCCCTTTTTTGTAGTCGCTCATTTTAAGCAAATAGTTGGAGCCGCAGATGTAAGGTTTGGTGGCAAAAATTCCGCCATCGCTGAACTGTCCCATGCCGTATACATTAGGCCCCATGACCCAATCGGATGAGTCCACATACATTTCCATGAACCAGCGGTGCACGGCGCGTGGGTGCACCGCGCACATCAGCATAATATTGCCGACAATCATCAGCCGTTCGATGTGGTGGTTGTAGCCTAAACGCACCGCTTTTTGAATAGCGTCATCTAGAGGTGGGATTCCCGTTGAGGCATCATACCAGCAGGGTTTAAGTTGACGCTGGTGATCAAAAAAGTTTTCAGTTTCTTGGCGATCGCTATAGTGCCGGTAAATGCCTCGCATAAATTCCCGCCAGCCGATAATTTGTCGCACAAATCCTTCGAGGGAATTCAGCGGAATATTGTGGTTCTCAGCAAAAGCCATAGCGTGGTCAATCACTTCCGTCGGCGTCACCAAACCCATATTGAGCATTGGGCTCAGCACTGAATGGTAGACAATATCTGAACGTGAGGTAATGGCATCTTCATAGGTACCAAAATGTTGAAAGCGCTGCTTTAAAAATCGTTCTAGCCAGGCTAGCGACTGTTCGCGTGTCGTCGGTAGCCAGAAAGCAGCGCTGTCGCCTGGATGATCGGCAAAAAGTGCATCAACCAGCTCGGCAACGTCACTTACATGGGCAGGATGGTTTAATGCTTCAAGTTTGGGCGGTTCAAGCTGTTTGGGCAGTTTTTTACGGTTGGCTGCATCCAGGCTGTATTTACCGCCCACAGGACTGCCATCCTCGGTCATCAGAATGTCACGAGATTTCCGCAACTGCTCATAAAACGTTTTCATAAACGGCTTCTTAGACGCCGCCAGGTAGTCAGAAAACTCCTCTCGGGAAACGAAAAACATGGGACTGGGGAGCAGCTCCAGCTCAACATCAAGCGCCGCACACAAATCTGTCAGACGCGATTCAAAGAATTTATCTTCAACTTCAAATGCCGTCAGGGTGCCCACTTGGTGCTCCGTCAAAAAAACTTCCAGTTTTTGTTCATACGTCTGATCCACCGTGGCTTCAGTAAGCCGGTGATAGGTGACCTGTGCCCCGGCTGCCGCCAGCGCATCGGCGTAGGAACGCATCGCCGCGAGAAAGAGAATGAGTTTATGTTTGTGATAGCGATAGTGGGTACACAGGCTGTAATCCTCGGCCATAAACACGGGCAGTGAGGTCAGCGTGGGTAAGCAGCTTTTGGGAAAGAGTTGATTGCCAAGGAGGAGGAGGGCTTGAGGAGAAGCTGCATCAGTCATAAATCTGCGCTTAGAGCAATGAAGGATAGAAAGTAAGGGCTGACCGAGTTGTTGACCAAAGCATCGACCCCGCACACAATTTCCCATATGCCGAGCAGCCTAAAGAGCGATCGCCCTTATGTTGACCTCACTTTGATTCGATCAACAACTGTGGTGTTCCGCTATTCACCATAACGCTGATTGTTCCAAGCCTGAGCGATCGCACCAGGTCACAGCCATCGCTTATCGGCAATAGACAGCTCGCATGATCGTGGCAATTTGCCCTCTCGGTAATCGACCTTCTTCAACGAGTACCTGACGCTCGCTGATTTTGAGCCGCGAGCGTGGCGGTTTTCTGAATGCGTTTGGCTCGCGTTTCGGGCTGCTTGGCTAGCTTGATCCATCGCAGAATATCGCGCTTGGCAGAGTCCGGAAAGGCTTCGTAGTTGTCCAGTGCCGGGGGGTGCTGTTCCAGCGCCGCCACCAAATCATCCGGCTTAATCAAAGCATCCACGTCATTCAAAAAGTCCCAGGCGCCGCTCCGCTGTGCTGCGGATACCGCCTCAAGACCAGCCTGATGCATGCGCCCCGTTTGGGTAAGTTTGGCCACCCGATCTTTGTAGGTTTTCGACCAGTGCTCGGTTTTGCGCGGCGACAACAGCTGCATCGTGCGATCGCCATCCAGCTTCATGCGCCGCCCATCCATCCACCCAAAGCACAACACCTCGTCCAATACTGCTTGAATGGAGACATACTTGGCCGGTACGGTCTTCTTATACGTCACTAGCCAAATGGATTCTGCTTGCTTGTGATTCGCCTCAAACCACTGCCGCAATTCCTCTACCGAGGCCACTTCTACTCTTTCGAGATCTTGTACTTTGGCCACCGTTCAGTTCACTCTCAAAAAAGTGCATTCTTTATAATCAACGGCAAAGGTTTTCTAGGCCAAACGTCTGCCAGTTTTAGAGGTGCCGGAAAGCTGACAGTAGATGCCAGGTCTATTAGTGTAGCTCCTTGATGCCTGGCAATCATCCTGAAACGCCGCCATTTCCGCTCCCTAAACTTTTGTAGGAGTACTCCTATTCAGCTACCCATCGTCCTTTCGTCCGTCCCTCCTGCTACTCTATTAACAACCAACCGCACTGGAACCAGCCGCTGTGTTTGAACAACTGCTCCGACGATACGAGCCTAGCCCTCAAGAGGTTTTGGAAGTGCTAGAGCTGCATCAGCTCACGATGGAATTTCGGCAAGAGCAGCACTATCGCGAGGCATTAGAAGCGCACTGTCAGACCCATTCTCAACTCGTTCAGCAGCATCAAGCAGAGCATGCAGCCATGCAAGATGAGCCAAATTTTTTCGCTTTTTTCTGGCGAAAGTAGGCGGTGAATTATGGCAACGGGTCAATGGCGAAGTTTTTGACGTAGACGCAGACTGTTTTGATTCGCGGTGAAACAGCTCTGTGGGTCTCGCAGGTATTGCTGGCCCAGTGCGATCGCCATCCGCAACTGTTCTACAGTCATATTTTTGTAGGCGGGCTTCTCCAAATGTCGATACCAAACATCTTGAAACAGGTTATCGAGGATGATGCGGGCAAAACAGTGATTGGCCCGGACTGGATAGGGCTGCTGTTTGGCTGCATGGGGCAACTGGTGATTGACTAAGTTCAGATACTGAGCGGTTAAAGTCACAAAATTATGGTCGGTTTTAGAATGTGATGCAGTCTACTTTGCCTTCTTAGTCTATGTAGAAAAGTCAGAGTAACTTTTAGCGAAAGTAGAGTTTTAGAGAACTATTTTGGGTAGATTAAGCACGTAAGACCTGGATCATTTGATGTGATAGGCCTGCAACAATAAGCTACCTTGTGGAAAGTAGTCAAGCTCAAGAATTCTCAAGACTTTTTCTAATTAACACACTACTGAAAAGATTATCACCTATCAAAACGCATCGAGATTAGCCATGAAAGTTCTCATACAGCATCGTCATGGAGATGAGATCAGCGGAGTGACAACTTATGTAAGTACCATATTGCCAGAGTTAAGAAGCTTAGATATTGATGCTGATATTGTTTCAACGCAGAAAGACAGGTTAATTGTTTGGCTTAGAAAAATCAAACAGTGCGATATAGTTCACATGAATTCAAATCATCTGGGCTTTGCTGCTATTTGCAAGCTGCTTGGGAAGAAGATTGTTATTAAGTACCACTTCCCTTTTTACAAGACCACACATTCAGAATATTTTCCCTCCTCTTATTCTAAACGGATATGGGAAGAGATTAAAGCACTCCAGCCTAAATCTAACTATCCCTTGAAGTGGAAGCTTTTCGCTGCAATTAACTATGTCCGTTTAGGGATTCGCATGTCTACTGCGCACCTTGCAGATCTACATATTGCTTGTAGTGAGTTCATGGCTAAATCTCTCGATTTCCCGTGGCCAGTAGAAACAGTTTATAATCCAATTTCTTTGCATCATATTAACTCTAAAAAACTGTCAGATTTAGAGGGTCCACTAACTTTTACTTTTGTTGGTCGCATTGAAAAAGATAAAGGAGTTGACCTTTTACTAAATGCTGCTGCTCATATCGCCCCTTCATCGCCAAAATTTAAAATTTACATTATCGGCAATGGGACATTTCTAGAACCACTCAAGGAATTATCAAAAAAGCTTGACCTGGAGGATAAGGTCATCTTTAAAGGTAAGCTTCCTCCGGAAGAATTATTGCCTATTGTCCAAAAATCACTCGCTTTAGTTGTGCCATCAAGAATCCAAGATCCTGCTCCCTATGTAGTAATGGAAGCATCTAGTGTCGCAACCTGCTCGATTACTTCAGAGGCAGGTGGTTTACCGGAAATAGCGACTCCTGTAGGGCTTTCATTTGAGAGAGAAGACTTTAAAACCCTCACAAACTTATTGCAGTACGCGCTAGAGAATCCGGAGGAAATGCTGCAGCGAGGACAACAAGCATACGAATATACGGGCAAGAATTTTTCGCCAATGCGGACAGCATGCCAACTCGCCGAACTGTGTAGCCGTCTAAATCAGGCTAAAAGTGAGGTGTAGCAATCCGGTTTGAATATTGACAGAATATTGAGTCTAAACTCTTTCTGGACTTTAATTTTAGGAATTAAATAATCAGGCATGAATAACTAATTCGAGATAGAGATGAGAGCAAAGGTGAAATTCCTGCCCACTTTTATCTCATTTATTTGCCGCAATTTGCTTAAGGCTGTTGTGGATATTGCCTAACATTTTGTTGATGCGGTGGCCTAACGGCTCAGCTCGTGGAGTCAGCTAAATACCACCGCACAACTTGATAGTCAGTCGTAACGTTGTTCAGGATGACGCTTAAATCTCACCCACAATAATGGGTTCTCCTACGGGCTCCAGAGGAGCTGACGTATCTGCCTGGGTGACAAAGACTGTTTGAGCTTTAACGCCTTCAGGAATACTCTCGGGGGGATTTAAGGTGACATACACGGAGCCGTTTTCATCCGTCGTAAACTCTCCGCAGAGGAACGGCTGGCCATTATCGAGCGATAGCCACATCCGATAAATCTGGTCGGGGGGCAGCGGCGGCAAGTCGGCAATGGAGACAATGACTTGCTCCCACTGACCGGGCGTAAACAGCAGCGTTCCGGCTGAATTGTCGCCTTGGAGCGCCACCAAACGGCTCTGGGGCTGCTGCAAAATTGAGGCGACTTCAGGGTTGCGATCGCCCTGAGCCAGGCTAAACTGCCGCCTGAGCCGAAAATTATCAAAAGCCAGCAGCAACAGCGCTGGAATCGATAAGGCGGCAGCGAGCTTGGCCCAAGACCGTGAGCGGGGAGGCGGGGTGAACTGGCGACGAGTGACCTCACTCGCTGCGCTGGTGGCGCTAGTTTCGCTCACCTCGCTAGCCTCGAAGGCTGCCATAATCTGGTTTTCTAAGTAGGCGGGTGGCGTGACCATATCCGAGCCGTGAGGAATCAGCCGCAAGCTAACGCGAAGCGCATCCACTTCTTGCTGCATGGCTGGATTCGTGCTCAGCAGTTGCGCGACCTGCACTTCTTCTTCAGAAGTCAGATCCCCTAGGACATACCCGGCTGCTAATGCTTGTTCTTCGTTTGATAATGACTGTGTCATGTTCTTATCCCTTCACTCGACCGCGCTGCCTAGCAGTCGTCTCAGGGCTATCAATCCCTGACGAGCATTTGTCTTTACTGTACCCAATGGTAAATCGAGCTGTTGGGCAATATTGGACTGGCTTACACCCTGATAGAAGTTCATTTCTAGAATTTGCCGTTGCCGATCTGGTAGTTCGGCTAGGACTCGCTTAAGGGTCTGCTGCTGTTCTTCTAGTGAGGCATTTTCTAGCGGCGTCGAGGCTGTCAACTCTGGTGGGGGCATGGCCTTGAGTTTCTCTAGCGATCGCTGCTGGCTGCCACGGCTCTTTAGTCGGTTTAAGGCCCGACTCCGAGTCACAACGCCGAGATAAGTGCTGAGTGCAGCCCGGTTAGGGTCAAATCTTTCTTGTTTCCAGAAGTTCAGAAACACCTCTTGAGTCAAGTCTTCTGCCTCACTGGCACTGTTCAGCATTTTGAAGGCAATGGTATAGACTAAACCGCTGTAGCGCCTGTATAACAGCCTCAAGGCATCTTGATAGCCATTTCTCAAGTGCTCAACCAGCTCAGCATCA